>NZ_QEQT01000110.1:0-288031 GCF_003311655.1 Prauserella sp. PE36 | reverse complement strand
TGTCAAGGGCCAGTTCGTTCTCCCCGCTGGCGGCCAGGAGTTCTCCCCACTGGTGGCCAGATAGATCTCCCCGACGGCGGCCAGATAAGTCCCCGCCCTCGGTCGTGCGTGCTCAGTTCAAGGCGGTGACTCCCTTGCCGGAGGTGGCCTGCGCGAGCCGGTAGCTGTCACCGTCGGTGACGACGATGTGGGCGTGGTGCAGGAGCCGGTCGACCGTTGCGGTGGCCAGGGTCTTGGGCATGATCTCGTCGAACCCGGACGGGTGGAGGTTGCTCGACACCGCGAGCGAGCGACGTTCGTAGGCGGCGTCGACCAGCCGATAGAACCCCTCCGCGGCGTCCGGGGAGACCGGCAGCAGCCCGATGTCGTCGACGATGATCAGGTCGGTGCGGATCAACCGGGCCAGTGCCCGGGTGATCGAGTCGTCGGCGCGGTGGCGGCGGACCAGGGCGCCGAGGTCTTCGATGGTGAACCAGGCCACCGTCATCCCGGCCTCGACCGCGGCCTGGCCGAGCGCTTCGCAGAAGTGGGATTTCCCGGTCCCGGACGGCCCGCAGATGCACACGTTCTCCCGCCGACCCACCCATTCCAGGGTGGTCAGGGCGTCCTGGGTGGGCCGAGGGATGCAGGACGCGCCCGCGTCCCAGTCGCCCAGGGTCTTCCCGGCGGGGAACCCGGCCCGTTGGCGCCGGGTGCGCAGGTTCGTGGCGTCGCGGCCGGCGGCTTCCTCGGCGAGCAGGACCCGGACGAGCTCGGCGTGGTCCCAGCGCTGCGCCCGCGCGGTCGGCACGAGCTCGACGAGGTGGCGGCGGATGTGGGGCAGCTTGAGCCGCCGGGTCAGCGCGACGGCCTCCGCGAGCGGATCCCCGGCCGAAGCCGGCACCGATCCGGTGACCGCGCTCATGACGGCTCTCCTGCCGGGTCGAGCTCTGCCGGGTCGGGATGGGGGTCGGGATCAGGTGGCGCGGCGATGCCGAAGCCGGACCAGGCCGAGGTGCCGGGTTGCAGGCTGTGCGTCTCACTCGCGCGGACCGTGGGCTTGTTGATGTCGCGCCCGGCCTGGTGGGCGAGGATGCGCAGTACGTCGTTCTCGGCGAACCGTCCTGCGACCGCGGCCGTGCCGAGGGCGCGGTCGACCTCGCCGGGCGGGTGCAGCTTGGCCAGCGCGACGGCCTCGGCCATCTTGCGTCGGACCCCTCGCGCGCCAGACCCGGCGGCCTCGACCAGCCAGGACGTCGCGCCCGGGCCGAGGGCGAGGAACTCGGTCTCCGCGGCGCTGCCCGCCCGCGGCACCCGTTCCCCGGCGGCGTTCGCCGCCGCGGTGGGCGGCGGGTAGTGCTCGGGCTGGATCGATGGCGTCCCGGGTGTCGAGCGGGCGTGGCGGGCAACCTCGCCCGGGCCGTGCTCGCCGACGGCGGTGATGACCAGGTCGTCGCCGTGGAACCGGACCCAGACCCGGGTGTCGACCAGCTGGTGGGGCACCGAGTAGCGCACCCCTTCGACCGAGACGGTGGCGTCCCAGTTCACCCGCCGCGTCGTCCCGAACGCAACCGTGAACGCGACTGTCGGCAGCGGATGCAGCCTCGTGCGTTCCTCGGCCAGGGCATCAACCGGCGGCCGGCGGGTCTCCCGGTGCGCCCGGGCGTTGACCTGCTCGCAGAACTCCCGACACGCGCTCTCCAGCTGGGAGAACGTGCGGTACTCCTCCAGCAGGTTCGCCGAGGTCGGGACGATGTCGGCCTTCGCGATCCGCACCGTGGCCTCCGAGCCGCCCTTGGACTGCGGGTCCGCTGGCACGCAGGTGCGGATCGTCATCCCGTAATGCCGTCCGACCGCGACGATCTCCGGGTGCCGCACCGCGATCCCGGCGACATGGTCGACCGAGACGGTGCGCTCGTTGTCGGTCAGCGCGTAGGTCGGGACCCCGCCCATGCGGCGCAGGGTGGTGTCCATGCAGGCCACGATCGTCGGCAGGGTCCGGTCCCAGACCGCGAGCACGATCCGGAACCGTGACCACGCCAGCCACGCGCACCACAACGACGTGCGGCGCCCGTTCACCCGAGGGCCCTCGGCCCAGTCCCACTGCAGCCACAGCCCGGGCTCGACTACCCACGGCCGGAACACCCGGCGCTGCCCGGCCCGCAATCGGGCCTTGACCTCCGCGACCGTGCGCCGGGTGGTGCGCTCCCCGCCGGTGAAGCCCATCGCGACCAGCCGCTCGTGGACCACGTCGGCGCGGACCCGGCCGTCCGAGCGCACCACCAGCTCCTCGATCTTGTCCTGGTACTCGTCGATCGGCCGCACCCGGTGCTCCCGGGCGACCGGCGGCTGACCCGCCTCGCGCAGCGCCACATAGCGGGCGACGGTGTGGTGATCACAGCCCGCCAACTCGCCGGCGGCGCGGTAACTCCCCGTGAGGTCGAACGCCTCCAGGATCTCCATGATCTCCTCGTCTCGCTTCACCGGCAGACCCTCGCCGCCGGCATCGGATGCTTGATCACCGGGGAGATATCTGGCCGCCAGCGGGGAGAACGCTGGCCGTCACCGGGGCGGTAAATGGCCGCCTACGGGGAGTTTGGACTGGCCGCTGTCAGTTGTGGGTCTGCTGGGCGAAGGTGTCGTCCTGAGGTTGCCCCCGTGGGACGGACACCTTGGCGTTGCCCCGGTTTGCCGGACCAGGCTTGGTGGAGTCTCAGGCGGGTTGTTGTAGTTCGTGGAGTCTTCATACTCGACTGGGGTGAGGTAGCCGAGCTTGGAGTGGCGGTTTTGCCGGTTGTGGAAGATTGCTTGGTTGAGAAGCCGCCGCTGCTGTTCGTTGTATCGCCCCGTACAGCTCTTCGGGTCTTTCGAGTAGCTTCAGGCTCACATCGGTCAGGCGCGCGGCCTCGGTGAGGTCCGCGGACGCAGTATCGAGGGCGCTGAGTGAGGCTGGCGGCGCGGTCCCGGCGGGTCGCCGCCGTGCTGGCGGACAAGGGCATCGGCCGCGGTGACGCCGTGGGCGTGCTGATGGGCAAGTCGGCCGACCTGCCCGCCGTCCTGCTGGGCATCTGGCGGCTCGGCGCCGTGCACGTCCCGCTGTTCACCGCAAACCGGGGCGGCCGGGCGGCACGTGATCCAGGTCGGTGGCGAGCGGCCGTCGACGCCGGGATGGGAGCGGTGCAGCTCGTCAAGCGCGAGTTCGCCGCGCATGCCTGCCCGCGCCGCGTGCACATCGTGGCCGATCTGCCCAAGACGCCGAGCGGCAAGATCCAGCGGTTCAAGCGCCGCGAGGCCCGCGCGCAGTCCGCCGGGCAGTGAGAGGTCGGCTTGCGCGCGTCCGGGTGGCGCGCGCAAGCCGCCGGCGCGGCGCCGGCCACGTCGGCAGGCCGGGCCGCGCGCGATACCCGCCGCACCCGCCCGGCCTGCCGTGGTCACGCCTGGCGGTAGCGGTCCCGCACCACACGCCGCAGCACCTTGCCGATCGGTGTCTTCGGCAGTTCATCGACGAACCGGGCACCGGTGATCTTCTTGACCGAGCCGAGTCGCTCCCTTGTCCACTCGATCAGCTCCTCCTCGGTGACGTCACCGTCGTAGTGCTTGTCCAGCACGATCTCGGCCCGGGGCGTCTCCACCCACTTCGGGTGCGGGACGCCGACCACGACCGCCTCGGACACACCCGGGTGCTCGGTCAGCGCGTTCTCGAGCTCGGCAGGCCAGATGTTGAACCCGCCCGAAATGATCAGGTCTTCCTTGCGGTCGGCGAGGTACAGGAAGCCGTCCTCGTCGAAATAGCCCATGTCCCGGGTGCGCACCCAGCCGTCGCTGGTGATGCGCGCCGCTGTGGCCTCGGGATCGCGCCAGATCTCCGCCATGCGGTTCGGCCCGACCGCCACGATCTCGCCCACCTCGCCCGGAGGCAGCTCGTTGTCGTTGTCGTCCACGATCCGGATGCGCGCGTTGACGGTCGGTTTCCCGGCCGACCGCAGGCGGCGACGCTGTTCCGGCGTACCGTCCACGACGTGGTGTTCCGGGAGCAACTCGGCGACCGGCGCCACTTCGCTCTGGCCGAACTGCTGATGCATGATGTTGCCCCAGACGCCGATCGCGCCGACGAGGATGGACTCCGGGATCGGCGACGCGCCGTAGAACACCACGCGCAGGCTGGACAGGTCCCGCACCGTTGCGTCCTGGTGCTGGGTGACCATCTGCACCATGGTCGCCACCAGCACCGTCATGGTCACGCGTTCGGTTTCCACCAGCTTGAGGAACTCGGCCGGGTCGAACGCCGTCATGGCCACGATCGAGCCGCCCGCATCGAGCAACGGCCAGATCGGCATGCTTGCCGCGTGGGTCAGCGGTCCCGCCGCGAGATACCGGTCCGTATTCGACAGTCCGGGACGGACGGAGGTGAACATCTCCTCGCCGACGGCCATCCAGCCCCGCACCGTATGCAGGATTCCCTTGGGGAGTCCGGTGGTGCCCGCGGAGAACCGGATCTGGAAGGGATCGTCGGGCCGCACGGTGACCGGGGGCGGGATGGACGAAGCCTCGACGAGCATCGCCTCGTACTGGCGAACGTCGTCGTCGGGCGGCTCACCGACGACGATCACCAGCCGCAGCTTCGCGCACTCGCCGAGGACCGGGGCGATCGCCGGATAGTGCTTGTCCTGGACGATCAAGGCCGCGGACTCGGTCAGGTCCAGGAGATAGCGATGCCGCTGCGCGCTGTCGTGGGCGTAGAGCGGGCAGCGCACATAGCCGCCGAGCGTCAGCCCCCCGACGAGTTCCAGTGCCTCGAAGCAGTTGTCGGCCAGCAGGGCGACCCGCTCGCCTTGTTCGATCCCGGCGGCGCGCAACGCGTTGGCCAGCCGACAGGACCGCTCGTACAGTTCGCCGTGGCTTTGCTGACGTCCGCCGCAGAGCAAGACGACCTTCTCGCCGTTGCGCTCGGCGTTGCGGCGCAGGACTTCCACCGGATCCATGTGTTTGCCCTTCTACGTCGGTGTGTTCGATCCGGTCATGCCTTCGGTGCGGGTACGTCCACCCGCGTCGTGATCAGCTCAGCGGTGCCTTCCACGCCCGCGAGCGCTTCGAAGATCCCTTCCGAGGCGGCGATGAGCAGCTGGTGGCCGTCCGGACCACCGATGGCGCAGGTGTAGGTGTTGGTGCCCTTCGGGTGAGCGATTTCGTCGACGATCTGCCCGGTGGGGGACACGCGCACCACGCGCCGCTGCGCCGCGTCGGCGGCCCAGATGTGGTCCTCGGCGTCGACGGTCAGGCCGTCCGGGGTCACCTTCATGGCGGCCAGCATCTCCTGCGCGCTGCCGGGAGCGGGCGGCTCGCCGAACTGCGCCAGGGTGCGGCGGTTGCTCAGTGAGCCGTCGCTGTTGATGGTGAACGCCGTGAGCCGTGCGGCGAACGACTCCGCCACGACGAGTGTGCTACCGCCGTCGGTGAGGACGATCCCGTTTGGACACCAGAGGTCGCGGGCCGCGACGGCCACGGTGCCGTCCGGATCGACCCGGAACAGCTCGCCGGGCCGGGGGTCCTGCCCCTGGTCGATCGCGAAGCCGATGGTCCCGACCCAGGCACGGCCCTCGGTGTCGACCCACATGTCGTTGATCCAGTAGGGCGCGACGTCGGACAGGTCCGCATGGGTGCTCACCGCGCCGTCGGGCGACCTGCGCAGCAGGCAACGGTCCTTCATCGACACGACGAGCAGCGATCCGTCCGGCAGCCAGCCGAGGCCGGAGCACAGCGCCTCCACGCGCATCAGGTCTTCGCGTTCCCCGGATGGTTCGAAGGCACAGACGATGCCGGCCAGGGCGTCGGATGCGTACCAGCGGCCCTCGTGCCAGCGGGTGCCCTCGAAATAGCGCCCGCCGTCGACGACGGTGTCGAATGACCTGCTCATGATCTGTCTCCTCTTCGAGAATCCTCGATGTTGCCTTGCCGATGAGGTTCGCCGGACTAGAACTGAACCAACCAGTAAGTATTCAATAGCAGCCGTCCTCGATTTGCGGCAAGTCCGTGCCGGGGGCAATGGTTCGAGCCCTGAGCCGGACGCCGGGCGCGCCGAAAGGGCAGCCTTCGAGTCACGGGGCGGGCTTGTCGAATTGACACGGGTTCGCCCGGGGTTGCCAGTGGGACTCGTGGGCTACTCGACGCGTGCCGGCCCCGTAATAGTCGTAGTGCGAACGGCTGTACTTGACCATAAAGTACATATTTTCGGCTTCCCGCACGCCTCCGCGTCCGGGAAGCCGGCGGCGCTTTCCGGTTTGCTCGGGAGCGGCCCTACTCGCCGAGGAACGTGGGTTCACGTCGTTCGGTGAAGGCGCGCAGGCCTTCCTTGAAATCCGCGCTCGCGGAATACTCCTCGCAGGCCGCGAGCTCCGCGGCGAGCGCGTCGCCCAGTGGCTTGTCGATGCTCTCGTCCACCACCCGTTTGATGCCGGCCAAGCCCAGCGGGCTGCGCCGGCCGATGGTGTCCGCCAGTTCGCGGGTATGGTCGGCGAGCGCGTCGTCCGCGACGACCTCGTTGACCAATCCGGCTTCGCGCATGCGTTCCGAGCTCCACGATTCCGCGGTGAACAGGAGCTGTTTGGCTCGGTTGGCGCCGATGCGCCGGGGCAGCCGTGTCGCCCCGCCCGCCGCGGGGAACAGTCCATACCGGGTGTGCCCGTCGCTGAACGTCGCCGACTCGGCGGCCACCACCAGGTCACAGGCGAGGACGAGCTCCAGGCCGCCCGCGACGACATGCCCTTGCACGGCGGCGATGACCGGATGCGGATGGCGGGCGACCTCCTCGAACACCTCGGCTGCTCGGCGCAGGAACCTGCCCGGTCCTTCGTCGTGCAGTGAACCCAGCACCATCTTCAGATCCGCACCGGCACAGAAGACGCTGCCGCTGGCCGCCATTACGACCGCCCGTACCGAGGAGTCCTCCGCGGCTCGGGCGAGCGATGCCGAGATCCCGTCGAGCACCTCGAAGGACAACGCGTTGCGCGCTTCCGGGCGGTTGAGCGTCAGCCAGGCCGTACTGCCCTCGGTCCGGTAACCGACGACGGACGAGCTACTGGTCATGATGAGAAACCTCCATTGTCGTGCTGCGCGGGCCGGCCGGAGACGACACCGGGGCCCGGATTCCGCGGGCGAAGCTGCTACGTCGCCGATCCGTCGGCAGGTTCGCCGGGAGACGTCCGCAGTTCCCGCGCCTCGGCCCGGATGATCTCGGGTCCCGCCGGATCGATGAGCGTTCCGTGACGCTCTCTGTTGTGCGAGTGCGCGAGGTGATGGGTATCGAAGGTCGATTCCACGGCCGCGCGCATGCCCTGGAGATCGAGGGCCCGGTTGACGGCACGCTTCGCCAGTCTGATGCCGAACGTCGGACGTGCCGCGATACGTTGAGCGAGCTCCAGTGTGGTCGCCGCCAGCTCGTCCCTCGGTACGACGCGGTTGACCATGCCGAGTGCCCGCGCCTCCTGCGCGTTGATCGGCTCGCCGGTGAACAGCATCTCCTTCGCGCGACGATGGCCCAGTTCCCAGGGATGGACGAAGTACTCGGCCGCGGCCGCGCCGAAGGCGCTCGTCGGGTCCAGGAAGACCGTGTCGTCGGCGGCGACGATGAGATCACAGGGCCAGATCAACTCGAGTCCGCCACCGATGACGCGCCCGTGCACCTGAGCGATCACCGGACGCGGTATGTCCCGCCAGCGGAGGCATAGCCCGAGGAACATCTCCTCCTCCACCGCGTACCAGCCTTCGGCGCCGGCGGCGTCGAAGCCACCGGTGAGCGTGCGTGGCTGGACGCCGTCCATGGCGAAGGCGCGCTCGACGTTCAAGTCGTGACCGGACGAGAAGTCCTCGCCGTCGGCTGCCAGGATGATCACTCTGGCTTCCCGCACCGCGCGCTGGTAGGCGTCGTCCAGTTCGTGGAGCATCCGCCGGTCCTGGGCGTTCAGCTTGTCCGGCCGGGCCAGGACCACACGAGCGACACCGTCGGCGGGACGCTCGTACCGGACGCGGGGGGAATCGTCGTCGGCGCCGCTCATAGTCCGTACGACCTTCCGATGATGTCCCGCTGGATCTCGCTCGTCCCGGCGTACACGGTCGAGACGATCGACTCGCGCAGATGGCGTTCCATGTCGTGTTCGAGCGTGTAGCCGGCGCCGCCGAAGAGCTGCATTCCCTCGACGGCCATTCGCTTGGCCGTTTCGGTGACCTTCAACTTGACCATCGAGGCTTCCCGGGGAACGCACCGGCCGGGATCGGCGTCGAGCTTGGCCGCCGAGGAGTAGACCAGGAGACGGCAGCATTCGAGTTCGGTGGCGAGGTCGGCGATACGGTGGCGAATGGCCTGGAAGCTGCCGATCGGGCGGCCGAACTGCTCGCGGGTGCTCACGTATTCCAGCGCGTCGTCGAAGGTCCGGCGAGCCCGTCCGAGGAACACCGCACCGCACATCAACCGGTCGGTGTTGAGCGTGCGCATGATCTGGTGCCATGCCCTGCCTGGCTCACCGATAACCCGGTCGGCTCCCACCGTGACATCGGTGAAGAAGACGTCGTTCACCTCGTCACCGCCCATCGTGCGGATGGGTCGCACCTCGAGTCCTTCCGCATCGGCGGGGACGTCGATCATGGTGATCCCGTCGTGCTTCGCGCCGCTGGAGTCGGTCCGGCACAGCACCTGGATCCGTGAGGCGATGTGCGCGCACGAGATCCAGGTCTTCTGCCCGTTGATGACGTAGGTGTCGCCGCGGCGTTCCGCACGGCAGATCATCGAGCCGGGATCGGAACCCGCGCCCGGCTCACTGATCGCCGTCGCGAGCACCTCCCCGCGGCACACCCCGCCCAGGATGTCGCGCTTCTGCTCCTCGGTGCCGAAGCGTTCCACCACCGTGGAACTGACCAGGGAGACTGCGAGGCCGAACAGCGGAGCCAAGCTGTAGGCCGCCTCCTCCACGACGTGACAGGCATCCGTGGCACTGCCGCCCCCGCCGCCGTACTCCGTGGGAATCGCGCAGCCGAGCCAGCCCAGGTCGGCAAGCTTGGCGTACAGCTCCTGGTTGTGCGTGACCGATCCGTCCGAACTCAGCGCCCGCCGCTGCTCCCTGGTCCCGCATTCGCGCTTGAAGAAATCGCGCAGGGAATGCACGAGATCCTGCCTGTCGACAACTTCGGTCATCACCGCCACCTTCGTCAGCTTTCCGCCACCCTCACAGCTGGGTGGTCGCACCGTTGTCCAGTACGTACATATGTCCGGTCGTGAATGCGGCCTCGGCCGAGGCCAGGTGCACCGCCACGGCGGCGACCTCCGCGGGTTCTCCCCAGCGGCCCTGGTGTTTGGCCACGTACTCGGCCAGCTCCATCCCGACGGCCTGGCCGAGGAACTCAGAGTTGCCCTGGGCGGCACCGGTCCGGATCATGCCCGGAACGATGGCGTTGACCCGGATTCCGTCCTCTCGCAGCTCCAGGGCGGCGCAGCGAGTCAGCGCCTCGACACTCGCTTTCGCCGCCGAGTACGCGGCCATTCCACGCGCCGCGCGCCGACCCGCCGCCGACGAGATGTTGACGAATGCTCCGCCACCGCGTTCGCGCATGACCGGAGTCGCGTGGCGAATGGTGTGGAACACGCCGCCGACGCCGATCGCGAAGGCTCGCTCCCATTCCTTCTGGCGCATGTCGACGAGCATCGACGATGATCCGGTGGCCGCGTTGTTCACGACGACATCCAGCCCGCCGAAGGTCTCGACGGTGAACTTCACCGTGGCCAGCACGTCGTCGCCGGACGAGACATCACAGTGGACCGGAGCGGCCTGAGGGCCCAGTTCGCCGGCGAGCGTGCCGAGCGCGGCATCCGCGATGTCCGCGAGGGCCACGTGTGCACCTTCGGCGACGAAGCTTCGCGCGATGGCGGCGCCGATGCCGTGAGCCGCTCCGGTCACGATCGCGACCTTGCCGGACAGCCGTGATGATGCCAAACCGTCCTCCAATACATACTTACCAGTTAAGTTAACTGCCTAGCAGTGTTCGCGAATGGCTGTCAAGCATTGGGTTGCCGCAGTCGGTCGGCATGCGCCTGATGTTGGATCAGCGTGCCGCGTCATTCGGTGAGTCGTCGGCTCGGTTGACGGGAAGCCGGTCGCCCGGATCCGCGACGCCGGTTGACTGTTGAGCGGTATGAAACAATACTGTCCGGTAAAGTTAGCATACGGTGAGGTGGACATGCGCGAGGTTGTGGTTGCCGGAGTCGGCATGACGCCGTTCGGGAAATGGCGGGAGCGCTCCACGGGCTCGCTCGTTGCCGAGGCGGTGGCCGAGGCGCTCGAGGACGCGCGCATCGAGAAGCCGGCCGAGTGGCGCGTCGTGTACTACAGCAGGGCCAGGAATCCTCGCGCGGGCAGCACGCCGTGCGGGACGCCGGTCTGTCCGGGATCCCGTTGATCAATGTGGAGAACGCCTGCGCGTCGGGTTCGACCGCACTCGATCAGGCGTGGCTTTCCGTCGCGTCGGGTCAGGTGGAGATCGCGATCGCGGTCGGCGCCGAGAAGTTGACGACCGCAGACAAGGCCAAGTCGCTGGGCGCGCTGGGTACAGCCATCGACCAGGAGCGGCTCGAGGAAATTGCCACGGAACTCGGCAGTGCGGGAACCGGCTCGGTCTTCATGGACAGCTACGCCAGGTTCGCCCGGTGGTACATGGACCGTACTGATGCGACGCCGGAGGATTTCGCCCGCGTGACCGTCAAGAACGCCGAGCATGGCGCCGCCAACCCGAAAGCACAGTACGGCCGCATGACGACGGTGGCCGAGGTGCTGGCCGCGCGGCCCGTTGGCGGTCCCCTGACAGTGCCGATGTGTGCGCCGATGAGCGACGGCGCGGCAGCCACGGTGGTGACCACACTTGAGACGGCGCGGCGGCTCGGCGCGCGACCGGTGCGACTCCTGGGCAAGCTCGTCTCTCGCGGCGAATCCGCCGACCTCGAGGCGTTCCAGCACGTGGTGAACGTCAACCTGTGCGGCACGTTTTAACGTCATGCGGGTGGCGGTGGCCGCGATGCTGCGCAACGGTCCGGAAGGCGGCGAGCGGGGCGTCGTGGTGAACACCGCGTCGGGTGCGGTGTTCGACGGGCAGACCGGGCAGGCGGCCTACAGTGCCAGCAAGGCGGGGGTCGTCGGCATGACGCTGCCGGTCGCGCGCGATCTGGCCGGCAAGGGAGTGCGGGTGAACACCATCGCGCCCGGGTTGTTCGACACGTCGATGGCCGCGGGGTTGCCTGAGCCCGTTCGAGAGGGCCTGGTGGCCACCGTGGAGGAACCCTCGCAGGCTCGGCAGGCCCGAGGAATTCGCCCACCTCGTGCGCGGCATCGTGCAGAATTCCTACCTCAGCGCCGCATGCATCAGGCTGACGCGGCGACCCGGCCGCCCGCCCGGGTCAGTTAACCTTAACCGGTTAGACTTGGCCCGGGGAGCCGTCGAGCCGGTACGGGGTGAGGGGAAAGCATGGCACGCCAGCGTGCGACCAGCGTGCAGCAGCTTGTTGATGCGGCCGCACGGGTTTTCGAGCGCAAGGGCTTCGTCGAGGCGACGATCAGCGATATCGCCGCCGAGGCCGGGGTGAGCAAGCCGACCGTGTACCAGTACGTGAACTCCAAGCGCTGGCTGCTCGAAACGATCGTGGAACAGCTCATCTATCCCTTGCGGGACGGTATAGACCGGATCGTGTCCAGTGATCTCTCGGCGCGGGAGAAGCTGGAAGCCTACCTGCGCATGCACATCGAGAACGCGATCAAGTACCAGACTTACTATCTGGTACTGACCGCCGACCAGCATCAGCTGTCCACACAGGCCTTGCGCAACTTCCGGTCGTGGGCTCGCGACGTGAACCACGCGGCGGAGGGTCTGCTCAGCGACTGCGCGAAGGCTGGTGTCGTGCGGTCCGATTTGGACGTCGGCACCGTGGTGAACCTGGTCAACGGGATGCTGCTGTCGGTCACACGGTGGTACCGGCCCTCCGGGCGGATGGGTGCCGAGCAGCTTTACCAGCAGGTTTACGGCCTGCTGTCCGGCTATATCCGCCCCGACGACGAGAGCTGATTCCGCTCGCCGTCGGCGCCGGGGGGGCTGCCGGGCTGTTCCGGCGGCGCGGGTCCTCGTTGACCGGCGGCAGCGGGCATGCCACGAAAAGAACCTTCCTGGCCAGTCTTGATTTCGCCTCGGGTCCGGTCGAGGGCCGACCGATTTGGGGGTGCTGAACATGCCGGGACCGCTGACCGGAGTCCGGGTCGTCGAACTGGCTGCCATGGGGCCGGCTCCGTTTGCCGGCATGTTGCTGGCGGACCTGGGTGCGCAGGTTGTCCGGCTGGAACGGCGCGACGGTGACAGCCTGGGCGCGGGGTCGTGGAACCACTTGCATCGCGGGCGCCCTTCCGTCGAGTGCGACCTCGGCACCGAGCGCGGCCGTGCGCTCGTGTGCCGACTGGTCGAATCGGCCGACGCCCTGATCGAGGGCTTCCGGCCGGGCGTGCTGGAACGGCACGGGCTCGGACCGGACACCTTGCTGCAACGGAATCCGCGGCTCGTCTACGGCAGAGCGACCGGGTACGGCCAGACGGGCCCGCTTGCCGACCGGCCCGGGCACGACATCAACTACATATCCGTGGCGGGAGCCTTGGGCTCGATCGCGCGCAAGGGTGAGAAGCCGCTGTTCCCGCTGAGTCTGCTCGGTGACTTCGGTGGTGGCGGTATGTTGCTCGCCTTCGGTGTGGTGTGCGCTGTCCTGGAGGCGCGCCATTCGGGCCGCGGTCAGGTCGTGGACGCTGCGATGGTGGACGGAACGGCCTTGCTCACCACGGTGTTCCACGCCCTGCGGAACGCCGGAATGGCTGGCGACGAGCCTGGTACCAACTTCTTCGACAGCGGTGCGCACTTCTACAACGTCTACACCACATCGGACGGTGGTCATGTGGCTGTGGGTGCTGCGGAGCCACGCTTCTACGCGGAGTTGCTGCGGTTGCTCGGTCTCGACCCCGTCGACTTCCCCCAATGGGACCGAGCGCGCTGGCCCGAACTCACCCAACGTTTCGCCGGCGTCTTCCGGCGTCGAAGCCGGGACGAGTGGGCGGCGATCCTCGAGCCGGCGGACGCCTGCGCGACGGCGGTCTACCGGCTCGGCGAGGCGCCGGAACATCCGCACAACATCGCGCGTGGCACCTTTCTCCGTGTCGCGGGTGACGTGCAGCCCGCTCCCGCACCCCGATTCAGCCGGACGGTGCCCGACGCGCCAGGCCCCGCGCCCGAACCGGGATCCGGCACCCGGGCCGCCCTCCTCGCCTGGGGCCTGAGCGGCTCGGAGCTGGCCGAGCTCGTCGACTGACCGGCCGCGGTCTCCGATCACTGCCGCGCCGATGTCTGTGCCGTGTGGACACCGTGGCCGGCGACCCGGCAGCACCTGACCGCACGGCCGGCAATCACTTGACCAGTGGGGCGGGAAGGCTCACGGCACAATGAAGTGGCATGCGCATCGCAAGGGTGGGAGGGTCCGGCGGCTGGTGACGGTCGCGGCGGCCATGGCTCTCGCCATGACAGGGGCGTCCGCGGCGGCACACGCGGAGGCCGAGCGGGAATGGCTGGACATCGACGTCTTCGCCGAAGTACCGCAGCCAGGGCACCCCGAAGGCATCACGGTCGCCGACGACGGGACCGTCTACGTCGGAACCCAGCAGTGGGTTCTGGAGCCGCGGAAGGGGCCATCCAAGATCTTCGCCTACAGCAGTGAGGGCGAGCTGCTGAGGGAATAGCCCATCGAGGGGCAGGACCCCACCCGTGGAGCCGGCATCGTCGGGCTCACCCAGGACGGCGACGGCATCATCTACGCCCTGGACCGGTATCCGCGGCGAGTGATCGCCCTGGACCCGAAGACGGGCGAACAGCGGACCTACGCGACCTTCCACCAGGTCAAGAGCCTCTGTGTGGATGCTCCCGCCCTGGTGCTCGTCACGCAGTGCGCCATCGGCGACGGCGTGACGTTCGGCAAGGACGGCAGCATGTACATCACCGATGTGGCGCAGGCGCTGATCTGGCGAGTGCCACCGGGCGGTGGTGAGGCCGAGGTGTGGTTCAGCGATCCGCGGATCGAAAAGCGTCTTCGGGCCCAACGGCATCGAGTTCCTCGACGAGGACACGATCATGTTCGCGCAGTCGCTGACCGGGCCGCTGCACGGCTTCCCGCCGCGCCCGGACACCAGCCGCCTCCTCACGCTGGAGATCGAGCCGGACGGTAGTGCAGGCGAGCTGAACACCTTCTGGGAAAGCAAGCCCGGAGACGGCATCGACGGCTTCGCGATCGCGGAGTCGGGCAACATCTACGCCGCGCTCGCACTGTCCAGGGCGGTCGTCGTCGTGTCGCCGGAAGGCAAGGAGCTCAAGCGGAACCCGCCGAACCTCCTGGCGAACTTCCTGCTCGACGTGCCCATGGACGACCCGGCGAGTGTCGCGTTCCTCGACGACCGGGTGCTGGTCACCAACCACACCCTCTTCCTCGGCAATCCGAAGTCGTACGTCGTCTACGACGTCTACGCCGGGGAGCGCGGGAAGAAGCCCTATCGGCCGCACGTCAGGTGACCGCGTCGCGTCTTCCCCGGCGGGCCCGAATGGGACGGTCACCGAGTCGGCGTGAGTCGGTGACCGTCCCATTCGACTCCGGAGGAAAGCCCGGCCGGAAGGAGAGGCGGAATGGCACGGCAACGCGCCACCAGCGTGCAGGAACTCGTCGATGCAGCGGCACGGGTCTTCGAACGCAAGGGGTTCGTCGACGCCCGGGCCTGGTTGCCGGTGAGTTGGCGTGCCCGCTTCGATGGTTGCCGTCGGGCGGGTTCTGGGGCGGGTGTATCGAGCTGGGGGAGTTTCTTCCGAAAGGTTTCGAGGGCTGTGACCTTGTCTTTCGGGTTGTAATCAGCTCCCCCCAGCTCCACCAAATGGAACGTGCTGCGGCTGGAGGCGGCGCGGGAGTCGCGTTGTGAGTGGTGTGGCGACCACCATCAGCGCTGCGGTCGGGACCACCAGCAGCGCGGGGTGCAGCCCAACCCGTAGCCAGCCTGGGGCGGCTTGCGCGGACTGCGGGACCAAGGTGACGGCGGCGATGCCGATGCTGATGACAACGGTCGCGATGTTCGTTCCGGCCGATGCGGGCCCGACCAGCAACCCCGGATTGATGATCGGAACGGCTGCCCGGGACTCGACCAAGGCGAACGCCACACCGAGCACACGCCGCGACGACGCCGGTCTGCAGCCAGACGAGCTTGTGTAAGTCCGTGTGCGTGCACTCACATTGCGCAGCGCATAATCTAATATAGATTAAGCGCGAGAGGAGGGTGTCATGGACCGTGAACGCCTTGCAGATGCCCTGGTTGTGGCCAATCTGCCGACGGTGCTGATGGTGCTGCACCACTTGACCGGGGACGAGAAGTGGCTCCGCGAGCCCTACCGTCCACGGCGCAGTCCGGGCATGGACGACCTCGACTCGGGCGGCTTCTCCGAGCAGGTCCAGCGGGAAATCCGCTCGGCTGCCGTCGACGTTATCGGCGCCTGGGCTGACGGAGCGGCGGTGGCCATAGCCCGCCCTGACCTCGAGCGGCTGCACGCGATGACCGAGGCATGCATGGGTGAACCGGTGCCCGTGGAGTTCGCCGAGATGATCGGCGAGCAGGCCGGACTCGGTGGCGCAGGCCAGGTTCACACGCGGATCGACGCGCAGGGGCCTTCGCGTGAGGTTCGCGTCGGCATCGTCGGCGCCGGCGTCTCCGGGATGCTCATGGCGCGCCAGCTCCGCGACCGCGGGATCGAGTGCGTCGTCTTCGAGCGCAATCCCGAGGTCGGGGGCAGCTGGTTCGACAATCGCTATCCCGGCTGCGGCGTCGACACCCCGAGCTACCTCTACTCCTTCTCCTTCTTTCAGCGCGAGTGGTCGACCTACTTCGGTAAGCGCGACGAGGTGCTGACGTACATGAAGGACTTCGCGACGGCCTTCGACCTGCGACACCTCATCCGGTTCGGGCATGAGGTCCAACGATTGAAGTGGTCACAGGAGCGCGGTACGTGGACGGTGGGGTTCCGGACCGGCGGGGTCGAAGGTGAGGAAGAGTTCGATCTCGTCGTCTCGGCGGTCGGTCAGCTCAACGTGCCGTCGGTGCCGGACTTCCCAGGTGTCGAGGAGTTCTGCGGCGAGGTGTTCCACTCGGCCCGCTGGCCCGATTCAGTCGACCTCGCCGGCAAGCGTGTCGCCGTCGTCGGCAGCGGGGCCAGCGCCATGCAGATCGTGCCGGCCATCGTGGAGGACGTCCACTCGTTGACGATCTTCCAGCGCTCGAAGCAGTGGGTGGCACCGAACGCCGACTACTTCCGGGCCATGGATCATCGCATCCACTGGCTGATGCGCGAGGTGCCCTTCTATCAGCCCTGGTTCCGAGCACGGCTCGCGTGGATCCACAACGACCGGGTGCACGAGTCGTTGCAGGTCGACCCCGAATGGGACGGGCAGGGGCGTTCCATCAACGCGATCAACGACGGCCATCGCCGGTACTTCACCGACTACCTGCAACGTGAGCTCGAGGGGCGGCCCGACCTGATCGAGAAGGCCCTGCCCGACTACCCGCCGTTCGGCAAGCGGATGCTGCTCGACAACGGCTGGTTCCGGACCCTGCGTCGCGCTGACGTGGAGCTCGTGACCTCTGGCGTCGAACGATTCACCCGGTGCGGAGTGGTGGACCAGAACGGTGACGAGCACACCGTCGACGTCGTGATCCTCGCGACGGGCTTCAAGGCGCGGGACTTTCTCGTCGAGATCGACGTCGAGGGACCCGTGGGCTCACTCCGCGATGCCTGGGCTCACGAGGATGCGAGGGCCTACCTCGGTATGACGGTGCCGAACTTTCCGAACCTGCTGGTCATGTACGGCCCGAACGCCAACCTGGGGCACGGGGGCAGCTACATCACGATCGCGGAGTGCCAGGCGCACTACCTCGGACAGCTGATCGGACACGTGGCACAGCTCGGGCTCGAGCGGATCGAGGTGAAGCAGGAGGTGTGCGACGCCTACAACGCCCAGGTCGACGCCGCCCACGCGAAGATGATCTGGAATGTCGACGGGCTGAACACGTGGTACCGCAACTCCCGTGGGCGCGTCGTCACGAACTCCCCGTGGCGGGTCATGGACTACTGGAAGATGACGCGCTCGGTCAACCTGGACTACTACCGCCTCACTCAGACCGCCTCTGTCGGAACCGCCTGAGTCACCGCGATTCCCGCCTGCGGGTGAAGGACGCCTGCGGCTACCTTCATCCGCGGGCGCATCAGGAACCGACCCGGCTGCCGATGCGGGAGCTAGGGTCGAGCGATCAGTCCGTCGGTCAGGGCGATCGCCGCAGCCACCACATCGTCGATATCGGCAACGCGCGTGCTCCACCACTCCGGAGACCAGTTGAGTGCCCCGATGATCAGCAGACGGGCGGCGGTGACGTCGACATCGCCCCGGATCTCGCCGTTGGACTGCGCTTCCTCGAAGAGTCTCTGCCAGAGCTCGCCGTAGCTCTTGTGATCGGAACGGATCTGCTTGCGCATGGCCTCGGGTAGCTGACCCATGTTGCGGATCGCCGCAGTCGTGAAGTCAGACAGGTTCAGCACCACGCGAAGGTGCTCCTCAACGGCGCACCGGATGCGCTCGAGGAACGGCGTGCCGTCCGGCAGTTGGGCCAGTGCGTTCTCCACGTGCGCCTGCGCGGACTGCTGTCCGCGCCGCACGACGTCCTCGATGAGAGCCTCGCGCGAATCGTAGTAGTAGTAGATCGCCGGGGCCTGGAGCTCGGCGCGCTTGGCGATATCCCCCAGCCGGGTGCCGGAGTAGCCCTTCTCCGTGAGGATTGCTGCGGCTGCCTCCAGCAGCCGCTCGCGTGTCTGCTGGCCCTTGGACCCGTCGGTGGTGTCGGTGCGTTTGCGTGGGGAGTCTGCCACGCTCCGAGGATAGGACGTGGTCCGCCGGTCGGGTCGCACCCGCGGTGGGGTCACAGGGCGTACCCGCCGTCGACATTGATCAGCTGGCCGCTGATCCAATCCGCTCGCGGGGAGGGGGAGAACCGTGTGGCGTGGGTGATGTCCTCGGCGGTCCCCAAGCGCTGGTGCCACAGTCCACTGTCGATCATCCCCACGCCGAACCGGCACTCCTCTGAGGCGATGCCGCGCGTGATGGCCTCGACGGCTGCCTTGGGCGCGACCGACAGCATGTCCTTCTTCGCGTACCGGTCCGTGGACGCGGACGCGCCCGCGGGCTCGGCAAGCACGTTGCCAACCCCATGGTCGCGCAGGCCGGTGATGACGGTTCGCACGCTCCGCGAGTTGTTCGCCAGCTGGCCGATGACCGCTGCATTCATGGCTCACAGAGTAGTCTAATTTAATCTAGTTTTGGGCTCGGGGCTCGATGGTCCATCTTCGCAACGGCGCCCGTGAGGCGAGGAACTCGGATGGCTCGGGTTCGGCAAGATTCGAAGGGAACCCCGGTCACGCGCACGGCGGCTTCCCGGCACTCGTGCTGGATCAGCGGATGACCCGCGCCAACCGGCTTGCGGGCGCAGCTGGTGTCGCTTTGACCATGGAGGTCGCCGGACACGAGGGGGCTCGCGAAAATCGCCGATCGCGAGGTGCCACTGGCGAGTGCCCGGCCTTGTTTCTGCAGCTGCCGGCGGGGAGGCTCCGGGAACTCTTCGATGGACGAGCGTCTTGATACCGGCTTATTTTATGATAGATTAAAAAGATGACGCAGGCACTGCCCGGCTCCCACCCCGGGCTCACGGCCCGCCGGGCGGCAATCGAGTCGCGGTACCCGCACTGGCAGCCTCGAGCACTGCACGAGCACCTCGACGCACTGCTGCCCGACTACGGCGAGCGCCCGTACATCGTCACCGACGAGCTCGAGCTCACCTATGCGGACGTCGCGGAACTCTCGCGCCGTTACGCGGAGGGGTTGCGGCGTCTGGGGGTCCGGCCTGGTGACCGTGTCGGCATCCTCCTCGCGAACTACCCGGAACTTCCGGCGCTCAAGTACGCGCTCTCGCGGCTGGGCGCCGTGGCGGTTGGATTCAACTTCCAGCTCCGCTCTGACGAGCTCGCCTACGTACTCGGACACTCTGGCTGCTCTGTGCTGATCACCATGTCCAGCCATGACGGCATCGACTACCTCCAGACGCTCGAGGCCATCGAACCCGGCTGGCGAACGGGAGCGCGGAACAAGCTCACGTCGTTGCGAGAGGTGGTCGTGCTGCCGTGCGGAGACGACCACGTGGAGGGGTCGCGGCTGTTCGACGAGGTCGCCGCGAGCGACCCGATGGACGAGTCGGTCGCCGTCGACCCCTTTGGGCCCTCGGACATCCTCTACACCTCGGGCACCACTGGAGTCCCGAAGGCGGTTGTCCTCAGCCATGACAGCCTCCTCCGGAACTCCTTCGCATCGGCACTCTCGCGCGGGTTCGACGATGGGTGGCGCGTCCTGTTCTCGCTTCCGCTCTACCACGTGTTCGGCTACGCCGAAGGTCTGCTCGCCACGACATGGGTCGGCGGGGCCGTCATGCCGCGCCTCCGCTTCTCGGCGACCGACTACCTGCGGGGCGTGGAGCGTCACCGCGCGAACGACATCCTCTGCGTGCCGACGATGACGATCGCGATCCTTGAAGAACCCGACATCGCGACCTACGACCTCGACTCGCTGCGAGCGATGTTCTCCGCCGCGGCGCCATCCCCGGAATGGGTCTGGACGGCTGCGGCGGAGCGGCTCGGGCTGAGCGAGATGGTCACCGGGTATGGCATGACCGAGCTGTGCGGAGCCATCGTCGTGACGCTGCCCGAGGACCCCATTGGGCAGCTGACCGAGGTGGTCGGCCGGATGAAGTTCGGGGGCCCCGCGGGGCTCGACAGCGCGTCAGGGGGCGTGTGCGAGTTCCGGGTGGTCGACCAGGAATCCGGCGAAGAGCTGGGACCCGGCCAGTCGGGCGAGCTCACCTGGCGTGGTCCGGTGGTGACCATGGGGTTCTGGGACGGCACAGCCGTGATACCGGTCTCCGAGGACGGCTGGCTCCGATCCGGAGACCTGGGCTACGTCGACGAGCGGGGCTACTTCCGGCTCACCGGCCGCAGCAAGGACGTCTACAAGAGCGGCGGTGAGCTCGTGCTGCCGGTCGAGGTAGAGACGTTCATCGGACGGATCGAAGGCGTCGCGCAGTGCTACGTCGTGGGGGTGCCCGACGAGCGGTGGGGCGAGGTGGGTTGGGCCTACGTCGTTCCCTCACCAGGGCACACGCTGAACGCCGAGGACATCATCGCGGCCTGCAAAGCGTCACTCGCACGATTCAAGGTGCCCAAGGAGGTCGTGATCATCGACGCCGAGGCGCTCCCGAAGACGGCGACCGGGAAGGTCCAGAAGTTCAGGCTGACCGAGGTGATCTCATGACCAACCACGAGGTCGCCGTCGTCACGGGCGCCGGAAGCGGGATCGGTCTGGCCACGGCTCAGCGATTTCTCGCGTGCGGATGGTCCGTGGTGGCAGCGGACCTGAACGCACAGGCGCTCCGTGCCCTGGAGGACGGCCATGCCGCGGATTCGCAGAGCGCCGACTCGCTCCGAACCGTCGTCGTCGATGTCGCCGACGAGCAAGCCGTGCGAAGCGCGGTCGCGATCGCCGTGACGGAGT
Organism: Prauserella sp. PE36; assembly: GCF_003311655.1. NCBI lineage: Bacteria > Bacillati > Actinomycetota > Actinomycetes > Pseudonocardiales > Pseudonocardiaceae > Prauserella > Prauserella sp. PE36. The sequence goes on along the minus strand of NZ_QEQT01000110.1, from coordinate 267,321 downwards.
TCGGCGCGCTGGGCGCGATGGTCAACAACGCTGGTGTCGGCGGGGCCTTCGGGCCGATCACCGAGATCGAAGCAGAGGACTGGGAATACACCTTCCGGGTGCTCTCGACGGGGGTCTTCTTCGGTGTCAAGCACGCCGCCGCCGCGATGGTGGAGAGCCGGCAAGGCGGCTCGATCATCAACATCGCCTCCACGGCCGGACTGGCCGGGGGCATCAGCCCGCAGGCGTACTCCTCGGCCAAGGCCGCGGTGATCTCGCTCAGCCGCACGGCAGCCGTCGAACTGGCGGCGCACCGCATCCGAGTCAACGCCGTGTGCCCCGGCGTCATCGGCACGCCCCTCGTGCACCGAGGGCACTTGGACTCCTTCGAGGAAAAGCTCGCCAGTGTCCAGCCCTGGCCGGAGTCCGGACGGCCGGAGGACGTGGCCGGCGCCATCGCCTTCCTGGCCTCGGACGACTCGAGATTCATCACCGGACAATCGATCGTGGTCGACGGCGGCCTGCTTGCCAGCGGTCCCGGACAGGCATTCATGCAGACGCTCGGACTCGACGCCGGCGCCGCAGGCATGGTCGGAGTGAACCGGGGTTCCACGGGCCAGGGTTCGGTCGTCCGGCGCAAGGACCGTTGATGGCTCAGCGCGTGTTCGCAACCCTTGCCGAGCTGTCAGGTTCCATCGGCCTGGTGGTCGGTCCGACAGCCTGGGTCCCGATCGACCAGAGCCTGATCAACCGCTTCGCCGATGACACCGGCGACCACAACTGGGTCCACGTGGACCCCGAACGCGCCACCGCCGCGGGCTACGAGTCGACCATCGCCCACGGGTTCCTTACCCTCTCCCTCATCGGCGCCTTCAGCCCGGAGCTCATCGCGATCGAGGAGTGCCCTACCACGATCAACTACGGACTCGACCGCGTGCGGTTCCCGGCACCGTGTCCACGTGACTCACGCGTGCGGGCCACGGCGGAGATCCTCAGGGTCGAGGAAGTGCGCGGAGGGGGTCAGCTGACCCTCCGATACGTGATCGAGCGCGAGGGTTCCGACAAGCCGGTGTGCGTGGCCGACCAACTGTCCAGGAGGCTGCGGTGAACCTGGCGGTCGACGAATGGTCGACATCCCGCTCGGACCGGTTGTGTGCCGCGGTGCAGACCCGCTCGGGGTCCGTATCGGGCCAGGTCAGCTACGTCGCCGGCGGACCGCGGACCTGATTGGGGAATCAAGGCGGGCTGTTGCCCAGGTCACAAATTTAATCTATTATTGATTCATTTCTAGGAGGAGGAAAGGGAACGGCATGGTGCAGTTCGATGATCCCGCGTTCGCCGAGTCGCTGGTGCGGCGACTCGACTCGAACGCTCGGTTCGCGAGAGAGACGAGGTGGTTCGACGGCTCCATCCTCTTGGAGTCCGACGGTGCCCGACTCTGGCTGAAGGTGTATCGCGGCAAGGTCATTGACCACCTGCCGTTCCAGCCGCCGCTCGGCTACACCTTCAAGCTCGGCGGGCCCGGTGCCGCATGGGCGTCGCTGCTGTCCGGCGAGCGGCGTTACGCAGATCTCGTGACGCCCGGCGTGCGGCACTTCGAGGGCGATCCGAACCTGGAGCGCCTGGGAGAGATGACCTCGGAACTGGGACTGGAGGGCAATCTCATGGAGGCCAGCCGTCTCACCGAGGCGGTTCACACGCTTGTCGAAGTCATCCTCGAGGTCGGACGGGAGGGTCGCGCATGACGTCGACCTGGAAGGACATCGTTGGGCGCTACATCGAGGTCGACGGTACGCCGACGTACTACGACGAGATCGGCGTCGGCGGCCGTCCGATCATCTGTGTCCACACGGCGGGGGCCAACGCGCTGGAGTATCGCTACCTGCTGCCGCTGCTGGCGGAGGCAGGGTTCCACGCGATCGCTCTCGATCTGCCTGGACGAGCCCGGACCTACGCCTGGCGTGGCGAGGTGACGACCACGATCCATCGGCACGCCGAGTTCGTTCGGCTGTTCAAGCGGGAGCTTTTCGGGGAGTCCAAGGTGGTGGTCACCGGGACCTCCATCGGTGGCGATGTCACGATCGACCTCGCCGTCAGCTATCCGGAGGACTTCAGTGCGGCCATCGCATTCGAGGGCGCTGCCCGGACGCCTACCTTCCCCGATCCAGGCGAGTACATGCAGCCGAGCTGGAACCCGGGGTGGCAGGACACGATGGAGCGGATCTCCGGGGCGGCGTTGAACGCCAAGTGCCCGCCGGAGAAGGAGGAGGAACTCCGGTGGATGCACCGGAACGCGCAGGTGAGCGCGGTTGGCGATCTGCAGGGGTGGGCCAATCATGACGTCCGCGACCAGCTGTCCAACGCCACCATCCCGGTGCTGGTGGCAGCCGGCGTCGAGGACTTCTGGCTGCCGGAGGAACTTGTCGACGAGACCGTTGCCGGCCTGCCAGACGCCGAGAAACTCATGATCGACGGCATCGGTCACTACCCGATGTTCGAGGCACCTGAGTTGATCTGCTCGATCATCGTGGACTTCGTGGAACGCAAGGTCAACTGATGCAGGCGACTCTGTGGGGGAGGAGCACTTCGACGCACCTTCCTCACAGGGTGCCTGTCACAGCGCGCCGAACAGGCCCAACGATGAGACCTGAGCGGAGTTCGTGAGTCGCGGTGGTTCGTACGCTTCAGCGTCAGGTCCACTCCACTCGCGGCGGGTTGTTCCACGGCCCGGCCCCATGGGTAGTCGACGAGTGAGGTCGACCTTTTCGTCCTAGTTTGTGTAGGCTTACCTAATGCAGGTGAGGCACCGCGGTCCGCTGGCCCCCGTCGTCCAGGCGTGCGCCGAGTTGACGTTCGCGCCGCTTCCCGTGCTGCTCGACGAGCCGCCCGCCGACACCCCCGGCACTCACTGGTGGCGACTGGACCGGCTTGTCGGCGAAGACCAGATCGGCCCCGCCTTCGACGCCTTCCGCGAGCTGCGCGGCCCACGGCAGATCAGCGCGGCCGCCGTGCATTTCCTCAAGAGCTTCGGCCGGGAGCTGATCTTCCTCGCCGCGGCGGGCACCTACCTCGCAGGCCGGTCCGCTGAACTCCGCCCCGACGTGGTCTGGCTGCCCGCCGACGAGCGAAACCTGCTCGGCGAGGTGCACGTGGTCCGCCCGCGCGTGGCCGTGCTCGACGGCCACCCCACCGAGCCGGGGACCGTTCCCGTCCGCGACGAGAACGAGCTCGACGAGTGGACGAGCGTGCTGCTGATCGACTTGTTCGGGCCGGTGATCGACGCACTCAGTGCGCACACCCGGGTCGGGCGCCGCACGCTGTGGGGATACGTCGTGGACATGCTCAACTTCTACATGCTGAACCCGGCGCGCAGGCTCGGCAACGACCTGGACCAGGCATGGAGGAGAAGCGAACGGCTCACCACCGCGTTGCTCGCCGCGGGCGCCCCGATCCGGAAAGGGCCGCGGCTGTTCTGGTTCCAGCCCGATCGGCCGCAGGGCGCCTGGGCGGTGCGCGGCACCTGCTGCTTCGACTTCCGCGCAGACCCTGAGCACGGCTACTGCATCACGTGCCCGCTGGAAGACGACACCGTACGCCAGACCAAGTTCGCCGAGGCCTTCGGCGACTGAGCCCTTGCCGCATCCCGCCCACGGAGGACAGCTGTGGAACGACCCCCTTCCCTGCTGGGAAGACGCACGGTTCTGACCGGCCTCGGCGCCGGACTGGCCACGCTGGGACTGAGCGCGTGCGGCCCGCGCGACACGTCGGGAGGACAGTCCACAACGGACACCAAACCGGTGAAGCACCCGTACGGAAAGGCCGACGTGCCACTTTCCCCGCGGCGGGTGATCGCACTCGACCCCGGCCAGGCGCTGCAGGTGGCACTGGAGCACGGTGTCCCGCTGGTGGCCTCGGCCACGCTCGACGCCGACCCGCCGGTGCCCGGCTACCTTCCCCGCGGGACCGGGGAGTTCGAGCACCTCGGGTTCGGCCAGGTCGACGTGGAGCGGCTGGTCGGGTTCGGCGCCGACCTCATCGTCGGCAACACCGCGTCGCTGCAGGACAACTACGCCGCGCTTGCCGGACTGGCGAGCACCGTCGCCTACGCCAACACCCGGGATGCCGTGGAATGGCACGAGTCCGCGCTCACCGTCGCCGAGGTCTACGGCGTTCGAGAAGCGCAGCAGCGGAAGCTGGACGAGTACCGGACCCGCGCCGAGCGGTTCCGGGCCACGCACGGGAACCTGCTTGCTGGCAAGAAGGTCGCACTGCTGCGGTTCACCACCGACGAGCTGCGGATCGTCACCGACTCGATCATCTTCCCGTCGCGGATCCTCACAGACGCCGGGGTCCGCCGCACTGAGTCCAGCACGCCGGAGCAACCTGAGGACACCTACACCAGCCTCTCGCCGGAACAGGTGAGCCGCCTCGCGGACGCCGACGTGCTCATCCACTTCAGCGGCGGCGGGGCGTTCGAGGGCGGTCAGGTGTCCAGCACGTTCCGCAGGTACACCGAGGGCGAGCTGTGGCAGCGGCTGCCCTCTGTGCGGGCTGGCAAGGTGTTCGAGGTGCCGAGGGTGTCCTGGTGGGACGGTGCGTCCGCGTCCGCGGCGGGCGCACTGCTCGACGACCTGGAGCGGCTGGTCCCCCAGTTCGCGTGAGGAGCAGGTGGGCGGCCGGATCGCCGGCCGCCCGCCACCGGGTTCATCCGCTCAGGACGGACCCGCGGCTCCAGCGCCGGCCGAGCAGGGTCGCAAGGTACACGCCGCCGAGCACGCCGGTCGCGACGCCCACGGGCAGCTCCCCGGTGGGGAACACCTGCTGTGCGGCCACATCGGAGCCGAGCAGCAGCACAGCGCCGACCAGCCCGGACCCCACCACGCTCGGGCCGCCGGGTCGCAGCAGCCGCCGCGCGAGGTGCGGAGCCGCCAGCGCGACGAACGCGACCGGGCCCGCCGCCGCGGTCGCCGCTCCCGCGAGGCCCACGGCCACCACGAACAGCTGGAGCCGCGTCCTTCCTACCGGGACGCCGAGTCCGGTGCTGAGCTCGTCGCCCAGTTCGAGCAACGTGAGCCTGCGCAACAGCAGCACCGACGCGGGCACGAGCACGGTCACGGCGATGGTGGCGATGGTGACGTGGTCCCAGCTGCGGTCGAGCAGGCTCCCGGTGAGCCACACCGCGGCCCGGAACGCGTCGTCGACCTCGGCCGAGATCAGCAGGTAGCGATTCAGCGAAAGCAGCAGCGCGCCGACGCCGATCCCGACCAGCACGAGCCGTTGTCCCGGCACGCCCCTGCGATAGGCCACCAGGTACACGACCGCCGCGGTGACGAACGCGCCGGTGAGCGCGCTCAGTGCGACCGCGAGCGCGCCGCCGCCGATCAGCAGGATCTGCAGCAATGCCCCGGTCGCGGCGCCACCAGCGAACCCGAGCACGTCGGGGCTGCCGAGCGGGTTGCGGGAAAGGCTCTGCAGGATCGCCCCGCTCACCCCCAGCGCGGCGCCGACCAGCAGGGCGGTGACCACTCTCGGCAGCCGCACCGTCCAGAAGACATAGTCCACTCCGGACGGACCGGGGTCGCCGGCGAGCATCCCGAGCGCTTCGCCGAGCGAGACGGGCAGCTTCCCGACCGTCAGCGCGTAGCCCGTCAGCGCCAGCAGCAGGAGCGCGAGCAAACCGGTCACCACGGCGGGCCGGGAAGAGTAGCGCGCCGAGAATCCCGGCACCCGCACGGTTCTCGTGCTCATGCGGCCGCCCGCCTGCGCCGGACCAGCACGACGAAGAACGGCGCGCCGACGATCGCGGTCAGGATCGACACGCGCAGCTCGCCGGAGGGCAGCACCACGCGTCCCGCCACGTCGGCGAGCAACACCATGACCGCGCCCAGCACGCCCGCGTACGGCAGCACCCAACGCTGGTCCGGTCCGGTCACCGCGCGCGCCAGATGCGGGGCGGCCAGCCCGACGAAACCGATCGGGCCCGCCACGGCCGTGGCAAGGCCGGCCAGCACCAGCACCGAGAAGCCGACCAGCAGCCGAGTCCGCGGCAGCCCCACGCCGAGCGCCGTGCCGAGCTCGTCGCCCAGCGCGATCGCGTTGAGCCGCGGTCCCAGCGACAGCGCGACGAGCACGCCGACGAGCAGGAAGGGCAGCAGCTGACCGACCACGGCCAGCTCCGGTTTCGCGATGTCGCCGACGATCCAGAACCGGTACTCGTCGAACGCCTTCGGGTCGAGGAAGACCATCGCCTCGGCCGCGGAGACCAGCGCCGCGCCGATCGCGGTCCCGGCGAGCGCGAGCCGCACCGGTGTGCCGCTGTCGTTGCCCCGGCCGCCGATGAGATAGACCAGCGTGGTGCTGAGGGTGGCGCCGAGGAAAGCGAACCAAACGTAGCCGGTGAAGTCCCCGATTCCAAGGCCGACGATGGCGACCAGCACTCCGAACGCGGCGCCCGCGTTGATGCCGAGCACGCCGGGGTCCGCGATCGGGTTGCGGGTCAGCGACTGCATCAGCGCCCCAGCGAGCCCGAGCGCGATCCCCACGCAAATGCCCACCGCGGTGCGCGGCATCCGGAGGTCGTGCACGATGATGGCCGGCTCGCTGCGGTCGTCGGCGAACAGCACCCTCAGCACCTCGCCGATCGCCACCGGCTCCGAGCCGGTCAGCAGGCTCAGCACCGCGCAGCACAACAGCAGCGCGACCGCCGCCAGCAGCCCGGTAGCCAGGTGGGCGGGCCGTGCCCGTGCCCGCGCGCCTTCCGCCTCCTCGACGTCTGGACCCCCACTCCCAACCCTCACCCCTGAAGGTTAGGGCACCCTCGCAAGCGACCCGAGACGATCGTCTTCGTTCCAGGGAAAGGCGTGGCGGCGCGAACCCGGCGGCCCGAACACTGGCCCTCGTCCACACCGGGCCTCGTGGCCCGGACCGACGCGGGCACCAGAAGAAGGGCTGGTCAGCGACGACCACCTCAGCGACGTTGGTTCGCTGGAGGAGTGCTGAACCTGATCCCGTTCACCACGTGAGTGTGCTGGCGGCGAGCTCCCGCCAGTTCGCCCGCGTCCCGTCCCGCGTGGCCTCGGTGAACCGCGTGTCGCCGAGGCCACGCCGCGCGGCTCGCTCGATGCGGGCCGCGTCCGGGTGGCAGCGATCCGGCAGGCCGCGCACGCTCGTGCTCGCCGCGAGCAGCCTCGCCGCCTGCTCGTGTTCTTCGTGGCGCAGCGCGAGGTCCGCGATCCCGACGAGCGTCTGCGCGATCAACGGGGCATACCCGACCTGGGACGCCGCCGCGAATGCAGCGGCCCGGTGTTCGCGGGCCTCGCCGGGATCCTCGGCGAGATAGCCGAGGAGGTCGTGTGCCGCCGCGCGGACCTGTGCCCGCTCGGCGTGGTCGCCTAGCAGGGCCATCGCGACGTCGAGCTGCCGCCTCGCCTGCCCGGCATCGCCGCTCCAGCGCGCGAGCTCCGCTTTGGACAGTGCCAGCTCGGCCAGCGCCTCCGGCCAGGAAAGGCGCTGCGCGCAGCGCTGTGCCTCGGCCATCGCGGCGGCGCTCGCCTCCTCGTCGCCCGAAAGCCAGTACAGCTGCGCCTGCCGAGACCGCATCGGTGCGATGTCCTCGACAGCGCCGACCTCGGTGACCACCGCGATCGCCTGTTCGTAGTGCTCGCACGCCGCCGTGAGCTCGCCGCGCAGGGCGATCCGGGGTGCCAGCTCGGTCAGCGCGAACGAGATGCCCCACCGGTCGCCGATGGCACGGAACTCGGTGAGCGCCGTCTCGAGGTCGGTGTCCGCCTCCCGCGCGTCGTGACCCAGCGCGATCTTCATCTTGCCGAGGTGCAGCCGCGCGAGCGCGCGCACCCAGGGATCCTCGTCGCCCAGCAACGGTTCCCACGCCGACTGGTACGCGCCCGGCTCCCGCAGCAGGTGCTCCAGTGCGGCGACACACCGCAGCGCGGGGTGATGGTCCTGGACGGGCCTGCCGATGCGGTACGCCCGCCGGATCCACTCGGCCGCCTCGGTCTGGTCGCTCCTGCCGGAGGTCACGAACATCGTGACGAACGCGTACACCGTGGCCCGGATCTCGTCGCCCACCTCGCCGGGCACTGCGGTCGCCGCCATGATCAGCTCGTTGCCCTCGGCCTTGTGCCCGCCGAGCCACCAGTACCAGCCCGCGGCCGCCGCGAGCCGCATCGCCCCGCCCGCGTCGGAGGCCGCGAGCGCACCGCGCAGCGCGGCACCGATGTTGTCGTGCTCGGTCTCGAGCACGGCGAGCCAGCCCAGCTGCCCGGCGCGGCGAAGGTGTGGCTCAGCGGTCTCGGCGAGTTCGGTGAAGTACGCCAGATGCGCGCGGCGTGCCCGGTGCGCGTCGCCCGCCTCCGCGAGCTTCCGTGCGGCGTACTCCCTGATCGTGCCGAGCATCCGGTACCGGGGTGCTCCGTCGTCCCCGGCCACCACGAGCGACTTCTCGGTCAGCGCCGTGAGCAGTTCGAGCACCTGCTCCCGCCCGGCCACGTCGCCGGCGCACACCCGCTCGGCCGCCTCCAGACTCGCCCCGCCGGCGAACACCGAGAGCCTGCGCAGCACCGTCCGTTCGACGTCGGTGAGCAGTTCCCAGCTCCAGTCGATCACCGCGCGCAGCGTCCGGTGCCGGGGCAGCGCGGTGCGGCTGCCGCCGGTCAGCAGGCGGAACCGGTCGTCGAGCCTGCCCGCGAGCTGGTCGAGGGACATGGTGCGCAACCTGGCCGCGGCCAGCTCGATCGCCAGCGGCATGCCGTCCAGCGCGCGGCACACGCGCGCCAGGCTCGCCGACGTGCCTGCGCCGGTCGCGAGGTCCTTGCGTACCGCGCCCGCCCGGTCCCGCAGCAGCCGGACGGCCGGAGACGACTCGATCTCGGCGGGATCGGCGTCCTCGGCGGGCAGGTCCAGCGGCGCGACCGGCCACAGCGCCTCACCGGTGATGCCGAGCGGTTCCCTGCTCGTGGCGAGGATCCGCAGGCGCGGGCACTCGCCGAGCACCCGGTGGGCGAACGCCGCGGCCGACTCGATCACGTGCTCGCAGTTGTCCAGGATCAGCAGCATCGCCCGCTCGCGGACTGCGGCCACCACCCGGTCCGCCGGCTCCGTCTCCGGTGCCTCGCCGATCAGCGTGTCCCGCAGGCCGAGCGCGGCGAGCGTCGCTCGCGCCACGTCCTCGGTGCCGACGGCCGCGAGCTCCACCAGCCACGCCCCGTCCGGCAGTTCCCCGGCCAGGGTGCGCGCGGTTTCCGTGGCCAGCCTGGTTTTTCCGGAACCGCCCGGACCCGTCAGGGTGGTGAGCCGGTGCTCGGCGACGAGTTCGCGGACCGTAGCGATCTCGGTCTCCTTGCCGACGAAGGTGGTCAGCTCGGCGCGCACGTTGGTCCTGCGGCTCTCGTCCGGGCTGCCCAGCTCGCCCCGCAGCAGCGCGACGTGCAACGCGGACAGCTCGGCGGACGGGTCGACGCCCAGCGCGCTGGCGAGGGCCTCCCTCGTGTGCTCGTACACGAGCAGCGCCTCCGAGCCGCGGCCGGCCGCGGCGAGGGCACGCATCAACGCGGCGGCGAGCCGTTCCCGCAACGGATGCGCGGCCACGAGGTCGGTGAGCTCCGCGACGTCGCCGGCGGCGGGCTCCGCGTCGAACCGGTCCTCCAGCGCGGTCAGGCGCAGCGCCTCCAGCCGGGTGACCGCCGCGTCGAACGCAGCACTGTCCTGCAGGCCGACGTCCTGCATGGCCGCACCACGCCACAACGCGAGTGCCTCGCGCAGCCGCCGGGGATCATCGCCATCGCGGGCCTCGCCGACCAGGCGTTCGAACCGCACGGCGTCGACGCCGTCGGGCTCCACCACCAGCCGGTAACCGTTCGGGTGCCCCTCGACCGACCCTTCCGGCAGCACCTTGCGCAGCCGGGAGACCAGGCGTTGCAGGGCGTTCGCCGCGTCGGCCGGCGGACGCTCACCCCAGATCCAGTCAATCAGTGTCGCCTTCGGCACCACACGGCCCGGATCGAGCGCCAGCGCGATCAACAGTCCGCGCAACCGGGCGCCCGGCACGTCGGCCGGGGCGCCGTCGTCCGCGCGAACCTCGAACGACCCGAGCACCCCGATCCGCACCCGGTCGATTCTGCCAGGCCGGGCGGCCGGACCGTGTCAGAGCCGTGTCAGCCCCATGTCAGCCCGGTCGGCGACCGTGGCCTTCACACCCGCCACGAAAGGACTTCCGATGAGCCAGACGTCCGCCATCCCGTACGGCCTTCCCACGGAGCGCGACGCCGGACCCTTCGCCCCGCCGAGCGAGCTCACGCGGCTGCGCGCGGTGCGCCCGGTGAGCCCGCTGCTCTTCCCCGACGGGCACGAGGGCTGGCTCGTCACCGGCTACGAGGCGGTCCGGCAGCTCATGGCCGACACCCGGTTCAGCTCCCGGCTGGACATCGGCGTCCTCCACGTGCCCTACGGGACCTCCGACATGCCCGTCGCCACCGAACCGTCACCGCAGATCCCGGGCATGTTCATCGCGATGGACCCGCCGGACCACAGCCGCCTGCGGCGCAGGCTCACCGGCGCCTTCACCGTCAAGCGGATGAGGACGCTGGAAGAGCACATCGCCGACATCGTCGAGCGGCAGCTGGACCATCTGGCGCGCCTGGCGCCGCCTGCGGACCTGGTGAAGGAGCTCGCGCTGCCCGTGCCCTCGCTGGTGATCTGCGAGCTGCTCGGTGTGCCCTACGCGGACCGGGAGACGTTCCAGGTCAACTCCGCGAAGTTCCTGGTGAGAGACCAGTCGATCGAGGAGAAGATGGCCGCCTACGGCGCGATGATGGGGTACCTGGCCGAACTGGTCACCCGCAAGCGCGCCGAGCCCGGCGAGGACATCCTGTCCGACCTGGCCCGCCACGACGACCTCACCATCGAGGAGCTGACCGGGGCCGCGTTCCTGCTGCTGCTCGCCGGTCACGAGACCACGGCCAACATGCTGTCGCTGGGCACCTTCGCACTGCTGGAGCACCCCGAGCAGCTCGCCGAGCTGCGCGCGAACCCGGAGCTCTTGCCCGGCGCCGTCGAGGAGCTCATGCGCTACCTGTCGGTCGCCGACATCTTCTACCGCTACGCCACGGAGGACATCGAGCTCTGCGGGGAGACCATCGGCAAGGGATCGACCGTCGTGATCTCCTTGCTGGCCGCCAACCACGACCCCGCGCGCTTCGAGAACCCCGGTACGTTGGACATCCGCCGCACGGCGCGCGGCCACCTCTCCTTCGGTCACGGCGTGCACCAGTGCCTCGGCCAGCAGCTGGCCCGTATCGAGATGCGCGCCGGTTTCGGCGGACTGCTGCGCCGCTTCCCGACGCTGCGGCTCGCCGTCCCGGCCGGCGAGGTGAAGCTCAGGACCGACATGAACATCTACGGCGTCCACGAGCTTCCGGTCACCTGGACCGCCCCGGCCGGCTGACCGGCGGAATGGATCACAAGAGCTTGTCCAGCGTGATGGGCAACTCGCGGATCCGCCTGCCGGTGGCGTGATGGATGGCGTTCGCGATCGCGGCCGCGGCTCCCGTGATGCCGACCTCGCCAACGCCGATGAGACCGAGCGGCATCGTCGGATCCGGCTCATCGAGGTAGGCGACGTCGATCGGCGGGACGTCGGCGTGCACCGGCACGTGGTACTCGCCGAGGCCCGGGTTCATGATGCGGCCCGTGCGCGGGTCGACGAGCGTCTCCTCGGACAGCGCCATGCCGATCCCCATCACGATGCCGCCCCGGAGCTGGCTCACCGCGGTCTTCGCGTTGATCACCCGCCCGACGTCGAAGGCCGCGGTCCATCGCGACACCCGCGTCTCGCCGGTGTCGGGGTCGACGCGGACCTCGCAGAACTGCGCCCCGCTCGCGGCCTTCATCCAGCGCCGCTGGTCCCGGATCAGCTTCGAAAGGAACCGCACCTGTCCGGTGAGCCTGCCGATGCGGGTGTCCGAGCCGACGGAGACCTCCAGCGACGGCACGCCCGCGCGGGCCAGCGCGGCGGCGGGATCGTCACCCGGCCGCCCCAGCCTTGCCAGCTTCCTCCGCAGCTTCTCGCACGCCGTCAGCACGCTGCTCGCCACGCTCGCCGTCTGCATCGACCCGCCGGCGGCGGGGCTCAACGGCAGCGAGGAGTCGCCGTACTCCACGCGCACCGACTCCACCGGCACGCCGAGCGCGTCGGCGGCGATCTGCGCCTGCGCTGTCGCGCCCCCCATGCCCATCTCCTGGAACCCGCAGCGCACCAGCACGCTGCCGTCGACCGAGAGCCGCACCGTGACGTTGGCCAGGAACTGCCACGCGGGGTGAAACGCCGTGGCCACGCCCATGCCGACGAGCCAGCGGCCGTCGCGCATCGAACCCGGCTCCGGGGTCCGGTCGGCCCAGCCGAACCGTTCGGCTCCGAGCCGGTACGCCTCGCGCAGCTTCCGGTTGGCGAACCGCCTGCCGTCGATCGGGTTGCGCTCCGGCTCGTTGCGCATCCGCAGCTCGATGGGGTCCATGCCCAGCTCGTACGCCAGCTCGTCGATCGAAGCCTCCAGCGCGAACGTGCCGATCGAGTCGCCGGGTGCGCGCATGGCCGTGTTGGAGATCAGGTCCAGCTCCACCACGTTCTGCCGCACCAGGATGTTCTCGGCGTCGTACAGGTGCTTCGACTGCGAGGTGACCTGTTCCGGGTTGCCGCCGACGCGCCCGGTGCGCGTCACGCTGGTGTGGACGAGCGCGGTGAGCGTGCCGTCGGTGCGCGCGCCGAGCGCCACCCGCTGCGTCGATGGCGTGCGCCCGCCGACCGTGCGGTACACGTCTTCCCTGGTCAGCAGCAGCCGTACCGGCCTTCCGGTCGCGCGTGCGGCCATGACGGTGAGAATGGTTCCCGGCCAGATGTTGGCCTTACCGCCGAATCCGCCGCCGACGAACGGTGCGAGCACGCGCACACCCTCCACCGGGACGTCGAACCGCAGCGCGAGGTGCGAGCGCAGCCAGTCGATGCTCTGCGTTCCATCGTGGACGGTCAGCCGGTCGCCGTCCCACACCGCCGTCGTCGCGTGCGGCTCGATCGCGTTGTGGTGGTGCGGCGGCGTGGTGAACCGCGCCTCGATCCTGACGGGCGCCTTGGCCAACGCGGCCTCGGCGTCGCCCTTCTTCGCCGACCCCGACATCAGCAGGTTGCCCTTCTGCGGTTCGGCGTTCGGCTCCTCGGCTTTGAAGTCCACTGTGGACGCGAAGGTGGTGTAGGAGACCTCGACGAGTGCCGCGGCCTCGCGTGCCGCCGTGAGCGTTTCCGCTACGACGACCGCCACCGGTTGCCCGTCCCAGTGCACCTCGTCGGTGTTGAGGTAGCTGACCGACGTGCCGGACGCCATCGTGCTGAGGTCCAGCGGGTTGAACCTGCGCGGTGGTTTCAGCGCCGGTGCGTTGTGGTGCGTGAGCACGGTGATCACGCCGGGGATCGCGGCCGCCTCGGTGGTGTCGATCGCGGTGATCCGGCCGCGGCTGACCGTGGCGTGCACGAGCGCCGCGTGCGCGAGCCCGGGGTAGGGGTACTCGGCGGCGAATCGGGCCGCGCCGGTGGTCTTGGCGGTGCCGTCGACGCGGTCGACCGGCTTGCCGACACTCGGCTCGTGTGTTCTCGGCAGGGTCTGGGTCACGCCGCGCTCCCATCGCTGAGCAGGTCGCGCAGGGTCGCCACGATCGTGCGCCGCGCGAGCTCGATCTTGAAGGTGTTGCCGTCCTGGCCGGTCGCGGCGGCGAGCTCGGCCTCGGCGGCCGTGCGGAAGGCCTTCTCGGTCGCGGGTGCGCCGAGCAGCACGCGCTCCGCCTCGACCGCCCGCCACGGCTTGGGTGCGACGCCGCCGAGCGCCAGCCGCACCGCGGTCACCGTGCCGTCGCCGACGTCCAGCGCGGCGGCCACGGAGACCAGCGCGAACGCGTACGACGCGCGGTCGCGCACCTTGCGGTAGCGCGACCGCTCCGTGACCGGTGCCGGGAGTTCGACGGCCGTGATCAGCTCGTCCGGCGCGAGAGCGGTCTCCACATGCGGCGTCGAGCCGGGCAGCCGGTGGAACTCGCTCAGCGGGAGGCGCCGGGTGCCGCGCGTGCTCTCCACCTCGACCTCCGCGTCGAGCGCCGCCAGCGCCACGCACAGGTCCGACGGGTGGGTGGCGATGCAGTGCTCGCTGACGCCGAGCACGCCGTGGTTGCGGGTGAAGCCGCCGATCGCGGCGCAGCCGCTGCCGGGCTCGCGTTTGTTGCAGGCCGACGCGCCGTCGTAGAAGTAGAGACAGCGGGTGCGTTGCAGCAGGTTGCCCCCGACGGTCGCCATGTTCCGCAGCTGCGCCGAGGCCCCGCACAGGATCGCCTGCGACAGCACGGGATAGCGCGTGCGGATCAGCGGATGGGCGGCGAGCGCGCTGTTGCGCACGAGCGCGCCGATCCGCACGCCGCCGCCGGGCAGCTCCTCGACCTCCGTGAGCGGCAGCCTGCTGATGTCCACGACCACGTCGGGCCGCTCGATGTTCTCGCGCATCAGGTCGACGAGGTTCGTCCCGCCGCCAAGGAACTTCGCGTTCGGCTCGCCCGCGACGGCCCGCAGCGCGGTCCCGACGTCGGGCGCGCTGACGTAGGAGAAGGTCCTCATCGCGCGACCTCCTGGATGGCCTCCACGATGCCGTTGTAGGCGCCGCAGCGGCACACGTTCCCGCTCATCCGCTCCCGGATCTCCGCCGCCGACAGTTCCCCTCCGGACGCCTGCTCGGTGACGGCGCTCGGCATGCCGTCCTTGTGCTCGGCGAGCATCCCGACGGCCGAGCAGATCTGGCCGGACGTGCAGTACCCGCACTGAAAGCCGTCGTGCCGCACGAAGGCACCCTGTAGCGGATGGTCGAGCCCTTCGATGGTGGTGATCTCCCTGCCCTCGTACTGCACGGCCAGCGCGAGGCAGGAGTTGATCCGCTCGCCGTCGGCGAGCACCGTGCAGGCGCCGCAGGCGCCCTGGTCGCAGCCCTTCTTGGTGCCGGTGAGGCCGAGGTGCTCGCGCAGAGCGTCGAGCAGGCTGACCTGTGGCTGGATGTCGAGCGGTTCGTCCGCCCCGTTCACGCGCAAGCGCACCTCGACCACGTCGATCCCCTTTGTTAGGTCCGGTAGGGCCAAATTAACAGAACAGTGTTTCGTTAACAAGAGTACGGTGTTCTGTTAAGTCGGGACCTATACTGGACCGGATATGGCTGAGTCGACGTTCGTGCGGGCCAGGAGGCCGGAGCACAAGCAACAGCGGCGCGACGCCATCCTCGCGGCGGCCCGAGAACTGGCCACCGAGTCCGGGGTGCGCAACGTGAGCCTCGGCAGCGTGGCCGCGGCGGTCGGGCTCGCGAAGTCCAACGTCGTCCGCTACTTCGGCACGCGCGAGGAGATCTACCTCGAACTCGCGATCGAATGCTGGCGCGAGTGGACCGACGAGGTCACCCGGCGGCTGCGCGACGGCGCCGACGTCATCGACACCCTCGCCGAGACGCTCGCCGACCGCCCACTGTTCTGCGACCTCCTCGGCCACACGTCCACCACCCTGGAGCACAACGCGTCCGTGCCGGCCGTCGCCGAGTTCAAGCGCGGCGTGCTGGGCGTCGTCGCCGCACTGGGCTCGGTCGTGGCGGCACGGTTGGAGCTGACCGAGCAGGAGGGCGTCGAGGTCGTCGGGCTGGCCACCGTCCTCGCGAGCATGCTCTACCCGGCCGCCAACCCGCCCCCGGTGCTCGTCGAGGTCTACGCACAGAACCCGGACCTCGCCGCCGCGTGCCTGCCGTTCACGCCCACGTTGAAGCGCGGGATCGCGGCTCTCGCGGCCGGCCTGCCCGCGCTCCGCTGACCCGTCAGGAGTCGCTCAGCCCCTCGATCGCGGCCTCCGCGAAGGCCTGCGTCTTCGCGCACACCTGGCCCGCGACGTTCGCGTGGTAGGCGATGCGCACATCCTCGGTGCGGTCGGTGTCGAGCCTGCGGTGAGTCCACGTGAGCGAACACGATTCCGGGCTGACCTCGTAGACGTAGGCGCGCACCCCGGCGAGATCGACGGGCCGGTAGCCCTCGTCGGGAGGGGCCCGCGGCGCTCCCGGGCTGACGGTCAGGGTCAGTGAGCCGCCCGCCGTCCACTCACATTCGTGGAGGCGGGTGAGCGAGGTGCCCGTCACGGTGCCGAGCACCTCGCGCGCCGCCGTATCGTCCACAAGGGAGCATGGGTCGAGGGTGATGGCGCTGTGGCCGGGAAGATCCCATGCGCCGGCGCGATCCCGCAGCTGCTGTACCGCCGTCGCCAGCACGGCTCGCGTGCGCCCGCAGGCATCGCCCGAGGGATCCGAGTCCTCGGTGCGGAGCCCGAGTCCCGGCTCGCCCGGCAGCTGGATGGTGGCCTCGCAGCCGCCCGTGAGATCGGTCAGCAACACTGGGAGTCCCGCGATGCCGGCGCCCCTCTCGGCGCCCGCCGCCTGCACCGGCTCGCCGATGACCAGCTTGACCGTGTCACCCTCCGACGTCTCGTACGCGCAGCGGTTGAGGTGGATCGGGTTCTCTTCGGCGGTCAGCGTGCCCTCGCCCCGCACCTGCGCGCCGTCGAGCAACGCGCACGGGTCGGTGCCGCGCAGCCGGTCCACGCTCAACGCCTGCTCCACCGGCAGCCGCGTCGCCCGCGGTGTGACGGGCTCCTGCTCGTCACCGCCGATGTTCACGGCGACGACCACACCCACGCCGACCACGGCCGCCGCACCGAGTGCCGCGGCGGCCCAGGCCAGGCGGCGGCGCCGCGGTGCGGGCGGGGGCAACGGCGGCAGCGGAGCCGGCCACGACAGCACCGCCCTCACCTCGGACTCCTGCCGTGCGATCAGCTGGCCCACGGCGAACGGCCACGGCGAGGCGGCGGGGCTGACCGGGCCGAGGAAGTCGAGGATCTGCTCCGGCGCCGGGCGCCGCGCCGGGTCCTTGGCGAGACACGCCTCGGCGAGCGATCGGATCTCGGGTGGCACGGCGGAAAGATCCGGGTCCGCGTGCACGACGTTGTAGAGCGTCTGCGGCGCTGTCTCGCCCGTGAACGGGCTCCGCCCCGTGGCGGCCATGACGAGCAGGGCACCGAGGGAGAACACGTCGCTCGCCGGGGTCAGGTGCGCGCTCTCGGCCTGCTCCGGCGACATGAACGAGGGGGAGCCGATCACCGCGCCCGTGCTGGTGAGGTCGGAGCCCTCCACGGCCCGCGCGATGCCGAAGTCGATCACCCGGGGGCCGTCGGAGGTGAGCAGCACGTTGCTGGGCTTGAGATCCCGGTGGATCAGTCCGGCGCGGTGGATGTCGGCGAGCGCCGCGGCGAGCCCGGCGGCCAGGTACTTCAGCGAGTCGACGGGCAGCGGTCCCGCGGCGTCGACCGCCTCCCGCAGTGACGGTCCGGCGACGTAGACCGAGGCGAGCCAGGGCGCCTCGGCCGAGGGGTCGGCGTCCATGACGGCGGCGGTGTAGGCCCCGGACACGCGGCGGGAGACGTCCACCTCGTGTGCGAACCGGTCGCGGAATCCGGGGTCGTGCGCGAACTCCGGGTGCACCTGTTTCACGGCTGCGAGGCGCCCGTCCGGGGCGACGGCCAGCAGCACCCTGCCCATGCCCCCCTCGCCGACGGCGGCGATCGGCCGGTACCGCCCGATCGGCCCGGCCTCGTCCGGTCGCAGCGGTCTCACGGTTGCGGCAACCTCGGCATGATCCGTTCCGCGAGCCGCCGGGTCTGCCCGCACACATCGGCCACGTCGGCGCCGCTCGCCGTCGCGCGGTAGAGCACGCGGACCACCTCCGTGAAGCCCTCCTCGACGCGCACGTGTGCCCAGCTCACCCCGCACGCCGGGCTACCCGCGTCGGGGAACTCCTGCTGGTACACCGTGCGCTCGCCGAGTTCCACCGGTGACTCGTCCTGCCCGCCTCTGCCGGGGGAGACGGCTCGCTCGAGGGTGACCTCGACGGTGCCGCCGACGTCCCACCGGCACTCGTGCAGGCCGTCCGGCTCCGTTCCGACGACCACGCCGAACAGGTCGCCCAGCTCGGCGTCGTCGGTCAGCGCGCAGGGATCGACGGTGGCGAGCGTGCCTCTCGCGTCCTGCCAGCCGGCTCCGCCCTCGCGCAGCGCGCCGATCGCCTCGGTGAGGGTCGCCCGTGCGGTGCCGCAAGGGTCCGGGTCGATCGTGTCGCCGACGCCCGGTGACGTGGTGACGCTGATGCCGTGCGTCTCCTGGCCGGGGATCAGCGCGATCGCCGTGCACCGGCCCTCTCCACCGGCAGGTCCGACGCTCGCGGGCAGCCGGGCGATCTCGTCGGTGACCACGGCCTCGGTGGGAACGCGGTCGCCGAGCTGCAGATCCAGCCACCGCCCGTCGGGCGCCTCGTAGGTGCAGCTGAAGAAGTGCACGTCGATCTTCGGCGTGAGGTCGCCGCCGAGGACTCGGCACGGGTCGACGGACCGAAGTCCCGCCGCACTGAGCGGGGCGGGTGGTCCGGTGCTCGTGGGGCTCGGGGCGCCCTGTGCGACTGGTACCGCGGTGCCGGGCGAGGACTTCGTGACGTCGAGCAGCGTTCCGGCGAGCACTCCACCGACCACGAGCACCACGGCGGCGAGCACGGCGAGCACCGGAGACCGTCGTCGTGCCGATGGCTCGACCAGGGCTGCCCTCGCCTCCGCCTCCTGCGCCCGGATCAGCTCGTGCACCGGGGACGGCCACGGCTGGGCGCTCGGCGCCACGGGGCCGAGCCGGTCGAGCAGCTGCGCCGGTGTCGGCCGGTCGGCGGGGTCCTTGGCAAGGCACGGCTCCACCAGAGCGCGCACCTCCGCCGGCACGGCGGTCAGGTCCGGCTCGGTGTGCACGACGTTGTAGAGCGTCTGCGGCGCCGACGTTCCCGCGAAGGGGCTCTGTCCGGTCGCCGCCATGACCAGCAGCGCGCCCAGCGAGAACACGTCGCTCGCCGGCGTGAGCGGGCCGCCCTCCGCCTGCTCGGGGGACATGAAGCCGGGCGAGCCGATCACCGAGCCGCTGCGCGTCAGCTCGGAGTCGCCCTCGACCGCCCGCGCGATGCCGAAGTCGATCACGCGCGGACCGTCGGCGGTGAGCAGTACGTTGCTGGGCTTGAGATCCCGGTGCACCAGACCGGCGCGGTGGATGTCGGCGAGCGCCGAAGCCAGCCCTGCGGCGAGGTACCGCAGCGAGACAGGCGGCAGCGGTCCCGCGGCGTCGACCGCCTCGCGCAGCGACGGCCCCGCGACGTAGACCGACGCGAGCCACGGGGCGTGTGCCGTGGGATCGGCGTCCATGACCGCGGCCGTGTAGGCGCCCGAGACGAGCCGTGACGCCTCCACCTCACGCGCGAACCGGTGCCGGAAGTCCTTGTCGTGCGCGAACCCGGGGTGGATCTGCTTGACGGCCGCGAGGCGCCCGTCCGGCGCGACCGCGAGCAGCACCCGGCCCATCCCACCGGCGCCGAGCGAGGCCAGCAGACGGTACCGGCCGACGTGCGCGGGCTCGCCGGGGCTCAGTGGCCGCACGTCACGCCGGGATCACTTGCCGACGCCGATGGCCTTGCGTACCGAGCCGAGCACTCGGCCCGCCCGTTCGCGGGCCTTCTCCGCGCCCTCGGCGAGCATGGTGTCGAGCTCGCTGCCCGGCTCCATCAGCGCGTCGTAGCGCTCGCGCAGCGGGCCGAGCTCGGTGTTGAGCACCTCGAACAGCACGTTCTTCAGCTCGCCCCAGCCCATGCCGCCCGCCTCGAGACGCTTGCGCGTGTCGGCGACGACGTCGGCGGCCGATGGCGGAGCGAACTGCTCCAGGATCTGGAACACCGACGAGCTGTCGGGGTCCTTCGGGTCCTCCACCGGCGTGCTGTCCGTTGGGATGCGCCGCACCAGCTTCTTGAGCTTGTTCTCCGGCAGGAACAGCGGGATCGTGTTGTCGTAGGACTTGCTCATCTTGCGGCCGTCGAGACCGGGCAGCGTGTGCCCTGTGCCGGCGTCGGGGATGATCGCCTTCGGCACCTTGAACGAGTACGACTTGCCGTACAGGTGGTTGAAGCTGCCCGCGATGTCGGCGGCGTACTCGACGTGCTGCACCTGGTCCTTGCCCACCGGCACCACGTCGGACTCCATGATCAGGATGTCCACCGCCATGAGGATGGGGTAGTTGTACAGGCCCATGTTCACGCCGGCGTCGGGCTCCTCGCCCGCCTCGACGTTGCGGTCGCGCGCGGCCTTGTATGCGTGGGCCCTGTTCATCAGGCCCTTGCCGGTCACGCAGGAGAGCACCCAGTTGAGCTCGTAGATCTCGGGGACGTCGGACTGGACGTAGAACGTCGTCCGCTTGGGGTCGAGGCCCGCGGCCACCCAGGTCGCGGCGACCGAGCGCGAGTAGTGCCGGAGCAGCTCGGGATCGCGCACCGTCGTGAGCGCGTGGTAGTCGGCGATGAAGTAGACCGAGTCGTACTGCTCAGCCAGCTGCAGCGCCGGGCGGATCGCACCGATCAGGTTGCCCAGATGGGGCTCGCCGGTCGGCTTGATGCCGGTCAAGGAGACCTTGGCTACGGGCTGTGACATGCGGGCCATCCTACTGACCAGCGGGTGGGCCGACGGCGTCAGGTGAGCCCGGGCGGCCGCAGTGAAGGCCACCCTCACTGCGTCCGCCCGTCTCCCGCCACCACTCAAACCGAGGCGCTCTGCGCCGCTGTGTCCGATCAACGCAGCAAGGTGGCCTTCACTGCGGCTAGCCTCCAGACATGGCCGGGCACATGACTCCCGAGGAGTTCCGCGAACACGGCAAGCGGGTGGTCGACTGGGTCGCCGACTACCTGGCGTCGATCGAGTCGAGGCCCGTGCGCTCGCAGGCCAAGCCCGGTGACGTCCGCTCCGCGCTGCCCGCGCACCCGCCCGAGGAGGGCGAGCCGTTCGAGCACGTGCTCGCCGACCTGGACCGCGCGGTCCTGCCCGGCGTCACGCACTGGCAGCACCCGAGCTTCTTCGCCTACTTCCCGGCCAACGCCAGCGGTCCCGCGATCCTCGGCGACCTGCTGTCGTCGGGGCTCGGCGTGCAGGGGATGGTGTGGGCGACGAGCCCGGCCTGCACGGAGCTGGAGTCGCTCGTGGTCGACTGGCTCGCCGAGCTGCTCGCGCTCCCTGAGCGGTTCCGCACCGGCTCCGCGGGCGGCGGCGTCATCCAGGACACCGCGTCGAGCGCGAGCCTCGTCGCCCTGCTGGCCGCGCTGCGGCGCGCGGGTGGCGAGGGGCGCCGGCGCACCGTGTACGTGTCGTCGCAAACCCATTCGTCGCTGGAGAAGGCGGGCCGCATCGCCGGGCTCGGCGCGGAGAACGTGCGCGCGGTGAACGTCGACGAGCACACGCTCGCCATGGACCCGGCCCACCTGGACGAGCTGATCGCCGCCGACCTCGCCGGTGGCGCCGTGCCCGCGCTGGTGTGCGCGACGATCGGCACCACGTCCACCACGGCGATCGACCCGGTGCGCCGCATCGGCGAGGTGTGCCGGGCGCACGGGGTGTGGCTGCACGTTGACGCCGCCTACGCCGGGGTGTCGGCGATCTGCCCTGAGCTGCGCTGGATCAACGACGGCGTCGCCGAGTACGCGGACTCCTACGTGACCAACCCGCACAAGTGGCTGCTGACCAACTTCGACTGCTCCGTGCTCTGGCTGGCCGACCGCGCGCCGATGATCGAGGCGCTGTCGATCCTGCCCGAGTACCTGCGCAACGCCGCGAGCGCGTCGGGCGAGGTGATCGACTACCGGGACTGGCAGATCCCGCTGGGGCGGCGTTTCCGCGCGCTCAAGCTGTGGTCGGTGATCCGCTGGTACGGCGCGCGGGGGCTGCGCGAGCACATTCGCAAGGGCATCGCGCTGGCCGACGAGTTCGCCGGGCTGGTCGCCGCCGACGACCGGTTCGAGCTGCGGGCGGACCATCCGTTCGGGCTCGTCTGCTTCCGCCCGCGGTGGCCGGGGCTGTCCGCGGACGACGCCAACGCGGCGACGATGGCGCTGCTGGAACGGCTCAACGACTCGGGCGAGCTGTACCTGAGCCACACGAAGGCGAACGGGGACGTGTTGCTGCGCATGGCGATCGGCGCCCCCGCGACGGAACGCGAGCACGTGCTCAGCGCGTGGTCGGTGATCCAGCGCGAGGCGGGCTGACCGGTTTTGTCGGCGGTCGTCGGCAGAATGCCCCTGACGACGAAGGGGGACATCATGGTTGTCGGTCAGACCAAGGACGCGGGGTTCCAGATCGGGGTGTCGAAGACGGTGCCCCATCCGGTCGAGACGGTGTGGGCGTACCTCACCAGCCCGGAGGGGATCGCGGCCTGGCTCGGCGCAGGTGCCGAGCTCGGCACGGAGAAGGGCGACGGCTACATCACGGCCGAGGGAACCACGGGCGAGCTGCGCAGCTTTCACGCCAACGACCGGGTGCGGCTCACGTGGCGACCGCGCGACTGGGATCACGACACCACCGTGCAGGTCGCCGTCAGTGACGCGGGCGGCCGGACGGTGCTGCGGTTCCACCAGGAATGGCTCGCCGACGGCGACGAGCGCCTCCGCCAGCGGGAGCACTGGCGCGAGGTGCTGGACCGGGTGGTCGCCGGACTCAGCCGAGGTAGGTCTCCAGGGTGACGGCCAGCGCGGCGTCCACCTCTCCCGCGCCGAGCGTCTCGCCGAGCCCGCCCCACAGCCACAGCTCGGCGAGTCCGTGCAGCGCGGCCCACAGCGACGCCGCGAGCAGCCGCGCGTCCGTGCCGGCGCGCCAGCCCGCGGCCTGGGTCTCGCCGACGAGCGCGCTGAAGTCCTCGAACACCGCGCTGTTGGTGCTCGACAGCTCGGGCTCCGCGGAGTCGATGAGGTCGTGGCGGAACATCAGCTCGAACATCGCCGGGTTGGCGAGTGCGAACTCGATGTAGGAGCGGCACATCGCGAGCAACCGCTCCCTCGGCGAGGCGTCCGGGATGTGCTCGCCGCGCTGGCGTAGCTCGGCGAAACCGGTGGTCGCGACGGCGGAGAGCAGCGCGGTGCGGCCGGTGAAGTGCCGCAGCGGTGCGCCATGCGACACACCGGCCTCCCGCGCGATCCGGCGGAGGGTGACGGCTTCCACACCCTCCTCGGCGAGCAGCGCGGTGGCGCTCGCGATCAGGCGTTGCCTGGGATCGGGTTCCGTGTCCATGTCCCCAGCTCGTCGGTGAGCGGCAGCAGCTCGGGACGTTTCGGCACGAAGCCGTCGCCGGAGGAGCGGCCAGTGAGGTAGTTGAGCACGCGCGTCCTCGCGGACGGCAGCACCGAGCCCCACACCCACCTGGCGTGCGCGAGGAGGTTCGGCGCGGCGGGGTCGCCGGGCAGCGGGGCCAGCCAGCTCAGGTCGAACGGCACGCCGAGCTTCTCGAGCATGTGCGCGGCGACCCTGCGGTGGCCGAGCTCGCCGAGGTGCAGCCGGTCGGGCCCGAAGTAGCGCAGGTCATGTGCGGCCTCGTCGGGCCACAGATCGACGAGCACCGCGCCGTAGTCGTCGGCGGCGGCGCGGACGGCGTCGTTGAACGCCTCGATGCGGTGGCGCATCCGGCGCACGATGGGCATGCGGGAGGAGATGTCGCTGAGCGTGAACACCACGACGGTGGGAGCGGCGTCGGTGAGCAGGCGCACGGCCGCCCTGGCCCGCCGCGCGACGACCTCGGAGCTGAACGACCGCGAGATCATCAGGTCGTTGCCGCCGCCGAACAGGGCCACGATGTCCGGGCGCAGGTCGATGGCGGTGGGGATCTGCTCGACGACGATCTGGTCGAGACGCCTGCCGCGCACGCCGAGGTTGGCGTAGCGGAAGTCCGGCTCGTCCTGGGCGAACCGGCTGGCGACCAGGTCGGCCCAGCCCCGGTAGTGGGTTCTGCCCGGGTAGGGATCGTCGAGGCCTTCGGTGCAGCTGTCACCGAGCGCGACGAAGCGTTGGTAACCCATTCAACTCTCCGACATGTTCCGTTCAGCTCGTGGACAATGTCTACCAAATCGGGGTAGACGGTGTCTACATCGCCGGGCCGGCGCCGGATCACGCCAGGGCCGCGCGGCGCACGGCCCTGGCGCTGGGTCACGGCCAGACGATCTGCGGCGAGCGGTAGAAGTCCACGCCCCGCTGCTGCCACCGCGGGCCCTGCTCGGCGAGCCGCCGCGAGAACGACTCCCAGTCGTGGCTCGCGCGTGGCGACCAGCCGAGCTCCGCGATCGCGGGCAACCTGGGGAACGCCATGAACTCGATGTCGTCGATGGTCCGCAGGGTCTCGGACCACAGCGGCGCCTCGACCCCGAGCACCGACTTCTCACCGACGCCCGCGACGTGGCTGCCGGGGTCCCACCCGTAGGCGTCGCGCACCTCGATGAACCCGGCCCACTGCAGCCCGAGCGGCGTGTTCGCGTCGTACTTCATGTCGAGGTACGACCTGTTGGCGGGCGACATGATCACCTTGTTGCCCCTCGCGACGGCGTCGGCGAGGTCGGCGTTCTCCGTGGTGGTGCCCCAGTACTGCGGGACCACCGAGGCGGGCGGGTCCACCCGCGCGACCTCGTTCCAGCCGAACGCCCGCTTGCCGTACTTCTCCACCAGCGGCAGCACCCGGTTCATGAACGTCCGGTAGTCCTCGTCGGTGGTCGCGTGCGCCTCGTCGCCGCCGATGTGCAGGTACGGGCCGGGGGTCATGGCCGCGAGTTCGCGGATCACGTCCTCCACGAAGCGGTACGTGATCTCGGAACCGATGCACAGCGAGGAGTACCCGACCTCGATGTCCGTGCGCGGCGGCGGGGCGACCCCGTCGCAGTTCAGCTCGGCGTAGGTCGACTGCGCCGCGTTGGTGTGCCCCGGCATGTCGATCTCGGGCACGATCGTGATGTAGCGCGAGGCCGCATAGGCCACGAGATCGGTGTACTCGGCCTTGGTCAGGAAGCCCGGTCCCTCGCCGTCAACGCCGGTGCCCGGTCCGCCGCCGACCGTGGTGAGTTTCGGCCAGCTGTCGATCTGGATGCGCCAGCCCTGGTCGTCGGTGAGGTGCAGGTGCAGGTGGTTGATCTTGTACTGGGCGAGCTCGTCGATGTAGGACTTGATCTCGGCGGGCTCGTGGAAATGCCTGGCGAGATCGAGCATCGCGCCCCGGTACGCGAAGCGCGGCCTGTCGACGATCGTCCCGCCGGGCACCGTCCAGGCGCGCCGGATCGTGCGGTCGGCCTCGATCTGCGCGGGCAGCAGCTGGCGCAGCGTCTGCGCACCCGCGAACAACCCCGCGCCGGTCCTGGCCCGGATCGTCACCCCGGACCTGCCGACGTCGAGGCGGTAACCCTGGTCGCCGATCTTGGGTTCGTGCTTGTTGAGCACCAGTGAGACGGCGGAGCCGCCCCCTCGGCCAGGGGAGACGACGGGCAGGGAGTAGCCGGTCGCCGGGCGCAGCACGTCCGCGAGGTGGCGGCCGACGCTCCTGGCCTCGGCCGAACCCGCCTGCGTGCGGATGGACGTATGCGGACCGAGTGTGAAGCTGGTCCTCGGATTGGGCTTGACCTCGGCAGGCACCGGGATCACGTCGCCGAGCTCGCGTTCCGGGCCATGGCCGGGACCGGCCTGCGTGGCCGCGGCCGGAACCGCTGGTAGAAGCAGCACGGCCGTGGCGAGCAGGCCGAGGATTGTCCTGCGTTGACGCACGGAGCACCTCCGATGGGGAAGGAGCAGGTGCGGTCAAAGGTATAGACCAATACTGGTTCAGACATCCGCCGTTCGGCGGACGCTTTCCGGCCCTGGCGTCAGGACCAGCACGCCGTCGGGTGCGCGCTCATTTGCCCTCGGCCGGTCTCAGAACCCGCACCTGTCCGTGCTATCGCCTTCGACGAACGAACCGCATTTCGCCCACGTGAGGGAAGCTCACTCCGGCCGCAGGATGGAGCGCAGCGCGGTGAGCACGTTCGGGTCCTCGATCGTCGAGGGCACGGGCTCGTCGCGGCCGTCGGCGATGCCCCGCATCGTCTTGCGGAGGATCTTGCCGGAGCGGGTCTTCGGCAGCGCCTCGACCACCGAGACGTCCCGGAACGCCGCCACCGGGCCGATGTCGGCGCGCACCGCCGCCACCAGCTCGTCCCGTAGCTTCTCCTCCGGGATGTCCACCCCCGCCTTGAGCACCACGAAGCCACGCGGCAGCTGGCCCTTCAGCGCGTCCTTCACGCCGATCACCGCGCATTCGGCGACCGCCGGGTGCGCCGCGAGCACGGCCTCCATCGATCCCGTCGACAGCCGGTGTCCCGCCACGTTGATCACGTCGTCGGTGCGGCCCATGACGAAGAGGTAGCCGTCCTCGTCGCGGTATCCGGAGTCGCCGGTGAGGTAGTAGCCCTCGTACCGCGACAGGTACGCCTCCTTGTACCGCTCGTCGTCGCCCCACAGCGTGGGCAGCGCGCCAGGCGGTAGCGGCAGCCTGATCGCGATCGCTCCCTCCTGCCCGGCGGGCAGCTCCTCGCCGGACTGGCCGAGGATCCGCACGTCCCAGCCCGGCACCGGCATCGTCGCCGAGCCGGGCTTGACGGGCATCGGCTCGAGCCCGCGCAGGTTGGCCGCTATCGGCCAGCCGGTCTCGGTCTGCCACCAGTGGTCGACCACCGGAACGCCGAGCTTGTCATGTGCCCAGTGGTAGGTCTCCGGGTCCAGCCGCTCTCCGGCCATGAACAGAGTGCCGAACCGAGTGAGGTCGTGGGCCGCGGTCTCCTTGCCCTCCGGGTCGACCCGCTTCACCGCGCGCAGCGCCGTTGGCGCCGTGAACAATGCCTTCGCCCCGTGCTCGGAGATGACCCGCCAGAACGCGCCCGCGTCCGGGGTGCCGACGGGCTTGCCCTCGTAGAGCACCGTCGTGGCGCCGATCAGCAGCGGCGCGTACACGATGTAGGAGTGGCCGACGACCCAGCCGACGTCGGAGGCGGTCCACCACACGTCGCCCGCCTGGATGTCGTAGACGGCGCCCATCGACCACGCGAGAGCCACGGCGTGTCCGCCCGTGTCGCGCACGACGCCCTTCGGCTTACCCGTGGTGCCGGACGTGTAGAGGATGTACAGCGGATCGGTCGCCGCGACCGGAACCGGGTCCACGGGCGACGCGGTGGCCATCAGCTCGGTCCAGTCGGCGTCGCGCTCGCCCAGCTCGGCGCGCGCGGCGTCGCGCTGCAGCACCACGACCCGGTCCGGCTGGTGCTCGGTGGCGGCCAGCGCGGCCTCGATGATCGGCTTGTACTCGACGACCCTGTTCGGCTCGATCCCGCAGGAGGCGGCCACGATCGCCTTCGGCTGCGCGTCCTCGATGCGGGCGGCCAGCTCCTTCGGAGCGAACCCGCCGAAGACGACGGAGTGGATGGCGCCGATGCGCGCGCAGCCGAGCATCGCGATCACGGCCTCGGGCACCATCGGCATGTAGATGATCACGCGGTCACCCTTGGCCACGCCCAACGAGGTGAGCGCGCCGGCGAACTTCGCCACCTCGTCGCGCAGCTCCGTGTAGCTGTAGGTGCGCTGGGAACCGGTGACCGGGGAGTCCCAGATCAGCGCTGCTTGCTCGCCGCGGCCCCGCTCGACGTGCCGGTCGAGCGCGTTGTAGGCGGTGTTCAGCTCGCCGTCGGGGAACCAGCGGTACAGCGGTGCGTTCGAGGAGTTCAGTGCGCGGGTCGGCTCGCGGGTCCACGTGATGGCTCGTGCGGCGTCCAGCCAGAAGCCCTCGGGGTCGTCGAGGCTGCGCTGGTAGGTGTCGGCATACGCGCCCATCGTGAGTGTCTCCTCGTCGTCGAGTCCGTGCCTTGAAACCGTAGAACGTCCGTGCGATCGGCGCACGCAGCGAACCCAGCGCGCACCACCTGCGTCCTGGAAGGGGAGCACTCGACATACTCTGGTGCGAACAAAGCCGACCGGCCGAGGAGCGAGGGTGGAATCGATCGCTAGCGCGTTGCTTTCGCTCGCGCACAGCCTCTTCCAACCGGGTTTCTGCCCGGGGGACTGGGTGTGGGCGACGAGCATGGCGGGCGCGCTGATCGCGCTGTCGCCGGTGGCGGGCGCGATGCTCGTGGCGCTGGTGCGCAAGTTCACCGGCAACCGCTACAGCGGTCCCGCGCTGATCGCGATCGCCGGGATCAGCGTGGTGTTCGTGCTGCTGCTGCCGTTGTTGCTGGCGACGGGCGTGTCGAGCGTCTACCGGGACGTGTTCGCGGGCGGCACCGGTGGGCTCACCACGGGTGAGGCCGGCTCGCTCGCCAGGGAGTACTGCTTCGTCGGCGTGCAGAGCGAGTACCTCGGCGGCGGCCAGAACATCTACGAGACGCTCTTCTACCCGTCCGACAGCGTGCTGGCCTACGGCTACTACCTCGGCGGCCTGGTCGGGCTGCCGATCCTGGCGCTGCTGGCGATCATGCTGCTCGGCCGTGTCGCGCTGCGCCGGGGCCCGAAATGGCCCGGTCGGCTCATCTGGGGCTCGTTCGTCGCGTTCGTGCTGCTGAGCGTCGGTGTGGAGGCGAACACGGCCGTGCACCTGTGGCTCGGCTTTCTGCCCGTCACGGTCCTCGGCGTGATCCCGGTGGCGCTGGTCGGTCCGCCGAGCTGGTCGGTGATCCAGAACTCCGACCGGCCGCCCGAGCCGAAGCCGAGGCCGGAGCCCCCGCGTCAGCCGCCGCCGTACGTGCCGCCGCCGCCCTCGGAGGTGCCGCCACCCCCGCCGAAGCAGTACCCGCCGACGTCGGTCGCGCCGTCGCCGGAGGCCGCGGGCGCGCTCGCCGCCGTGCCCGGCCCGATGCCCGGTACCGCGGATTCCGGCAGCGGCCGGTTCAAGCGGATCCGTCGGCTGGGCCACGGTGGCTTCGGCACCGTGTGGGAGGCGCAGGACACCCAGCTCGGCCGCACGGTGGCGCTGAAGATCGCCCACGCGCCGGACCGGGACACCGAGGAGCGCATGCAGCGCGAGGCGCGGGCGCTCGCGATGCTCAACCACCCGAACTGCGTGCGGGTGTACGACCTGGTCGAGGAGCCGGACGGGCTTGCGCTCGTGATGGAGTACCTGCACGGCCAGTCGCTCGCCGAGACCGTGGACTCCGGCGGATCGCTCGACGACGTCGCCGCGGGCAGGCTGTGGGCGACGCTGGCGGGCGCGCTGTCGGCCGCGCACGACAAGGGCGTGCTGCACCGCGACATGAAACCGTCGAACGTGATCGTGGACCCGGAGGGCCTGCCGCACCTGATCGACTTCGGGATCGCGCGCAGCAAGGGCGACTCGAAGCTCACGGCGACCGGGATGATGATCGGCACGCCCGACTACACGGCGCCCGAGACGGCGGCGGGCTCGCCCGCGAGCCCGGCGTCGGACGCGTGGCAGCTCGCGGCGACGGTCAGCTACGCGCTGTCCGGCTACCCACCGAGGGGCACGCGAGAGACGCCGATGGCGGCGCTCATGGCGGCGGCGCGAGCGGAGCCGCCGAGCCAGCTGCCGAGGCAGAGTGTCCACG
Organism: Prauserella sp. PE36; assembly: GCF_003311655.1. Lineage (NCBI taxonomy): Bacteria > Bacillati > Actinomycetota > Actinomycetes > Pseudonocardiales > Pseudonocardiaceae > Prauserella > Prauserella sp. PE36. The sequence goes on along the minus strand of NZ_QEQT01000110.1, from coordinate 237,777 downwards.
CGCGGCTGCTCATCGCCTCGCTCGACCCGCAGCCGCGCAACCGCCCGACCCTCAACGCGGTGCGCCGCGAGGTCGAGGGCTGGCTGGCGCGAGTGGGCAAGTCGCCCGACGGTCCCGTCACGAGGGTCGTACCCAAGGTGCAGTGAGGGCTCCGTTGGCGGCCGCTCAGCCCCGTTCCAGTGAGGAGCAAGGGAGCTTTACTACCGTTTTCCGGGAGTAAAGCTCCCTTGCTCACCGACTGGGGGCGGGAGCCGCTTGCGCGGGGGCTGCCTTCACTGCACGGCGGGCGGGGGAACCTCGGGCGCCGGTTACCGGTCGGCTAGCGCCAAGAGGGGAGCCACAGCTGCGACTGCCAGTGCTCCGTGGTGATCGAGTCGCCGTTCAGGATCGGCCACAGCCACACGAAGTTGGCCACCACCAGGCCCGTGTAGAGGGCCACCGCGAGCAGCCCGGTGCCGCGTCTCTCGAAACCGTCCCGCGCCCTGCCGAGCAGCTGACCCAGCACCAGCGTCAGCCCCAGCACCAGGAACGCCGCCAGCGGTGTCGCGTAGAAGAAGTACATCTGCCGGTCGAGGTTGACGAACCAGGGCAGCAGGCCCGCGAAGTAGCCGACGAGCACGGCCGCGTAGCGCCAGTCCGAACGGAACACCGACCGCCACAGGCCCCAGCCGAGCACCGGCAGCGCCAGCCACCACATCGCGGGCGTGCCCACCAGCATCGTCGCCCGCACGCACTCGGACTCCCCACAGCCTGCCGCGGTGCCACCGCCCGACTCGTAGTAGTAGAGCATCGGGCGCAGCCCCATCGGCCACGTCCACGGCTTCGACTCCCACGGATGCGGGTCGCCAGCAGGCGTCGACAGACTCTCGTGGAAGTCCAGGACGTTGAACGTGTACGCGATCAGCGAGCGCAGCGCACCGGGGACGAAACCGAAGGCCCCGGCCGCCTCGTTCTGGATCTCCACGTAGTGCCGGTCGGTCGCGGTCTCGCTCGCGAACCACGCCCACCAGCTGCTCAGGTAGACGAGCACCGAGATCACGCCGATGCACCACAACGCGGGCGCCAGGTCTCGGCGCAGCACGCCCATCCACGGCCGGGGCACACCGGCGGCCTTCCTCGCCGCGACGTCGAAGGCCAGGCACAGCAGCCCGAACGCGAGCACCCAGTACATGCCCGACCACTTCACGGCCGTGGCCAGCCCCACCAGCACACCGGCGCCGAAGCGCCACCAGCGGAACCCGAGCCGGGGACCGAAGGGCGACTCGTCCGCCCAGCCCTCGCGCACGGCCACCGCGAGCCGCTCGCGCACCTGGTCCCGGTCGCGCAGCAGGCAGCCGAACGCCGCGAGCACGAACAGCGCGATGAAGATGTCCAGCATCCCCATCCGCGACTGCAGGTGCAGCACGCCGTCGCAGATCACGAGGATGCCCGCGATGGCGCCGAGCAGGGTCGACCGCGTCAGCCGCCTGGCGATGCGGATCGTCAGCAGGATGATCAGCGTGCCCGCGATCGCCGCGCTGAACCGCCAGCCGACGCCGTTGTAGCCGAAGATCCACTCACCGACGGCCATCAGCTGCTTGGCCAGCGGTGGGTGCACCACCAACTCGTAGCCGTAGTTGTCCTCGTAGCCGCCGTTGCGCAGCATCTGCCACGCCTGCGGCACGTAGTGCTTCTCGTCGAAGACCGGGGTCCCCTTGTCGGTGGGGAAGCCCAGGTTCTGCAGCCGCACGAACCCGCCGATGGCGGTGAGCACGACGGTGACGACGAGCGCGCGCAGCCGGTCCGTGGGCATCGGCTTGCCCAGCAGCGTGGCCTCGCGGTCGCTCGGTGGCCGCTGTGTCCGCCCCGGCTCGGGGCCCACGCCGCCCGGCGTGCGGGTGAGGAGTGCGGTCACGAGGCCCGATCCTACGGGCGGGCGGGGGAAGGCGGAGATTAGCCTCGGAGGGTGCCTCTCGTACTGGCCGGGACACCGCTCGGCGACTCCCGCGACGCTTCCCCGCGCCTTGCCGAGGCGCTCGCCGACGCCGACGTGATCGCCGCCGAGGACACCCGGCGCCTGCGGTCGCTGGCCACGGCGCTGGGCGTGACACTGCCGGGCCGGGTGGTGAGCTTCTACGAGGACGTCGAGTCGGCCCGCCTGCCGAAGCTGCTCGACGCTCTGCGCGAGGGCGAGACCGTGCTGCTGGTGACCGACGCCGGGATGCCAAGCGTGTCGGATCCCGGCTATCGCCTCGTCGCGGCGTGCGCGGCGGAGGACCTGCCCGTGACCTGCGTGCCTGGACCCTCGGCCGTCACCACCGCACTGGCACTTTCCGGGCTCGCGCCCGACCGGTTCTGCTTCGAGGGCTTCGTGCCCCGCAAGCCGGGGGAGCGCGGCAAGTGGCTGGCCGAGCTGGCCGGCGAGCGGCGCACCACGGTGTTCTTCGAGTCGCCTCGCAGGCTCGCCGCGACGCTCGCCGAGGCGGTGGAGGTGCTCGGCGGCGACCGCAGGGCCGCCGTGTGCCGGGAGCTGACCAAGACCTACGAGGAGGTCCGCCGCGGTTCCCTGGCAGAGCTGGCCGCGTGGGCCGGGGACCACGTGAGGGGCGAGATCACGGTCGTGCTCGCGGGCGCCTCCCCTCGGCGGGCGAACGTCCAGGACCTCGTCGGCGACGTGCTCGGCCGGGTCGAGGCGGGGGAACGGCTCAAGTCGGTGGCCGCCGAGGTCGCGGCCGCGACGGGGGTCTCGAAGAACGAGCTCTACAACGCCGCGCTCGCCGCCCGCCGCGACGCCTGAGCGGGCGGGGTAGCGAGCAGCCGCTCCAGGGGCGCCGCCTTGTCGAGGCACTCCTGCCACTCGGCCGCCGGGTCCGAGTCGGCGGTGATGCCGCCGCCGACGCCCAGCTCCACGGTGCCGTCGTGGAGCTCGAGCGTGCGGATCGCGACGTTGAGCTCCAGCCCGGCGACGGGGGAGGCCAGGCCGATCGCGCCCGTGTAGACCCCGCGCGGGGCGCGCTCCAGCTCGGCGACGAGGTCGAGCGCGCGGATCTTGGGCGCGCCGGTGACCGAACCGGGCGGGAATGTCGCCGCGAGCAGGTCGGCGTCGTCGCGGCCCTCGGCGAGCACGCCCTCCACGGTCGAGTCGAGGTGCCAGACGCCCGGTGCCGCGCGGACGGCCAGCAGCTCCGGCACGCGCACGCTGCCAACCTCGCACACGCGGCCGAGGTCGTTGCGCACCAGGTCGGTGATCATCACGTTCTCCGCGACGTCCTTCACCGACTCCCGCAGCTGCCGGGCCAGCCCGTCGTCCTCGGGACCGCGGCGGGGGCGGGTGCCCTTGATCGGCGTCGACCGCACGCGCCCGCCCGAGCGCGCGAGGAACAGCTCCGGCGACATCGAGACGAGCGAGCCCCACTGCCCGGACAGGTACGCGCCGCGAGCGGGCCGCAACCGGCGGACGCCCTCGGCGTACAGCGCGGCCGGCTCGCCGTCGAACGTGCCCGTGAACCGCGTGCAGATGTTGGCCTGGAAGAGCTCACCCGCCTCGATCGCGTGCACGCACTCCTTGACGGCAGCGTGGTGCCCGGCCGGTAGCGGGTGCTCCAGCGCCGTGGGCGTCCACGCCGGCTTCGGCGCCGCCCCGTCGAGCAGGTCGGCGAACTCGGCCGCGAGCGCGTGCGGGGCCGGTTCGCCGTCGGGCACGAGCGCCTCGAACCACCAGCGCCCGTCCTGGTCGAGCCGGAGCACGTGGTCGGCCCAGCCCCACGCGGCCTTCGGCAGCGCGGCGGACCGCGCGGAGGGGTCGGTGAGGTCGTAGGAGAGGTAGCCGAACCAGCCGCCGCCGACCGTGCCCTCGGGGGCGTCTCGGACCTCGGGTTGCCTCGCCGGAACGGTCAGTGCGTCGCCCACCTCGGTGAACGTCTCCATGCGCAGGCTCGGGGCGAGCACCGCGCGGGAGCTGAACCAGTCGCCGGTCAATGCGGCGGGACCCGGCAGGCCACGGGCGCGGGCCCGGCCGGCGAGCAGCAGCAGCGCCTCACCCGGGGCCGCGCTCGAACGGAGCTCCGCCCGCGTCAACCACATGCCGGACATTCTCGCCGCTACTACCGTCGGAACCGATGTTCCGGGTGACAGAAACGACACGCGTGGCCAAGGTGACCGGTGGTGACTCGCCCAACCGCACCGCCGAGCGGTTCGGCATCGTCGCCACCGATCTCGGCATCATGTGGGACGGCGGCGACGGCAGGGTGTTCGTGCTCTTCGGCGACACCTACGGCGAAGGCTGGTGCGGCAACGGCGCGGGTCCCGGCACGGCCGACTGGCGCCGCAACGTGCTCGCCTTCTCCACCTCCACCGACCTCGCCTCAGGGCTCGCGCTGGACGGCGTCGTCGAGCGCGAGGGCGGTGGGGCCTGCCAGGTCATCCCGTCCGGCGGCGGCAAGGAGGTCACTGTCATCCCCAACGGCGGCATCGCCGTCGGCGGCAGGCAGTACGTGCACTACATGTCCGTCCGGAGGTGGGGGCCGCCCGGCACGTGGCGGACCAACCACGCCGGCATCGCCGTCTCCGCCGACGGCGGGCGGACGTGGGACAAGCCCCGCTCCGCGCGCTGGGGCAACCTCCGGGGAGGCAACCGGTTCCAGATCGGCGCGTTCACGCGTTCCGAGGACCACGTCCACCTCTTCGGCACCACCAACGGCAGGCACGACGACGCCTACCTCGCGCGCGTGGAGCCCTCCGGGCTGCTCGACACGGGCGCGTACGAGTACTGGGACGGGGAGGGCTGGTCCGGTCGCGAACGGGCGGCGGCGCCGGTGTTCGCGGGCCCCGTCGGGGAGATGTCGGTCGGCTACCACTCGGGGCTCGGCTGCTGGCTGATGATGCACCTCGACGAGAGCCGCAAGGGCATCGTGCTTCGCTCGGCGGAGCGGCTCACCGGACCGTGGACGCACGGCGAGGTCGTGGTGTCGGGGCAGGAGTACCCCGCGGTGTACGGCGGGTATCTGCACCCGTGGTCGCTCGACGGCCCAGACCTCTACTACCTGGTCTCGCAGTGGGGGCCCTACAACGTCTTCCTCACGCGCAGCAGGCTGGAGCCCGCTACAGCAGCACGTCCGACAACGTGAAGGGGTAGACGAGCGCGTCCGCGCCGTACGGGTGACCCGCGCTGTGCTGGTGCAGGCCGAGCCGAGAGTGAAACCAGCCGGGCCTGCCGGGGATGCCGTTGTGCCGCACGAGCCACAGCACCACCTCGCTGTCGGCCCACTTGTCGGGATGGAAGCGGTGCAGCCAGTCCTCGTAGGTGGCGTAGACGAGGATCCGCCGGACCCCCGCCGCGTTGCGGACGGCCTTGATCCACGACTTGATGAATCGGTCGTCGACGCCGTCGGCGCCGACATCGATGGAGGGGGCGAGCGCGCCGGGAGCGAACGCGCCGAGCGGCATGCCGGTGCGGACGAAGTGTTTCGCCTGGTCCTGCACGGCTCCCGGCCGCGCGTAGTGCCGGATGCCCGCGTGCACACCCGCGCGCATTGCGTCGCCGAGCTGGCGCGCCGCGTTGTCGTCGGTCCAGTTCAGGCTCTCGGTGACCGTGATGGCCGCGAACGACACCGAACTCGCCCTCATCGCGGACCAGTCGGCGACGGTCTCATGCAGCGAGAGGTCCATGCCCCGCGCCTCGCCCTGCTCCTTCATGCCCTTCCCTCCCCCCGGTTGACCTCGGCCAATGCAGTGAAGGCCACCTTAACCGCGGTCAACGCAGTGAAGGTGGCCTTCACTGCGAGGGCGTGTCTCACGGGCAGAGCCGGTCCGCCGCATCTGGTAGCCGCGCGCTGCCGTACATCCGCACGACACCCAGCACCAGCAACCGCGTCGCGGACACCGGCCTCGCCTTCACTCCCTGGCGAAGACGACTGAGACGCCATCCGTAGGCTAATCGGGTATGAGCACCCCTGTGTTGACAGCGGTGGCCTGGCCATACGCCAACGGTCCCCGCCACATCGGCCACGTGTCCGGTTTCGGAGTCCCCTCGGACGTCTTCTCCCGTTACCAGCGAATGGCCGGCAACCGCGTGCTCATGGTGTCCGGGACCGACGAACACGGCACCCCCATCCTCGTCCAGGCCGACAAGGAGGGGCTGACGCCGCAGGAGACCGCCGACAAGTACACCCGCCAGATCAGCGAGGACCTGCGCGGCCTCGGGCTCAGCTACGACCTGTTCACCCGTACCACCACCGGCAACCACGCCGAGGTAGTGCAGCAGATCTTCCTCGCGCTGCACCGCAACGGCTACGTCGTGCCGCGCACCACGACCGGCGCCGTGAGCCCGTCGACCGGCCGCACGCTGCCCGACCGCTACATCGAGGGCACGTGCCCCATCTGCGGCTACGACGGCGCGCGCGGTGACCAGTGCGACAACTGCGGCAACCAGCTCGACGCGGCCGAGCTGATCAACCCTCGTTCGCGCATCAACGGCGAGAAGCCGGAGTTCGTGGAGACCGAGCACCTGTTCATCGACCTGCCCGCGTTCACCGAGTCGCTGGGCAAGTGGCTGGCCACCAAGACGGACTGGCGGCCCAACGTCCTCAACTTCACCCGCAACCTCGTCGAGGACATGCGGCCCCGTCCGATCACCCGTGACCTCGACTGGGGCGTCAAGGTGCCGCTCGACCGCTGGCGCGACCAGCCGCTCAAGCGGTTCTACGTGTGGTTCGACGCCGTGATCGGCTACTTCTCGGCGAGCGTCGAGTGGGCGCGCCGCTCGGGCGACCCGGACGCCTGGCAGGAGTGGTGGAACAACCCGGACGCCCGCTCCTACTACTTCATGGGCAAGGACAACATCACGTTCCACGCCCAGCTGTGGCCGACGTTCCTGCTCGGGCACAACGGCGAGGGCGACCACGGCGGCGAGGCCGGTCCGTACGGCAGGCTCTCGCTGCCCGGCGAGATCGTGTCCAGCGAGTTCCTCACCATGAGCGGCTCGAAGTTCTCCACCTCGCGCGGCACGGTCATCTACGTCAACGACTTCCTGCGCGAGTTCGGCCCCGACACGCTGCGCTACTTCATCAGCGTCGCCGGTCCGGAGACCCAGGACACCGACTTCACGTGGGACGAGTTCGTGCGTCGCACGAACTTCGAGCTCGCCAACGAGTGGGGCAACCTCGTCAACCGCTCGATCTCGATGGCGCACAAGAACAACGGCGGCGTGCCGACGCCGAACACGCCGCAGCAGGCCGACGAGGACCTCAAGGCGCTTTCCCGCGCGGCGTTCGACACCGTCGGCGCGCACCTGGGCCGTTCGCGGTTCAAGCAGGCCGCGAGTGAGGCGATGCGCGTCGTGTCGGCGGCCAACCGGTACCTGTCCGACCAGGAGCCGTGGAAGCTCAAGGACGACCCGCAGCGGCGCGACACCGTGCTGCACACGGCGCTGCAGGTGGTCTCCGACGCCAACACGCTGCTGACGCCGTTCCTGCCGCACGCGGCGCAGAAGGTGCACGAGGCGCTCGGCGGAACCGGCGTCTGGGCGGCGCAGCCGGAGCTGAAGGAGGTCGAGGACCTCGACATCGCCGGCCGGATGAACCCGATCCTCACCGGCGACTACGCGAGCGAGCAGGCGCGCTGGGAGTCGGTGCCGATCGAGGCCGGCCGCCCGCTGGCCAAGCCGACGCCGCTGTTCGCCAAGCTCGACCCGAAGCTGGGCGAGACGGGTCCGGAATGGGCTCCCATCGAGGGCTGAACGCGCCGATGACTGCGCGGTTCTCCTGTGGGACACCCGCGCCAGGACGCGCCCTCAGGTACCCGGCGGCCGTGCACCACCGACGCCCGCGGCCTTGTCACCGGCCCGCTCGATCCCTGGAGGAAACTTGAGTCGTGAGCGCCCGCCGGTGCCGGAGAAGCTTCCGGCACCGGCGATCGACTCGCACACGCACCTGGACGCCTGCGGAGTGGAAACCCCGGCGGAGCTGTCCACTGTGCTCGCTCGCGCCGAATCCGCCGGGATCGAGCGCGTGGTCACCGTCGCCGACGACCTCGCCGCCGCGCGCTGGGCCGCCGAGGCGTCCACGTGGGACGAGCGCGTGTTCGCCGCCGTGGCGATCCATCCCACGCGCACCAAGGACTTCGGCGACGCCGAACGGTCCGAAGTGGAGCGGCTGGCGCGGGGAGATCGAGTGGTCGCGGTCGGGGAGACCGGCCTCGACTACTACTGGGACTACTCACCGCCCGAGGCGCAGCAGGAGGCGTTTCGCTGGCACATCGACCTCGCCAAACGCATCGGCAAGCCGCTGATGATCCACGACCGGGACGCCCACGACGACGTGCTGAGGATCCTCGACGAGGAGGGCGCGCCGGAAACCGTGGTGTTCCACTGCTTCTCCGGAGACGCCGACATGGCGCGCCGCTGCGCCGACGCGGGCTACGTGCTGTCCTTCGCGGGCACCGTGACCTTCCGCAACGCCAGGGCGCTGCACGAGGCGGCGCGGCTGGTCCCTTCGGAGCAGTACCTCGTGGAGACCGACGCGCCGTTCCTCACGCCGCACCCGTTCCGGGGAAGGCCCAACGAGCCGTACTGCGCGGCGTACACGGTGCACGGGCTCGCGGAGCTGCGCGGCGAGCCGGTCGGCGAGGTCGCGAATGCCGTACGTACCAACGCAGAACGCGTGTTTCGACTGCCCACCGTCACTTCGGGTTGAACGGACTGCGACATTCGTGCACACATCTACGTCGACCGGCCGAGTGACGAAGCTCACGACACTCCGAGGGGTATTTGCACAACCCCCAAGCCTTCGTTATTGTCCCGTGACCGTGCTGGGTGGTGGTTTTCGAACCGCCAGCCGGTTGGCCCACAGTCACGTCGGTGTACGTCGGGGAAACGTCCTGCGGGACGTGAGGACGGCGCTGACTGCGGGAGTCCTGGCCTTACGCGAAAGGGATCGACCCTGTGACTGGTAGCTACGGGCGCGCTGACGCGGGTCTCGACGCATCGCCGAGACCGGGGGGCGCCTCGACAGCCCTGCTCGACCGGCCGAGCGACTTCGACGACTTCGAGTTCTCGCCGGACCCGCACGTCACCCGTCACGACGTCCTGACGGCGCTCGGCCCCGACGCCGACAGCCTCATGTCCGAAGCGGACATCGATGTCGACGAGCTCATCCGGCTGATCAACGCCGAGACCACGATGCTGCCGCCGATCGTCGTTCCCGACGAGGCGAGCGCGGACCGCACCGCCGAGGCGCAGGAGAAGCCCGAGGACGGGCTCGCCACCGCGGTCAAGACCTGGAAGAAGCGCTTCCTCAAGGGCGCCGTCCTCGCCGTGATGATCACGCTCACGGGCGGCGGCGCCGCGGCGCTCGCGATGAACAAGAGCGTCACCCTCGACGTCGACGGCGAGCGCCAGACCGTCCGCAGCTTCGGCGGCACCGTCGGCGAGGTGCTGGAGGACGCCGGCATCACGGTCGGCGCCCACGACGCGCTCTCACCCTCCCCACAGGCCGCGGTGGGCGACGGCGGCGTCATCACGCTGGAGCGCGGCCGCCAGCTCAACCTGATCGTCGACGGCGAGCAGCGCGAGGCCTGGGTCCGCGCCACCACCGTCGGCGAGGCGCTGGAACAGCTCGGCCTCCAGGACCTCAACAAGCAGGGAACCTGGTTCTCCGCGCCGGTCGGCGGCGAGGTGCCGCTCGAGGGCATGACCCTGGAGGTCAAGACCCTCAAGAACATCACGCTCTTCGACGGCGGCAACCAGCCGCGCGAGCTCTCCACCACCGCCGTGACCGCGGAGGAGCTGCTCAAGGAGCTCAACCTCTCGCTCGGCCCGAAGGACAAGATCGAGGGCGGGCTCAAGTTCAAGATCCACGACGGCGCCTCGGTGCACATCAGCCGCACCGGCGTCTCGGTGATCAACGAGACGGAGGTCATCGAGCCCAAGGTCCGCACCATCGAGGACCCCGAGCTCGAGCAGGGCACCGAGATCGTCGAGGAAGAGGGCGTCCCCGGCGAGGAGATCGTCACCTACCGCATCACCAAGGAGAACGACCAGGAGATCGCCCGCGAGGAGCTCTCCAGCAAGATCATCAAGGCCGCCAAGGACCGGGTCATCCGGGTGGGCACCAAGCAGCCCCCGCAGCCGGTGATCTCCGACGGCGCAGTGTGGGACGCGCTCGCGCAGTGCGAGTCCACCGGCAACTGGGCCATCAACACCGGCAACGGCTACTACGGCGGCCTGCAGTTCGACAAGAGCACGTGGGACGCCTACGGCGGCGACCAGTACGCGGCCTACCCGCACCAGGCCAGCCGCGAGCAGCAGATCGCGATCGCCACGAAGGTGCGCGACGATCGCGGCGGCTACAGCGCCTGGCCGAGCTGCCAGTCGAAGCTGGGGCTCCCGTAGCCGTTCTAGACTGACCCGGTGACGGAGACATCGGGCTTGCTCGGCCCTGCTGAGATCCGCGGGCTGGCGAGTGAGCTCGATGTCCGGCCGACCAAGAAGCTCGGCCAGAACTTCGTGCACGACGCCAACACCGTGCGCCGCATCGTCGAGCTGGCCGAGGTCGGTGCAGGCGACGTGGTGCTCGAGGTCGGGCCGGGTCTCGGCTCGCTCACGCTCGGCCTGCTGGGCTCCGGTGCGCGGGTGATCGCCGTGGAGATCGACCCCGTGCTCGCCGGGCGCCTGCCCGACACCGTTCGGAGCCACGCGCCCGAGGCGGCCGGCCGGCTGACCGTGCTCGGCGCCGACGCGCTGCGGGTGCGTGCGGACGAGCTCGCCGAGCCGCCGACGGCGCTGGTCGCGAACCTGCCGTACAACGTCGCCGTTCCCGTCGTGCTGCATCTGCTCGCCGAGCTGCCGTCGTTGCGCAGGGGACTCGTGATGGTCCAGACCGAGGTGGCCGACCGCATGGCGGCGGGACCGGGCAGTCGCGTCTACGGCGTGCCGAGCGTCAAGCTGGCCTGGTACGGCAGGGCACGCAAGGTGGCCGCGGTGCCGAGGTCGGTCTTCTGGCCGGTGCCCAACGTCGACTCCTCGCTCGTGGCGTTCGAACGCGGCGAGCCGCCGGAGAACGCCGATCGCGACGTGGTGTTCGGGCTCGTCGACGCCGCGTTCTCCCAGCGCCGAAAGACACTCCGCGCCGCGCTGGCCTCATGGGCGGGCTCCGCCGACCGGGCGGGCGAGCTGCTGACGGCCGCCGGGATCGACCCCCGCTCCCGCGGCGAGCAGCTGGACGTCGATCAGTTCGCGGCTATTGCGGCAAAGGTGTGATCTACATCGGCGAGCTTGCGTTCGTGTGGCCGATTCAGGTCTACTCTTAGGGCATCCATCCCGAGCGACTGAGAGACCTGGCTCGCCGAAGTCGCAGCAACCGCCCACCGAGGGCAGGTGCTAACGCCAGGAGCGATGGAGGATCCGTGTATCGCTCGCGAATGCTCACCAGGCGCCGAGTCGTCGATCAGGGCCGCCGCACCGTAAGCGCGTGTTGTCGCCACACCGCTGCCGCCTGATCGTTTCCCACTCGCTCATCCCTTCCCAGCGACCGTCTGAGATCCGGACGGGGCGTCGCTGTGTCTCGAGTTGCCTTGGAGCTTTCGTGATCACCGTCGAAAACGTCAGCAAGTCGTTCGCCGCCGGCAGTACCGGGGCGCCCGTGGTCGCGCTGCGCGACGTGAGCCTCGCCGTGGAGGCGGGTTCGCTGTACGGCGTGGTCGGCCCTTCGGGTGCCGGTAAGTCGACGCTGGCGCGTTGCATCGCACTGCAGGAGCGTCCGGACCGCGGGGTCGTGCGGTTCGACGGGCTCAACACCGCCGCGCTGGACGGCCGCAAGCTGCGGGACGCGCGCCGTCAGCTGGGGATCGTCGACACCCGGCTGCAGCCGGAACGCACGGTCGCCGGCAACGTGGCCGCACCGCTGGAGCGGCTCGGCATCGAAGGCCCGCAGCGCCGGAACCGCGTGGGCACCCTGCTCGACCTCATCGGCCTGACGAGGCGGGCCGCGCAGCTGCCCGGTGACCTGTCCGAGGGCCAGCGGCGACGGGTCGCCGTCGCGCGGGCACTCGCGGCGGGGCCGTCGGTGCTGCTCGCCGACGACCCGACGGGCGGCGTGGAGTCCGAGGAGTCGGGCTCGGTGCTGGCCGTTCTCGACCGGGCGCGGGCCGAGCTGGGCGCGACGGTGCTGGTGACCACGCCGGACGCGAGCGTGGCGCGGCGCGTCTGCGACGACGTGGCCCTGCTGGAGCGCGGTGCGGTACTGGAGAGCGGCAACGTGCTGGGCCTGCTCGGCAAGCACGGCAGCAAGATCGCCAACCAGCTGCTGCCCGCGATCGAGACGTCGAGGGCGGAGGTGTCGCAGTACGACCTCGCCGTGGACGTGGTGCTGATCGGCTTCGCGGCCGTCGGTGCGCTGCTTCCCGAGGCGGCGGGCCGCTTCGACGTCGAGCTGGCGACGATCGGCGGTGGCCTGACGCGATTCGGTGACACGCCGGTGGCGCGCTTCCGGCTCGGGGTGCGCGGCCAGCGGGCCGACGCGGCGCTGGCGTGGATCGCGGAGCGCGGCGCCCACGTCACCCACACCCTCTACGGCCTGCGCAACGTCGCCGCCTGATCCAGGGAGCCCCTTCTGCAGGGAGCCCCCTTCTGCAGGGAGCCCCCTTCTGCAGTGAAGGCCACCTTGCCTGCGTTCAACGCAGTGAAGGTGGCCTTCACTGCAGTCGGGCCCACCCCCGGCCGCCACGTAGTGAGCAAGGGAGCTTTGCTCCCGGAAAACGGGAGTAAAGCTCCCTTGCTACCCCCTGGATGTGGCTACTGGGACTGCTGGGGCACCGGTGAGGGGCGCCGGAAGAGCAGGCCGGCCACTACGGCGCCCACCGCGAGAACACCGGCCGCCCAGCCGCTCGCCGTCGCGTAGCCGTGCACCGTCGCCGCGGCTCCACCCGCGACGACCGACGCCGTCGCGCTCGCCGCGATCGTGTTCAGCGCCGCCGTGCCGAGCGAGGCTCCCACCTGCTGCGACGTCGTGATGAACGCCGAGGCTACGCCCGCGTCCTTCGGCGCCACCCCCTGCGTCGCCGCGTTCACCACCGTCGGCATCACCAGACCCGCACCCGCGCCCAGCAGCACCTCGGCAGGCAGCAGCAGGCCGACATAGGAGCTGTCCGGCGTCAGCCGCGTCAGCAGCGCCATGCTCACCGCCAGCAGGAGCAGCCCGCCAACCAGCAGCGGCCTCGCCCCGACCCTCGGCGCGAGCCTGCTCGTCACCTGCGTCGACATCAGCACGTTGCCCGCCACGAACGGCAGGAACGCCACCCCTGCCAGCAGCGCGCCGTAGCCCATGATCACCTGCAGCTGGAACGTCAGGAACAGGAACATCCCGAACATCCCGAACGCCGCGAAAGCGACCCCGAGGAACGCAGCCGCCCGCGACCGCTCGGTCACGACGCTCAGCGGCAGCAACGGTCCCCTCACCCGCGCCTGCCGCGTCGCGAACACCGCCACCAGAACCAGCGCTGTCGCGAGCAGCCCGAGCACGAGCCCTGAGCCGAAGCCGCGCTCCGCCGCCTCCGACAGCGCGTAGACGAGTGACACGATTGCCCCGCCGCCGAGTGCGGCGCTGATCCAGTCGAGCGGGGTCTCGCGATGTCCCTCGACCTTCGGCAGCACGAAAGCGCCCAGCACGGCGGCCAGCGCCGCGATCGGCAGGTTGACGTACAGGCACCAGCGCCAGTCGAGGTACTCCGCGAGCGCCCCGCCCGCGACGAGTCCGAGCGCGGCGCCCGACATCATGATCGCGCTGAAGATGCCGAACACGCGCGCCCGCTCGCGCGGTGCGGTGAACGTCGTGGTCAGCAGTGAGATCGTCGACGGCGCGAGCAGCGCCGCGAAAACGCCCTGGCCCGCCCTCGCCGCGATCAGCATCTCCGTGCTGATCGCGGCGCCTCCGACGGCCGAGGCGAGCGCGAAGCCGACGGCGCCCACGAGCAGTGTGTTCTTGCGGCCGAGCCGGTCTGCCAGCCGCCCGCCGAGCAGCAGCAGCCCGCCGAACGCCACGGTGTAGGCGGTGATCGCCCACTGCCGGCCGGCGTCGGACATGCCAAGCTCCCGCTGCGCCGACGGCAGCGCGATCGTCATGATCGTCATGTCGACGATGACCAGCAGCTGGGCCAGTCCGATCACCGCGAGTGCCCACCATCTGCGCCGGTCGGTGGTTTGCCCCACCGGTGCAGGAGCGGTCGTTGTCATGATTTCCCCTTGTGAGACTGTGTGGAGGCCCCGAAATGACTGGAAAGCACCGGGTTCGCCGATTGCTTACCGGTCGGCTAGTTAGCTTGTATGGTGGAACCGTAAGTGATTGCTAGTCGGGCGTCAAGTAAGTTGAAGACGGTCTCAGGAAGGGCTGGCTGACATGGTGGGGCGGCGCAGCGACACGAGGGAGCGCATCCAGCAGGTCGCGCTGGAGCTGTTCGCCGAGCACGGCTACGAGAAGACGTCCCTGCGGGAGATCGCGGAGCGCCTCGCCGTGACGAAGGCCGCGCTGTACTACCACTTCAAGACCAAAGAGGACATCGTCCACAGCCTCGTCGAGAACCTGGTCGACGGCCTCGATGAGCTGCTCGCCTGGGCCAAGGAGCAGCCGAGGTCGCAGGGGACCACGGAGGAGGTTCTGCGCCGGTTCTCCGCGCTCGTCAACGACGAGCACGGGCCGGAGATGCAGTTCATCCAGCAGAACATCCCGACGCTCAAGAAGTTCGGCGTCATGCACCCGCTCGGCGCGAAGGTCAGGGAGCTCTTCCAGCTGATCAGCGCCGAGGGCGGCGACCCGGCCACGGAGCTGCGGGCCAGGCTCGCCCTGGTCGCACTCGTGCTCGGGATCAACCCGATGTTCGGCGGACCCGGAGCGGCCCCGCCGCCCGAGGTCGCGCTCCAGGTCGCATTGGAGCTGGTCGCGCCGCGCGGCTGAGCCGGCCAAGTACCCTTGACCCGTGCTCGCCGTCGTTCCACCGCCCGTGACCGTGAGGGTGCCCTCCAAGGTGAACCTGCACCTCTCCGTCGGTGACGTTCGCGACGACGGGTTCCACGAGCTGACCACCATCTTCCAGGCCCTATCCCTGACCGACGAGGTCACCGTCGCCGCCGCCGAGGAACCGGGCGTCGAGGTGTTCGGCGAGGGCGCCAAGTCCGTGCCCACCGACGAGGGCAACCTCGCGTGGCGGGCGGCCCGGGCGCTTGCCGAGCACGTGGACCGCACCGAGGACATCGACAAGGTCGGCGTGGTGCTGCGCAAGGGCATTCCCGTCGCTGGCGGCATGGCGGGCGGCAGCGCCGACGCCGCCGCAACGCTCGTCGGCCTCAGCTCGCTGTGGAAGCTCGACCTCGCCAGGGACGAGCTCGCGCAGATCGCCGCCACGCTCGGCAGTGACGTGCCGTTCGCGCTCTACGGTGGCACCGCGCTCGGCACCGGCCGCGGCGAGGAGCTCGTCCCCGTGCTTTCCCGCCACACGTTCCACTGGGTGCTCGCGTTCGACCAGCGCGGCCTGTCCACGCCCCGCGTCTACGGCGAGCTCGACCGGCTGCGCGCCGACGGCGACCCGCCGAGGGTCGGCTCCCACGCGCCGGTGGTCGAGGCGCTCGCCTCAGGCGACCCGAAGCAGCTCGCGCTGCTGCTCGGCAACGACCTCCAGGCGGCCGCCGTCTCGCTGCGGCCCGGCCTGCGCCGGACCCTGCGGGCCGGCGTCAACGCCGGTGCCCTCGCCGGCACGGTCTCCGGCTCGGGTCCCACGTGCGCGTTCCTCTGCGAGAGCGCGGACGCCGCCCTGGAGGTTGCCGCCGAGCTGGCCGGTGCCGGAGTGTGCCGTACGGTGCGGGTCGCGCACGGGCCGGTCCCCGGCGCACGCGTCGTCGGCGGCGACGACGCTCCCCGGCACCCAACGCCGCCCCAAGTGCACGCCTAACCTCAACAGCTTTCGAAGGGTTACCTGCCGGATGGCCAACCTGGTCAACCTCGAATCGGTCAGCAAGTCCTACGGCGAGCGCATGCTGCTCGACGGCGTCTCACTCGGCGTCGGCGAGGGTGAACGCATCGGTGTCGTCGGCCTCAACGGGGGCGGCAAGACCACGCTGCTCGAGGTGCTCGCGGGCCTCACGCCGCCCGACTCAGGGCGGGTGAGCCGCGTCCGCGACCTGCGGATGCGCGTGGTCACCCAGCGCACGGCGCTGCCGGAGGGCAGCACGGTGCGCGACGTCGTGCTCGCCGAGTACGCCGCCGAGCACGAATGGGCCGCCGACGCCCGCGTCCGCTCCATTGTGGACGGACTCGGCATCTCGGCGATCGGGCTGGAGACCCCCACGGCCACGCTGTCGGGCGGGGAGCGGCGCCGGGTCTCGCTCGCCGCGGCGCTGGTGGCCGAGCTGGATCTCGTCGTGCTCGACGAGCCCACCAACCACCTCGATATCGAGGGTGTGCGCTGGCTCGCCGACCATCTGCTCGCGCGCCGGATCTCCCTCGTGGTCGTCACTCACGACCGCTGGTTTCTCGACACCGTGTGCGGCCGGACGTGGGAGGTCGTCGGCGGGAGTGTCGAGCAGTACGAGGGTGGCTACGCGGACTGGGTCTACGCGCGGGCCGAGCGGGCCCGCCTCGCCGCGACGGCGGAGGAGAAGCGGCAGAACCTGGCGCGCAAGGAGCTCGCGTGGCTCCAGCGGGGCGCGAAGGCCCGCACGTCGAAACCGCGTTACCGGGTCGAGGCCGCCGAGTCGCTGATCTCCGACGTGCCTCCGCCCCGTGACTCCGTCGAGCTGCTGACGTTCGCCAAGCGCAGGCTCGGCAAGACCGTGCTGGAACTCGAGGACGTGACGCTCGGGGCGGGGGAGCGCACGCTCCTTGACGACGTCACGTGGCGCATCGGCCCAGGCGACCGGATCGGCCTGGTCGGCGTCAACGGCTCCGGCAAGACGACCCTGCTGCGGCTGCTCGCCGGCGAGTCGGAGCCCGAGACGGGCAGGCGGATCGAGGGCAAGACGGTGCGGCTCGCGCACCTGCGCCAGGAGCTCGACGATCTCCCCGGTGACCTTCGTGTCCTTCAGGCCGTGGAGGCCGTGGCGGGCCGGGTGACGCTCGGCAAGCAGGAGCTGTCGGCCTCGCAGCTGGCCGAGAAGCTCGGGTTCCCGCCCGCGCGGCAATGGACGCCCGTCGACGACCTCTCGGGCGGCGAGCGGCGCCGTCTCCAACTGGTGCGGCTGCTGATGGCGGAGCCGAACGTGCTGTTGCTCGACGAGCCCACCAACGACCTGGACATCGACACGCTCCAGCAACTGGAGGATCTGCTCGACTCGTGGCCGGGCACGCTCGTGGTGGTCTCGCACGACCGCTACCTGGTGGAGCGCGTGTGTGACACGGTGGTCGCCCTCTTCGGCGACGGCAAGATCACCCACCTGCCCGGCGGCATCGACGAGTACCTCACACGCCGCGCCCAGGCCCCCGCGCCCAACGGCCCCCTTGGTAGCGCTGAGCGCAACCAGGGTGGCCTTGGGGAGCGTTCAGCCGGCGGGAACGGGAAGGTTTCCGCCGCGGAATGGCGGGCCGTCACCAAGGAGCTGGCAAGGCTGGAGCGCAGGCTCGACGTCGTCCACGAGAAGGAGGCCAAGCTGCACGATGCGCTGGCCGCCGCGGCGACCGAGCCCGAGCGTCTGATGGAGCTCAATTCCGAGCTGAAGGCCGTCCAGGCGGAAAAGGACGAGCTCGAGCAGAAATGGCTGGAGACCTCTGAGGCCGTGGAGTAAAGACGCGGCCTCTAGAGTTCTCCCCATGAGTCGGTTCGTGGAGACGATGGTCGCCACCGCGAACGCGGTTGGCCGGCAGCGGGGCATGGTGACGGGGGAACCCAAGGAGCCTGTCCGCAGGACGTGGTACGAGGTGCACGAGCGGGCCCGCCGGGTCGGGGGTGGGCTGGTCCGGGCGGGACTGGAGCCGGGCAGCGCCGTCGCGGTGCTGGCCGCCGCGCCCGAGCTGATCGCGCCGACCGTGCAGGGCACGTGGCTCGCGGGCGGCAGCGTCACGATGCTGCACCAGCCGACGCCGCGCACCGATCTCGCGCAGTGGGCCGCCGACACCATCCAGGTGCTCGAGATGATCGGCTCGCGCCTGGTGCTGCTGGGGGAGCCGTTCGACCAGCTCGCGCCCGTGCTCACCGAGCACGGCATCGACTACCGCAAGATCGAGGACCTGCTCACCGACGAACCGATCGCCGAGGCCGTGCCCATCGGCGAGGACTCGCTCGCACTCCTGCAGCTCACCAGCGGCTCCACCGCCGAGCCCAAGGCGGTGCGGATCACGCACGGCAACCTCTACTCCAACATCCGGGCGATGGTCGACCGCGCCGAGCTGGACTTCGACACCGACGTAATGGTGTCGTGGCTGCCCACCTTCCACGACATGGGCATGGTGGGCTTCCTGACGCTGCCCATGACGTTCGGCGTCGAACTCGTCAAGGTCACGCCGGTGGAGTTCCTTTCCGGGCCGCTGCTGTGGCCCGAGCTGATCAGCCGCTACAAGGGCACCGTCACGGCCGCGCCGAACTTCGCCTACGCGATCGTCGGCCGCAGGCTCGCGAGGGTCGACGACGACAACGCCTACGATCTCTCGCATCTGCGGATCGCGCTGAACGGCGCCGAGCCGATCGACCCGTCCGCGGTGACGACCTTCACCGACGCGGGCGCTCGGTTCAAGATGTCGGCCGAATGTGTGTTCCCCGCCTACGGCCTGGCGGAGGCGACCCTGGCAGTGTCGTTCGCACGGTTGTTCACCGGCCTGACCGTGGACGTCATCGAGGCGCACGCGCTGGAGTCCGAGAACCGCGCCGTGCCGGTGCCGGAGGGCGACCCGCGCCGGGGCACCGACGACGTCCGCGCCTTCGCGGTGCTCGGCCCGCCACTCGACGGGCTGACGGCCCAGATCGTCGACGAGCACGGCAAGGTGCTGGGCGAGCGCGAGGTCGGCGAGATCCGGCTGCGCGGCGAGGCCGTGTCGCCCGGCTACCTGACCGTGAACGGTCCCGCGGCGACGCAGGACGCCGAGGGCTGGTTCGCCACCGGCGACCTCGGCTACCTGGTCGAAGGTGGACAGATCGTCATCTGCGGGCGCAGCAAGGACGTGATCATCCTCGGTGGCCGCAACATCTACCCGACCGACGTCGAACGCGCCGCGGGCTCGGTGGAGGGCGTGCGAGCGGGCAACGCGGTGGCCGTGCGGATCGACGCGGGCACCAGGCGGGAGCGCTTCGCCGTCGTGCTGGAGTCCAAACTGGCCGGCGATGAGGCCGAGGAGCACCGGCTCGCCAAGGAGGTCGCCGCGCGCGTGCGCGACGCCGTGGACGCCCGGCCCTACGCCGTGGTGGTGCTGCCCGCGGGCAGCCTGCCCAAGACGCCGTCCGGCAAGGTAAAGCGCGCCGCCACGGCCATCCAGTTCCGCGACCAGATCGCTGCCCGCGCCTAGACACCCCGTCCGCAGTGAAGGCCACCATGCCTGCGTTCAACGCAGGCATGGTGGCCTTCACTGCAGTTGGGACGGGTTACCTGCGGCCGCGACGCCAGAGGGGCTTGCGGACGTGGGTGTGTTCCAGGGCCGGGGCGACGTAGGGGCCGCTCGGGGCCGCCGCTCCCGACCGCGCGGCGAGCGTGGTCTCGACGGCACGCAGGAACGTGTCCACCGCCGTCTGGTCGTAGCCACCCCGCTTGGCCAGCGGGGTGAGGCGAAACGCGACGTCGTGGACCTCCGCCGCGCTCACGTCGTCCTCGCCGTCGAGGGTCGCCGCGATGCGATCGAGGAACGCGTCGACCTGCACCTCGTTGTAGCCGCGAGTCCCGAACGGCGCCTCCGGGAACCGGATGTCGCGCACGTCGTCGGACGTCACCGTCATCTAGCGATCCCGCACCGGCTCGATGGCGGGGGACGTCGTCCGCGCGGCAGGCACGTGGTGCGAGCCCGGCCGGACGCCGGTCCGGGCGAGGAGGGTCTCCTCGACCTCGTCCAGGAACTCGTCCACCTCGCGCTCGTCGTAACCGCGCTTGCCGATGAGCGGGCGCCCGAACTGGACGTGGTGCACTTCGGCGGCGGTCAGGTCGTCCTCGTCTGCGAGCGTCTTCACGATCCGCTGGACGAACTCGTCCACCTCGTTCTTCGCGTAGCCACGGCGACCGATGGGGGCGTTGCGGAACTCGACGTCGCGGACGTCGTCTGCCGTGAACGACATGTGGGGCCTCTCCTGGGTTCGGCTCGGGTCGGGACACATCCCGCATTCCGTCCTAGCCCCCGGCGAACTCAGCGGGAAGACTCAGGGAGGTTTGTCGACTCGACCAGGTGCGCGCGACAACGCCATCGAGTGACGATGAAGTCACCGGTAGTGAGAATCCGCGTCAGCCCGCGTGGAAGGTGTTCTGCGCCGCCGTGAGGCCCTTGCCGACGAGCTCCTCGACGGCGTCGGCGCAGCGGTCGAGGTTGAGTGCGAGCTCGCGCCGCTCGACCGTCGAGAAGTCCTTGAGCACGAAGTCGGCGGGATCCATCCGGCCGGGCGGGCGGCCGACGCCGAACCGGACCCGGTAGTAGTCCTTGGTGCCGAGCGACTTCGTGATGGAACGGAGCCCGTTGTGGCCGTTGTCGCCGCCGCCGAGCTTGAGCCGCAGCGCCCCGTAGGGGATGTCCAGCTCGTCGTGGATCACGACGACCCCGCTCGGCGGGATCTTGTAGAAGCGGGCGGTGCCCGCCACGGGCCCGCCGGAGAGGTTCATGAACGAACGGGGCTTGGCCAGCACCACCCTGCGCCCGGCGAGGTGCCCTTCGAGAACCTCGGCCCCGCCCTTGTGCGCCTTGAACTTGCCGCCGACGCGGGCGGCAAGCTCGTCCAGCACCAGAAAGCCCACGTTGTGCCGGTTGCCGGCGTAGCGGGGCCCGGGATTGCCGAGGCCGGCGAGCAGCACCTGCTCGCCGGCCCCCGGCAGATCTTGCTCCACGGAAGTGGCCTTACTCGCCGTTCTGGCCCTCGGTCGTCTCCGGCTGGTCCTCGACCACGCCGGCGCCCTCGGTGTCGACCTCGGCCTCCATCGCGGCCTCGGACGGCGCCTCGTTGACGGCGACGACGAGCGCGTCGGGATCGGTCACCAGCTCGGCGCCCTTCGGCAGGGTGACCTGCGAGGCGAGGATCTGGGTGCCGGCCTCGACGTTCTCGATCGAGACCTCGAACTGCTCGGGGATGTGCAGCGCCTCGACCTCGATCTGGATGGTGTCCACATCCTGGTTCACCAGCGTGCCGGGGGCCGGGTCGCCGGTCAGCGCGATCGGGACGTCCACGGTGATCTTCTCGCCGCGGTGCACGATCAGCAGGTCGACGTGCTCGATGTAGTTCTTGAGCGGGTGGATCGTGACCGTCTTGGTCAGCGCCAGCTCGGTGGCCTTCTCGGCCTTGTCGGCCGCACCGGCGACGTCCAGCGTGAGCACGGCGTTCTGGCCGTTCTCGCGGATGACGCGGGCGAACTCGATGGCGGGCAGCGCCAGGTGGCGGGGGTCGACACCGTGGCCGTAGAGGACCGCAGGGATCTTGCCGGAACGGCGGGTTCGGCGGGCCGCGCCCTTGCCGAACTCGGTGCGTGGTTCGACCGTCAGACGTACCTCGGACACGGGGATGCACTCCTTGCGGTGGGGTCTTCTGCGTTGCTGGTGGCTGTCCGGCGGCGAGTTCCACGACGTGTACGCACACGGGTGGCCGCTCAAGCCGCCGCGTCGATCACGTCAGACACCGAGCGCACCCGGGGCCCGCCTCGCCGAGACAACCTGCACAGTCTAATCGAGCCTGATTCCGGTTCTTTACGGGGCCGTCACTCCCCGGCCAGTGCACGCAGCACGGGCGCGAAGGTCTCGAGCGCGGGTTCGAACACGGTGAGGTAGGAGAAGCCGTAGTGCTCGCGTCGTTCGTGCAGGGTCGCGGCGATCTCGTCGGAGGTGCCGGCCAGCAGCTGAGGTGCCTTGAGCAGTCGGCCGGTGTCCGGTTTCGGGCCCGGGATCGGCGCGGCCCACGCCTCGATCTCGGCCTTCGGGTCGCCGGAGGTGGCGACGTACTGGACGAGCAGGTTGAACTCCAGCTCGTGGGCGCGCGTGCCGGCCCGGTCACGGACGAACGTGGTGCGCTCGTGCAGCTCCTCGGGGCTGATCAGCGTGAGCGTTCCCGGCGGCTCGCCCTCGGCCTGACGCAGGCCGCCGAAGCCCACGATGTCGGCCTCGCGGGCGGCGAGGTCGAGCACCAGGTCGCCGTTGCCCGCGATGAGCAGCGGCGGCAGGCCGGTGCCCAGTCTGCGCCGCAGCTCGGCGACCGTCTCCGCGAGGAAGGCGACGCGCTCGCGCGCAGGGCGCCACGGCAGGCCGGCGTCGTCGAACTCGGACTTCATGTGCCCGGCGCCGAGGCCGAGGTCGAGCCTGCCGCCGGTGACGCCCGCGACCGTGGAGACCTCCCTGGCCAGCAGCGCGGGGTTGTAGAACGGCACGTCGAGCACGAACGGCACCACGCGCGGCCGCTCGGTCACCGCGGCGGCGACCGCGAGCGCCGGCAGTGGAGCGGCCCTGCCCTCGCCGAGGTGGTCGGGCACGGCGATGACGTCGTAGCCGAGCTCCTCGGCCCTGCGGCACTTGGCGACCCATTCGTCGCGGTCTCCGACGGACCGGAAACTGATGCCGAAGCGGAACCTTCGTGCGCTCATGACCGGCACGCTATTGATCCGCTACCCGCCGTGGGAGCCCCTTTCGCGCACAGCAAAACGGCCCCCAAGGCCACCTTTGTTGCGCTCAACGCACCGAAGGTGGCCTTGGGGGCCGTTGGGCGAAAGGGTCAGGCGCTGCCGTCGAAGAGGCTCGTGACGGAGCCGTCCTCGAAGACCTCCTGGATCGCGCGGGCCAGCAGCGGCGCGATGGAGAGCACGGTCAGGTTGCCGAACCGCTTCTCCTCCGGGATCGGCAGCGTGTTGGTGACGATCACCTCGCGCGCCTTGCAGTTGGCCAGCCGCTCGGCGGCGGGGTCGGAGAGGATGCCGTGGGTCGAGGCGATGACGACGTCGGCCGCGCCCTCCTCCAGCAGCGCGTCGGCGGCCTTCGTGATCGTGCCGCCGGTGTCGATCATGTCGTCGATCAGCACGCACAGCCTGCCGCGGACCTCACCGACGACGCGGTTGGCGACCGCCTGGTTCGGCTTGTCGGGGTCGCGCGTCTTGTGGATGAACGCGATCGGCCGGTCGCCCAGCTGCTGCGCCCACTTCTCGGCCAGCCGCACGCGGCCCGAGTCCGGCGAGACGACCGTGATGTCGGCGTTGCCGTAGGTGTCGCGAATGTGGTCGGCGAGCACCGTCTGCGCGAGCAGGTGGTCCACCGGGCCGTCGAAGAAGCCCTGGATCTGCGCCGTGTGCAGGTCGACCGTCATGATCCGGTCGGCGCCCGCGGTCTTGAAGAGGTCGGCGATGAGACGCGCGGAGATCGGCTCGCGGCCCTTGTGCTTTTTGTCCTGCCGCGAGTACGGGTAGAACGGCATGATCACGGTGATGCGCTTGGCGCTCGCGCGCTTGAGCGCGTCGACCATGATGAGCTGTTCCATGATCCACTCGTTGATGGGTGGCGGGTAGCTCTGGATGACGAACGCGTCCGTGCCGCGCACCGACTCCTGGAAGCGCACGTAGATCTCGCCGTTGGCGAAGGTGTGCACCGTCTGCGGGGTAATCGTCACATTGAGGTGCTTGGCCACCTCTTCCGCGAGTTCGACGTGTGAACGACCGGAGAAGAGCATCAGGTTCTTCTTCGGCGTGCCGGACTTCGGACTCATTCTGGCGACTCCCCGTCGGTATCGGTTTCCTGCTGTGCGGCGAGTGCCCTTTCCGCTGCCTGAGCCGCAGCAGTACCCGGCCTGCGCCGGGGCACCCAGCCTTCGATATTCCGTTGTGGCGCCCCCGAGACCGCGAGCGCCCCGGGGGGTACGTCGCGGCGGATCACCGTGCCCGCGCCACTGTACGCGCCGTCCCCGACGGTAACCGGCGCGACGAACATGGTGTCCGATCCGGTCCGCACGTGGGAGCCGATCGTCGTGTGGCTCTTCGTGACGCCGTCGTAGTTGACGAACACGCTCGAGGCGCCGATGTTGCTGTACTCGCCAATCGTCGCATCCCCGACGTAGGTCAGGTGTGGGACCTTCGTGCCCGTTCCGATCTCGGCGTTCTTCGTCTCGACGAAAGTGCCGATCTTGCCTTTTACACCGAGACGCGTACCGGGCCGCAGGTAGGCGAACGGGCCCACGGACGCGCCGTCGCCGATCTCCGAGTCGCTCCCATGTGTACGGACGACGCTGGCGCCCGCACCCACCGTCACGTTCGTGAGTGTCGAGTCAGGACCGATCCGGCTGCCTTCACCGACGGACGTGTCGCCGTGCAGCTGCACGTTCGGCGCGAGGACGACGTCACGCGCGAGCCTCACTCCCGCGTCGAGCCATGTCGTCGCCGGGTCGGTCACGGTCACGCCCTCGAGCTGCCAGCGGCGCACGATCCGGCGGTTCAGCTCGGCCGCGAGCACCGACAGCTGCACGCGGTCGTTGACGCCCTCGGTGAGCCAGGTGTCGTCGACCACGTGCGCGCCGACGTGCTTGCCGTCGCCGCGCGCGATGCCGAGCACGTCGGTGAGGTAGAGCTCACCCTGCGCGTTGTCCGTGGAAAGGCGCGAGAGGCCGTCGGCGAGCACGGCCGCGTCGAACGCGTAGACACCGGAGTTGATCTCGCGGATCGCGCGCTGCTCGTCGGTCGCGTCCTTCTGCTCGACGATGGCTGCCACGTCGCCGTCGGCGTCGCGGACGATCCGGCCGTAGCCGGTCGGGTCGGCCACCACCGAGGTCAGCACCGTCACGGCGTTGGCGCTGCGCTCGTGCTCCTCCAGCAGCGCGGCCATGGTCGCCGTGTCGAGCAGCGGCACGTCGCCGTAGGTGACGAGCACGGTGCCGGACAGGCCGGACGGCAGTGCGTCGAGCGCGCACGACACGGCGTGTCCCGTGCCGTTCTGGCTCTCCTGCACGGCGGTGGTCACGGTCCTGCCGAGCGTCTCGCCCAGTGTGCCGAGGTGCTCGGTCACCGCCTCGCGGCCGTGGCCGACCACGACGACCAGTTGTTCGGGATCGAGTCCGGCCGCCGCCCGCACCGCGTGCTCGACGAGCGGCCTGCCGGCGATGGGATGCAGCACCTTCGGGAGGTCCGAGCGCATGCGGGTTCCCTCACCCGCGGCCAGGATCACGGTGCTCAGCGGGCCGGTCACGGCACTCCTCACTTCGCCAGGTCTGTACCGGGCCACGATCCTACGTGTGCTCGCGCGCGTCGAACGTGGGGTCGTCCACCGGCTGTTCCTCGGGCTCGCCGCCGGGCTGCGGCGACGAGGCGATCTGGTTGCCGCCACGGCGTTTCGCCTGGTACATCGCCGCGTCGGCGCGCGAGAGCACCTCCTCGGCGCGCTCCTGCGGGCGCAGGGAGACGAGTCCCACCGACAGGGTCACCCCGTGCGAGAGGTGGTGGGGCAGCGACGCGACCGCCTTGACCGAGCGGTTCAGCGCCTGTGTCGCCGCCGACAGCGGGGCGCCCGGCAGCAGCACGATGAACTCGTCGCCGCCGTAGCGGGCGACGATGTCGTCGCCGCGCAGCGCGTCACGCAGCGTGCTGGCGACCACCCGCAGCACGTCGTCGCCCTCGGCGTGCGAGTGTTGGTCGTTGACGTCCTTGAAGCCGTCGAGGTCGACCAGCGCGACCGCGAGGGGCTGGGCCATCGCGGAGGCGGCCAGCGAGCGCAGCCGCTCGTCCAGCGCGCGCCGGTTGGGCAGGCCGGTGAGCGGGTCCTGGAGTGCCTGCTGGGTGATCGCGCCGTGCTCCGCGGAGAGGCGCTCGTGCTCGCGACGGGTGTTGAGGGTGGCGATCTGCGACTCGCGCAGCGACCACAGCTCGGCCTCCAGCGTCGCCGCGTAGTCGGCGAGCGGGCTCGTCGGCTTGCTCTCCGGCTCGACGGAGGCGACCGCGTCGCCGGCGGGGTCGTCCGGATCGCTGTTCCCGATCCGGGCGAGCTCGCGCACGAGGTTGAGGCGCATGGACGGCTGCGAGTTGTCCTCGGCCTGCGTGTGCCGTGCCTCCAGCAGCACGTCGAGCGCCTCGTCGCGCAGGCCGTCGACCTCCAGGCAGCGGGACAGCGCGATGGTGACCAGGATGTTCTCGTGCGGGTAGCCCTGCGTGCCGTGCAGGCGCCGCAGCCGCTCGATGTGCGCGGCGTTGGGGGCGGCGAAGGCCAGCGACGCCGCGAGCACGCCGACCTGGTCCACCGCGGGCACGCCGGCCTCGCGGGGGAACAGCGACTCCGCGAACGGGGCCTCCACGGCGATCGCCATCGAGGCGGCGGTGCGGAACTTCTCCCCGGCCTCGTCGTAGCGCCCGACCCGTTCGAGCCGCAGGCCCCAGCCGAGCAGCATCTTCACGCGGTTCATCAGCTGCAGCGTGATCTCGTGCGGGCCCGCGCTGTCGCGGATCGCCTGGTGGGCGCGCGTGATGACCTCCTCGGCGGCCTCGTACACGCCGAGCTGGTTGAGCACGATCCAGCAGTCGTTGAGCGCGGACGACAGCAGCCGGTCCCACGCTCGCCTGCCCATCTGCACGTCGGCGCTCGGCGCGTCGTCGAGCAGGGCCAGCGCTCTGGCGATCTCGGTGAGCGCGGCGTCCTCCTGGCCGGCCAGCACGAGCCGTCTGCCCCGCAGCGCGTGTGCGTCGGCCCTGAGCAGCGCGAGGCCGTGCCGCTTGGTGTGGGCGAGCATCTCGTCGAGCAGCTGCTCGGCCTCGTCGACCATGCCGCGGGTGACGAGCCGGGCGAGCGCGGCGGCCCTCAGCAGCTGCGCGACCAGGACTGGCTCGCCCCTGCGCTGGGTCTCGTCGAGCAGCTCGTCGAGGGTCTGGATGACCTTGAGCTGCTCGGTGCGCTCGGTGCGCTGCACGGCGGCGATCAGCTCGCGGGCGCGCCCCAGCAGCCAGGCGTCGGACATGTCACCCAACGCCGGGCGGCGCGTCTCAGCCGCGTCAAGCTCCTCGCCGTGCAGCCGCCACACACCCCCTACGGGCCACCCGAAACTCCGTTGCTCCGCCGCCAGGGCTCGAACCTGGACTGTCAGAACCAAAATCTGAAGTGCTGCCAATTACACTACGGCGGATCGCGCCTGGTCAGGATAGCCAGTCAGAGATTGGGTACTGGCAAGGGGTGAAGACGCTGCTTTCGGCCTCTCCCAAGGCCGTCAAACCTCCTGTACCGTAACTTACGGAAACGTAGGTAAGGTGACCCTTGCCAAGGTCTGTTCGTGGAAAGAAGTGACGCGCATGACGGCGACGCTCGAAGGTTCCCCCGCTCCCGCCAAGGGCCCCAAACCGATTCTCGACGGCAAACGCGGCCCAGGTGTCCAGTTCGCGGTGTACTTCGGCGTCATCGCTCCGCTCGCCGCGCTGATCGCCGCCGTGCCCTTCGCCTGGGGCTGGGGGCTGACCTGGGTCGACGTGGCCCTGTTCGTGGTGTTCTACGCGGTCTCCGGGCTCGGGATCACCGTGTCGTTCCACCGCCACTTCACGCACGGCTCGTTCAAGGCGAAGCCGTGGCTGCGGGTCGTGATGGCCATCGCGGGCAGCATGGCCGTCCAGGGCCCGCTGATCACGTGGGTGGCCGACCACCGCAGGCACCACGCGTTCTCCGACCGCGAGGGCGACCCGCACTCGCCGTGGCTGTTCGGCACGTCGCCGCTGGCGATCGCCAAGGGCTTCTGGCACGCCCACATGGGCTGGCTGTTCGAGCGCGACAAGAGCAACGCCGAGCGGTTCGCGCCGGATCTCCTCAAGGACAGCGCGCTCAAGAAGGTCGACGAGCTGTTCTGGCTGTGGACCCTGCTGTCGCTGGTGCTGCCGGGCATCATCGGCGGGCTCGTGACGTGGTCGCTCTGGGGCGGCGTCACGGCGTTCTTCTGGGCCGGGCTCGTGCGGGTCTGCGTGCTGCACCACGTGACGTGGTCGGTGAACTCGATCTGCCACATGATCGGCGAGCGGCCCTTCGCGGCGCGTGACCGGTCGGCGAACTTCTGGCCGCTGGCGATCCTGTCGTTCGGTGAGTCGTGGCACAACCTGCACCACGCCGACCCGACGTCCGCGCGGCACGGCGTCAAGCGGGGTCAGATCGACATCTCGGCGCGCCTCATCTGGCTGTTCGAGAAGTTCGGCTGGGCGTACAACGTGCGCTGGCCGACCCCGACCAGGCTGGAGAAGCTCTCGGTCGCGGCGAAGTAGCCGCGCCGGATGCTGCCGTGAGGCCCGCCCGTCTCCCGCCACCACCCGAACGGAGGCGCTGCACGCCGCAGCTACTCTTTCCAAGTGGCAGGGAGACGGCGAGCCAGGCGTGAGGCTGCCGGGGCGCGGCCGAACGCCCCGGTGCCCAGGGTGCGGATGACCGGCACCGAACGCAGGCAGCAGCTGCTCAACGTCGCCCGCGCGCTCTTCGCCGAGAAGGGTTTCGACGGCGCCTCGATCGAGGAGATCGCCCACCGCGCGAACGTGTCCAAGCCCGTCGTCTACGAGCACTTCGGCGGCAAGGAGGGCATCTACGCCGTCGTGGTCGACCGCGAGACCCAGCTGCTGCTCGACCGCATGGTGTCCACTTTGCACGGTGGGCACCCCAGGGCGATGCTGGAGCAGGCCGCGGTGGCGCTGCTCAGCTACGTCGAGGAGTCCCACGACGGGTTCCGCATCCTCGTGCGCGACTCCCCGGTGGCCAGCTCCACGGGCACGTTCTCGACCCTGCTCAACGACATCGCCAGCCAGGTCGAGCACATCCTCGGCAAGGAGTTCTCGGCGCGCGGCTACGACGGCAAGCTCGCGCCCCTGTACGCGCAGGCGCTGGTCGGCATGGTGGCGCTCACGGGTCAGTGGTGGCTCGACGCGCGCAAGCCCAAGCGCGACGAGGTGGCCGCCCACCTGGTGAACCTCGCGTGGAACGGCCTCTCGCACCTGGAACACAAACCGAAACTGCGCCTGACCGATTCGTGAGCGCGCCCATCCGCAGCGAAGGCCACCTTCACTGCGTTCAACGCAGTGAAGGTGGCCTTCACTGCGGACGGGGTGGCCGGGGTGGGGTGGGCCTTGTCAGGTTGGTGTTACGCGCAGCAGCTTGTCGTCGGAGCCTTCCGACGTGGTGATGTACAGCGCGCCGTCTGGGCCCGTGCGCACGCCGCGCAGCCTGCCGTAGGAGTTGTTCAGCTCCGTCGGCAGGGCCAGTTCGGTCACCTCGGTGCCTTCCTCGTTGAGCTGGAACAGCAGCACCTTCTGCCCGCGCAGCGCCACCACGGCGAGGCGGCCGTCGAGGGCGCCCCACTGCTCACCGGAGAGGAACGCCGCGCCAGAGGGCGCCTCGGTCGACGTCTCTCCGGACGTCCACAGTGGAGGGACCGCGTCGGGGAAGCGCTCCAGGTCGGTCATCGGCACGTCCTCGTCGTAGAAGTCGACCGTGCCGCCCTGCGAGGGGTCCCAGCCGTAGTTCGCACCGGCCTGTGAGCGGTTCATCTCGTCGAAGCCCGTCGGGCCGTGCTCGGAGGTGAACACCTGGCCCGTGCCGGGCCGCACGGCCACGCCCTGCACGTTGCGGTGCCCGTAGGTGTAGACGCGGCGTTCGTTCGCGTCCGCCGACGACGCGAACGGGTTGTCCGGCAGGCCTTCGCCCGTGCGCAGGTCGATGCGCAGCACCTTGCCGCCGAGGCTGGTGCGGTCCTGCGGGATCGTCGGGTCCTCGGCGATGTCGCCGGTGCCAACGAGAAGGGCCCCGTCCTGAGCGATCGTCGGGCGGCAGCCCGAGTGCCGGCCACTGTCGTTCACCGGCAGCCCGGTGAGCAGGTCGCGCACCCGGTTCGCGCTCGTGCCGTCCTCCGAAAGGGCCCACGTGACCAGGCGGACGTCCACGGCCTGCCCGTTCTCCTGGTGCGTCTGGCACGTCGTGAACTGCCGCGACCGCTCGAAGTCCGGGTGCACCACCAGGCCCATCAGTCCGCCCTCGCCCACGACGTGCACGCTGGAGAGGTCGGCGCGCACCTCGCTCACGGCGCCGTCGTCGATCAGCTTGAACCGGGCGGGCCGCTCGGTGACGAGTATCCGGCCGTCGGGCAGGAAGCCGAGGTCCCACCCGTGTTCGAGTCCGCCGGCCACCTCCTCGACGCGGAGCGCGGGCACACCCGCCTGCGAGCTGTTGGCGGTCGGCGGAGCTTGCGGCGTGCTCGGGTCGGTGGTGGGCTCGGCGGCGTCCCCCGTGCAGGACGTGGTGATTCCGGCGAGCAGGGCGAAGCCGACAATGGCGATCTTTCGCGCGCGCATGGAGACAGTCTGCCCCCATAGCACGTCGGGTCGCGGTGAACCGCATACCCTGGAGAGTGAGAGCCCCTGCCGCATCCTCGTCCCGGGCAGGGGTCTGTTCTCGTGTGGTTCTTACACAGGTGAGGGGAATTCGTGGCCGACTCGCACGCGCCGTCGCTGTCCGGGCTGCTCTCCGCTGTTCTTCCTGATCCCGCGCTGCGCGGCGTGGTCGAGCGCGCGGGCGCGCCGCTGCTCGACCTCGACGGCGCACCGGCGACGCGCCAGCTCGTGCTCGCCGCGCTGGCCTCCGACCAGGGCGCGGGCAGGCCGGTGCTCGCGGTGACGGCCACCGGCAGGGAGGCCGAGGAGCTCACGGCTGCGCTCGGCAGCTTCCTCGGCGCCGACGTGGTCGCCGACTTTCCGTCCTGGGAGACGCTGCCGCACGAGCGGCTCTCGCCGAGGGCCGACACCGTCGGCAAGCGGCTCGCCGTGCTGCACCGGCTCGCACAGCCGGACCACGGCGGCCTGCGCGTGGTCGTGGCCACCGTGCGCAGCCTCATCCAGCCGATGGCGCCCGGTCTCGGCAGCCTCGCCCCGATCGAGCTGAAGGTCGGCGAGGAGAGCGAGTTCGAGGCCGTGCTCGAACGGCTCGTCGAGCTGGCCTACACGCGCGTGGACATGGTCGAGAAGCGCGGCGAGTTCGCCGTCCGCGGCGGCATCCTCGACATCTTCGCGCCCACCGACGAGCACCCGCACCGCATCGAGTTCTGGGGTGACGAGGTGAGTGAGATCCGCGCGTTCGCGGTCTCCGACCAGCGGTCGCTGCCGGGCGAGATCGCAGGGGTCACCGCGCCGCCGTGCCGCGAGCTGCTGCTGACTGCCGACGTCAAGGCCCGCGCGGCCAAGCTCGCGGAGGTCCATGCGGCCGACGCGCATCTCGCGGAGATGCTCACCAAGCTCGCCGACGGCATCCCCTGCGAGGGCATGGAGGCCCTCATCCCGGTGCTGTGCGAAGGCGAGTTGGAGCTGCTCACCGACGCCATGCCGGAGGGCGCCCACGTGGTGCTCACCGACCCGGAGAAGATCCGCGCCCGCGCGGGCGACCTGGTGCGCACCGGCCAGGAGTTCCTGGAGGCGTCGTGGATGAGCGCGGCCGGGGGAGGCGCGGCGCCGATCGACCTCGGCGCGTCGGCGTACCGGAGTCTCTCCGAGGTGCGCACCCACGCGGCCGACACCGGCCGGAAGTGGTGGACGCTGTCGCAGCTCACCAGCGAGCAGGACGTGCACCACGTCGCCATCGAGGGCGCGCCCGCCTACCGGGGTGAGCTGGAGCGCGTGAGCACCGACCTGCGCGCCCACACCGCGGCGGGCGGCAGCGCCGTCGTGGTGGTGGCCGGTGCCGGCACGGCGACGCGTGCGGTCGAACAGCTCTCCGCCGCCGAGGTGCCCGCGACGCAGGTCGAGAGCCTCACCGAGCCGCCCAAGGCAGGCGTCGTCACGGTCACGTGCGGCGGTCTCACGGAGGGCTTCGTGGCGCCGGAGTCGGCGCTCGTGGTGCTCAGCGAGGCCGACATCACCGGCCGGGGCGCCACCGCGGGCCGCTCCACCCGCGACCTGAACACGAAGATGCCGTCGCGCCGTCGCAACGCGGTGGACCCCATCGCGCTCAAGTCCGGCGACTACGTGGTGCACGACCAGCACGGCATCGGCCGGTTCGTGGAGATGGTGCAGCGCACCGTCGGTGGGGCGACGCGTGAGTACCTGGTGCTGGAGTACGCGCCGTCGAAGCGCGGGCACCCCGGCGACCGCCTTTTCGTGCCCACCGACCAGCTCGACGAGGTGTCGCGCTACGTCGGCGGCGAGCTGCCGACGCTGAACAAGCTCGGCGGCTCCGACTGGAAGAACACCAAGGCCAAGGCGCGCAAGGCGGTCAAGGAGATCGCCGCCGAGCTCGTGCAGCTCTACGCCGCCCGCCAGGCCGCGCCGGGCCACGCTTTCGGGCAGGACACTCCGTGGCAGCGGGAGCTGGAGGACGCGTTCCCGTTCGTGGAGACCGCCGACCAGCTCGGCGCCATCGACGAGGTCAAGGCCGACATGGAGCGCGGCGTGCCGATGGACCGGGTGATCTGCGGTGACGTGGGATACGGCAAGACCGAGATCGCGGTGCGCGCGGCGTTCAAGGCGGTGCAGGACGGCAAGCAGGTGGTGGTGCTCGTGCCGACGACCCTGCTCGCGCAGCAGCACCTGAACACGTTCTCCGAGCGCATGCGCTCGTTCCCGGTGACGATCAAGGGCCTCTCCCGGTTCACCGAGCCCGCCGAGTCGGAGAAGACGCTGGAGGGACTGGCCTCCGGCGAGGTCGACATCGTGATCGGCACGCACCGGCTGCTGCAGACCGGCGTGCGGTACAAGGACCTCGGTCTGGTGATCGTGGACGAGGAGCAGCGGTTCGGCGTCGAGCACAAGGAGCACATCAAGGCCCTGCGCACCCACGTCGACGTGCTGACGATGTCGGCGACGCCGATCCCGCGCACGCTGGAGATGAGCATGGCCGGGATCCGTGAGATGTCGACGATCCTGACGCCGCCCGAGGACCGGCACCCGATCCTGACCTACGTCGGCGCCTACGACGACAAGCAGGTCGCCGCGGCGATCCGGCGCGAGCTGCTGCGGGACGGCCAGGTGTTCTTCGTGCACAACCGCGTCTCCTCGATCGAGAAGGCGGCGCGGCGGCTGCGCGAGCTGGTGCCCGAGGCGCGCGTGGTGACCGCGCACGGCCAGATGAACGAGCACCGCCTTGAGCAGATCATCCAGGGCTTCTGGGAGCGCGAGTTCGACGTGCTCGTGTGCACCACGATCGTCGAGACCGGGCTGGACATCTCCAACGCCAACACGCTGATCGTCGAGCGCGGCGACCTGCTCGGCCTTGCCCAGCTGCACCAGCTGCGCGGCCGCGTCGGCCGGGGCCGGGAGCGCGGCTACGCCTACTTCCTGTACCCGCCGGAGTCGCCGTTGACCGAGACCGCGCACGACCGGCTCGCCACCATCGCGCAGAACACCGAGCTGGGCTCTGGCATGGCGGTGGCCATGAAGGACCTGGAGATCCGCGGCGCGGGCAACATCCTCGGCGCCGAGCAGTCCGGGCACATCGCGGGCGTCGGCTTCGACCTCTACGTCCGGCTCGTCGGCGAGGCGGTGGACGTCTTCCGCAAGCACGCGGGCGCGGGCGGCGCGGCCGAGGAGGACGCCGCGCCCACCGAGGTGCGGGTGGACCTGCCGGTGGACGCCCACATCCCGCATGACTACGTGCCCGGCGAGCGGCTGCGGCTGGAGGCGTACCGCAAGATCGCGGCGGCTTCCGACAAGGATGGCCTCGATGCGGTGCTGGACGAGCTGATCGACCGCTACGGCCAGCCGCCTGAGCCGGTGCGCAGGCTGCTCGCGGTGGCGGCGTTCCGCCAGGCGTGCCGCGACGCGGGTGTCACCGAGGTGACCATGCAGGGCAACAACCTGCGGTTCACGCCGCTGGAGCTGGCCGACTCGCAGCTGGTGCGACTGAAGCGGCTGTACCCGAAGGCGGTCTACAAGGCGGTGACGCACACGGTGTCGGTGCCGAAGCCCACGGAGGGTGGTGCGGGCGGCCGCATCGGTGCTCCTCCGCTGCGGGACGAGGCCCTGCTCGACTGGTGCACGAAGCTGCTGACGTCGCTGACGAAGCAGCCCGCGGGCGTGTGATCAGGCGCGTTTCTTCCACGCCTCCAGCGCGGCGATGACGACGACCGCGCCCAGGATCACCAGCAGCGGCACGACGTAGCCGAGTGCCCCCCGCTGTTCGCCGAAGACCAGCCGGAACGGTCCGCTGTGCCTGCCCGCGATCAGCCAGCCCGCAAGCGGGATCACCCCCAGCATGATCCCGGCGAACGCGACTATTCCCTGCAGGCCGTTGGCCGTGCCGGTGCGTTCCTGTGCCATCGTGCCTCCCCCATGTCAATGCGATCGCATCGTAAAAGCGGCACGCTCGCGGTGTCAATGCGATCGCATTGCTACGCTGACGGCGTGCCGAGGAAGGTCGACGTCGAAGCGCAGCGAGCCGGGATCGCCGCCGCCGTGCTGCGACTGGCCGCGCGGTCGGGCCTGGAGGCCGTGAGCCTGCGCGAGGTCGCCGCCGAGGCCGGGGTCTCGATGGGCCGCGTGCAGCACTACTTCCGCACCAAGGAGGAGATGCTGCTGCACGGCGTGCGCCTCGCGATGCGGCGCATGGAGACCCGCATAGCCGATCGGCTGCGCCGCCTGCCCGACGAGGTCGGCGAGGAGCAGGTGCTGCGCGCCGCGATCGACGAGGTGCTCGGAGACCACCCCGAGACGCGCCAGGTGATCCGCGCGAGCGTCGCCTACTACGCGCGGGCGCAGGAGAACGCCGAGGTCTTCGAGGTCCTGTTCGGCGACGACGCCGTGCTGCACGACCTGGCCGCCCACGTGGTCCGCACCGCGCAGGCGGAGGGGCGGGCGCCCGCCGGGCTCGACCCAGAGCAGGAGGCGCGCGTCGTCTGGTCGCTCGCCGACAGCCTCGGCATCAAGGTCGCGTTCGGACAGACGTCGAGCGAGCAGGCGATGGCGACGATGCGTTATCACCTCGACCGCGTGCTCGGTTGCGAGGCCCACCCGGGGGTGTGAGAGGGTACGCGCTGTGATCCGGATCATTCGCCGCCCCGTCACGCTCCTCACCGCCGTTGTCGCCGGTCTCGTGCTCGCCGGCTGTGGATCCGGACCGAGCCAGGTCGGCTCCGCCGCGATCATCGGTGACCGCTCGATCCCGCTGGAGGACGTCCAGCAGGAGGTCCGCTGGCTGCTGGACAACGTGCCCGAGGCCGAGCAGGCGCAGGAGCAGCGCAAGCTCGACCTGCAGGCGCGCGAGGTGGTGCGCAGCCGGATCATCCACGAACTCACCATGATCGCCGCGCAGCGCGAGGGCCTTCGGGCCGATCCCGCCGAGGTCGACGCGCTCATCGAGGGCAGCGGCGGCGTCGACGCGGTCGCCAGGGGCGCGGGCGTGATCCCCGAGCGGGTCCGCGAGCTCGCGACCGATCAAGTTCTGCTGCAGCAGCTCGCGCAGCACTACGTCGACCGTGTGTCCGTGCGGCTCGTCGGCACCTCGATCGTCACCGAGAGCCCCGGCGCGACCGCGAAGGACCAGGCGCTGGAGATCGGCCGCGACATCGCCGCGGACCCCGGCCGCGTCGAGCAGATCGTTCGCCAGAGCGGCAACCAGCTGATCGACAGCGAGTTGCCGATGGCACAGACCCTGCAGAACCAGCCCGAGATCGCGGCGAGCGCGGTGTTCGGCGCCTCGGAAGGCTCGGTGCTGGTGATCCAGCCCAGCCAGGAGCAGGCGGAATGGCTGGTGGCTCTGGTCCAGGAGCGCAACGTCTCCGCCGGCGACGGCTCGGCCTCCACGGCACAGGCCGACCCGCAGTACCTCTACTTCGCGGGCCTGCGGCTGCTGCAGCCCATCGCGGACGAGCTCGGCGTGCGCGTGAACCCCCGCTATGGCGTGTGGGACGCCACGGCCCTCTCGCCCGCGGCCAGCGAGGGCGAGCTTTCCGGTTACCAGCTCCAGTCCCGTACCGTGCAGCCATGACCTGGCTTTCCCCGACGGTGGTGCTCGTCTCTCCCGCACTGCCGGCGGTGCTCCCTGCCGCGGCACTGACCGCGCTGAGGCAGGCCGAGCACGTCTTCGCCGCCGCCGACCTGCCCGAGGTGACCCGCACGGCACTCGACGCGAAACCCGCGCCGCAGCCAGCGGAGCTGACGCGGCACTCCGGGGTCGTGCTCATCACGACCAGCACGGACGAGCCGGGTGCCGCCGCTCTCCTCGCCGCCGGCGCGACCGTGGTCGAAACCCCCGTGCCACCACTGGCGGAGGCTGCCGAGGTGATGGACCGCCTGCGCTCGCCGGGCGGCTGCCCGTGGGATGCCGCGCAGACGCACGACTCGCTGCGGCAGTACCTCGTCGAGGAGACGTACGAGCTGCTCGACGCGATCGAGGAGGGCGACCGCGCCGCGCTGCGCGAGGAGCTGGGCGACGTGCTCCTGCAGGTGCTGTTCCACGCGCGGGTCGCCGCCGAGCACGAGACCGACCCGTTCGACATCGACGAGGTGGCTGGTGAGCTCGTCGCCAAGCTCGTCGGCAGGCATCCCAACGTGTTCTCTGGCTCCGAGGCCGTGCACACCGCCGAGCGCCAGCAGGTGCGGTGGGAGGAGCTCAAACAGGCCGAAAAGCGCCGTGAGTCCATTGTGGATGGTGTGGCACTCGGTCAGCCCGCCGCCGCGCTGGCCGGGAAGCTCGGGCACCGCACGGGCCGCGCCGGGCTGCCGTACGACCTGTTGCCCTCCGGCGCCGACGAGGGCTCGAAGCTGTTCCGCATCGCGGCGGGCGCGCGGCGGGGCGGGGTCGACCCCGAGGGCACGCTGCGCGCGGTGGCGAAGGCGTTCGCCAACGACGTCCGGGCCGCCGAGCGGGCGGCCCGCGAGGCCGGGTTCGACCCGGCGGCCCTCGACGCGGACGGGTGGCGCCGTTTCTGGCCGGTCCAGTCCACGTAACCTGACCGGGTGACCGAGCCCACCCCGTCCGGGCGACCACGCGTGCCGGACGGGCATCGCAGCCCGTTACCCCGGCCCGCCCTCGCCCGGCTCGCGCTCACGCTCCTGGTCGTGGCGACGGGCCTGACGTTGATCCTCACCATCGGCGTGCGCAAGGAGGAGAACGAGCGCGACGCCGCGCTGGTGATCCCCGACCAGCGCCCGCGCTCGCACGAGACCGTGCCGAGAGCGGCGCTCGCCGCCCCGGTCGACCGGCCGAGAGCCTCCGACCAGGCCGAGCTCGACGCTTGGGCCGAACGGGTCGCCGACGCCACGGGCATCCCGGCGCGCGTCGCCGCCGCCTACGGCAGGGCGGAGATGTGGCTGCGCGGCGAACGGCCCGAGTGCCGGCTCTCGTGGGGCACGCTCGCCGGCATCGGCCGGGTCGAGTCGCGGCACGGCAGCCTCGACGGCAACAGCATCGGCGACGACGGCAGGCCCGAGCGGCCGATCATCGGCATCGCGCTGGACGGCTCGCCGGGTGTGCGCGAGATCCGCGACACCGACGACGGCAGGCTCGACGCCGACATCTCGTGGGATCGCGCGGTCGGGCCCATGCAGTTCCTGCCGGAGACGTGGGAACGCTGGGGAGCGCGGGCGACCAGCGACGGCGCCGAGCCGGACCCGCAGGACATCGACGACGCGGCACTCGCGGCGGCCAGGTACCTGTGCGCGCAGGGCCGCGACCTCGCCACGCCGCAGGGCTGGTGGGACGCCGTGCTCGCCTACAACCGCTCGGTCGACTACGGCCAGGACGTCTTCAGCGGCGCCGACGGCTACGCGGAGGCGACCCGGCCGCGGTGAGCCGACCGACCGGCGTTGACCGCAGTGAAGGCCACCATGCCTGCGTTGAACGCAGTGAAGGTGGCCTTCACTGCGGATGCGCGCTAGGTGTTGCCCAATGCGAGGCGGGCGCTGACCTCGCCGATCGCGTCCTGGTACTCCGGCACGGGGTTCATCGCCGACGCCATCCGCAACTGTGCGAGCGCCTCGACCAACCGGCCGAGGCGCTGCAACGTCCTGCCCAGTACGAAGCGGGCGTAGTGATCGGAGGGATCCATCTCCACCACCCGCGTCAACGCCTGTTCGGCCCGGTTGAGCTGCGCGGAGTGGAAGTACGCCCGGCCGGCGAGCAGTTGCACGCTTGGTTTGTCCGGCTCCGCGTCGAGCACCGGTTCCAGTGCCTTCAGCGCGTCGAGCGGGCGCCGCCGCTGGACGAGCGCCTCTGCCTGACGGAACGCGCGGAACCGTGCTTCGCCCGAAGGCGCCGGTACTGGCTCCTCGTCAACCATGATTCTCTCGACGGTACCTCCGGGAGCACCGTTTCTCGACCCTCGCCAAGATCTCGAAACGGCCATGATCCACCCGTTTCCGCTAACGAGAACCGCTGTGCCGCCGATCAACGGACGTTTTCGTGATCACTCAGTTGGAGGCACCGGTGAAGCCGGATCCGTTCGAGAATCCCGATCTGCGAGATCCCGAGTGGGTCCGGCGGGCCGAGCGCAACGCGCGCAAGGGCGCCAGGAAGG
This sequence comes from Prauserella sp. PE36, assembly GCF_003311655.1. Classification (NCBI taxonomy): domain Bacteria; kingdom Bacillati; phylum Actinomycetota; class Actinomycetes; order Pseudonocardiales; family Pseudonocardiaceae; genus Prauserella; species Prauserella sp. PE36. Next base: position 199,245 of record NZ_QEQT01000110.1, on the reverse strand, counting down.
GACGCCGGGAGGCGAAGAAGGTCCGTAAGAAGCAGGTCGAGACCTGGGGGCAGCGGCCGAGGAAGCGCTTCCGGCGCAGCCGCGCGATCGCGCTCGTCGCGGTGGTGCTGGCCCTCGCGGGCGGCGGCATCTACTACATCCAGCAGGCTCGTGACGACAAGCCCGTCGGCAGCTACGCCGACCGGCCCTCGGCCGACCCGATCGACCTGAACCGCCCGTTCGCGGACACCCCCGCGCACGACTGGGCCGAGGGCGCCGACGCCATCGTCGTGCCGAGGGCCGTCGCCGTCGGCGATTTCACCGCCGAGCGGGTCGCCAGGGCGTACGAGGAGGTCAAGGCCATGATCGTCGCCTCCCGCCTCGACCCCAGGATGCTCGAACACGGCGACGTGGAACCCTTCCTCGCGCTGCTCGCCGAGGGCCAGCGTGAGGAGATCCGCCACCAGTTCCGGGAGGCGGAGTGGCCCTCTCCCTACGCGACCCGCATCGCGCCTGGCTTCCGCCTGCTCGCGGCGGAGCCGAGGATCAGGGGCGCCATGACCGCCGAGCCGGGGGACGCACCTGGGGCGCTGCGCGTGCGCACCAACTACGTGTTCGCCTACGCCTTCGCCGTGGACGACCCGCGTGAGGCGCTCGCCCCGCTCGACCTCGTCGCCATGTTCCGTGCCGACGTGTCGTACCTGCTGTACGAGGGCGAGCGGTGGGTCCCGCAGGACCGCGGCTACTTCCTCGACGGCGCCGAGTCGTTCACGTACTCGATGTCGTGCGAGGCGATGCGAAAGGGCCTGCTCGCGCCCGCCTACAGCGACCGGACGGCGCTCGGGCTGCCCGACTCGAGGCGCCCGCCGGAGTACTTTGATCACACGAAACCGATCCCCGATGTCAACACGTGCGGGGTGCCCGAGGCGGGGTGAGTGCCGGGGCCGGTTGTCCCATGTGGTGGACTACCCCGTCATGAGCGACGAAGACCCGAGGTATCTCGGCCTCGCGCCGTACCTGTACTACACCGACGCGACCGAGGCTCTGGAGTGGCTGACCCGCGTCTTCGGGTTCGAGGAGAAGGTCCGCTACGTCGACGCGGCGGGTGAGGTCTTCCAGGCCACCGTCATCGCGGGCTCGGCCGAGATCCAGCTCACGTGCGTCGGAGCCGACTACTGGGAGAGCAAGGGCGTCGACGGTCCCGTCGGCCAGCTCAACGTGGTGTACGTCGACGACGTCGACGCGCAGTACGAGCGGGTGTGCGAGGCCGTCGGCGAACAGGTGGAGGTCACCAGGCCTCAGGACCAGCCCTACGGCGCCAGGCTGTTCACCGTGCAGGACATCGGCGGCAACAGCTGGGCGTTCTGGCAGCGCGTCTCCGACACCGTCGAGCTGCCGGCCGGCTGGCAGGAGATCCGTCCCGAAGATCAATGACGGTCCGTATCGCGGACTGAGTGCGTGCCTCCAACGGGTGACCACCGCATGCGGCTACGCTGGTGCCGTCGTCGCAGGCACTACCCGGTGAGGAGCAAGGCGTGGCGGTTATCGAGCAGGTGGGCGCACGCGAGATTCTGGACTCTCGCGGCAACCCGACCGTCGAGGTGGAGGTCGCCCTCGACGACGGGACGCTGGCGCGGGCAGCGGTCCCCTCGGGCGCGTCGACCGGTGAGCACGAGGCCGTGGAGCTGCGGGACGGCGACGCCAAGCGCTACAACGGCAAGGGCGTCGAGCGCGCTGTCGCGGCCGTTCTCGACGAGATCAGCCCCGACCTGGTCGGCGTGGACGCCGTCGACCAGCGCATCGTCGACCAGAAGCTGCTGGACCTCGACGGGACGCCGGACAAGTCGCGGCTGGGCGCCAACGCCATCCTCGGCGTCTCGCTTGCCGTCGCGAAGGCCGCCGCGGACTCGGCCGAGCTGGAGCTCTTCCGCTACCTCGGCGGGCCGAACGCGCACGTGCTGCCGGTCCCGATGCTGAACATCCTGAACGGCGGTGCGCACGCCGACACCGACGTGGACATCCAGGAGTTCATGATCGCGCCGATCGGCGCCGACTCGTTCCGCGAGGCGCTGCGCTGGGGCACCGAGGTCTACCACTCGCTGAAGTCGGTGCTCAAGGGCCGCGGGCTCTCCACCGGCCTCGGTGACGAGGGCGGCTTCGCGCCGAACCTGTCGAACAACCGCGAGGCGCTCGACATCATCGTCACCGCGATCGAGAAGGCCGGCTACAAGCCGGGCAGCGAGATCGCGCTCGCACTGGACGTGGCCGCCACCGAGTTCTTCGACGACGGCGCCTACACCTTCGAGGGCTCCAAGCGCAGCGCCGAGCAGCTCATCGGCTACTACACCGAGCTGGTGGACAGCTACCCGCTGGTGTCGATCGAGGACCCGCTGTCCGAGGACGACTGGGACGGCTGGGTGCGGCTCACCTCGGAGCTGGGCGAGCGCGTGCAGCTGGTCGGCGACGACCTGTTCGTCACCAACCCCGACCGGCTCGAGGAGGGCATCTCCCGCCGCGCGGCGAACGCGCTGCTGGTGAAGGTCAACCAGATCGGCACGCTGTCGGAGACGCTGGACGCGGTGACGCTGGCCACGTCGTACGGCTACAAGTGCATGATGAGCCACCGCTCCGGCGAGACCGAGGACACGACGATCGCCGACCTCGCCGTGGCAACGGGCGTTGGCCAGATCAAGACCGGTGCTCCCGCGCGCAGCGAGCGCGTGGCCAAGTACAACCAGCTGCTGCGGATCGAGGAGACCCTGGCGGACGCCGCGCGTTATGCCGGCGACCTGGCCTTCCCGAGATTCACCCCGGAGAGCTGAGCAGACACGTGGCCGAGCGGGGCAGGGCGCGCGGCAGGCGAGGCGGGGGACGGGCGCAGAGTTCGTCGCCCCGCCGTCCTCAGCGTGCCCGGCGCGAGGACCGTAGGTCGCGCCTGCGTCGGGGTCTGACCGCGACACGGGCGTCGGGCGCCGCGAAGGTGCTCGGCATGTCCACCACGAGGCGGGCGGCGGTCGTCGCGATCGTTGTGTGCGCGCTCGCGTTCACGATCGCCGTGCCGCTGCGCACGTACCTGTCCCAGCGCGCCGACGTCGCCGCGGAGGAAGCTCGGCAGGCGGAGCTGGAGCAGCAGGTGGCGGAGCTGGAGGCGCGCAAGGCGGAGCTGAGCGACCCGGCGCAGGTGGAGGCCGAGGCCAGGCGCAGGCTCCGCTACGTGATGCCCGGCGAGACGCCGTACATGGTGCAGCTGCCGGAGGACAAGCAGTCCGAGCAACGGCCCGAGGGCGACGAGAGCGCCCCGGCTCAGGGCTTGGCCTGGTACGAGATGTTGTGGGATAGCGTGACCAAGGGTGAATGAGACCGATTTCGAGCCCGTGACCGACGCGGACCGGGAGATCATCGCGCAACAGCTGGGCAGGCCGCCGAGGGCGTTGCGCGCAGTCGCGGCCCGGTGCCCAAGCGGGCATCCGAACGTGGTGCAGACCAGTCCCCGGCTGGAGGACGGCACGCCGTTTCCCACGCTCTACTACCTGACTTGCCCCACCCTCACGTCGCTCGTCGGCAAGCTCGAGGCGTCCGGGCTCATGAAGGAGATGACGGCACGGCTCGGCGAGGACCCCGAACTGGCCGCCGCGTACCAGCGCGCGCACGAGTCCTATTTGGCCCAGCGCGACGCGATCGACCCGCTCGGCCACGAGGTGAGCGCGGGCGGCATGCCCGGCCGCGTCAAGTGCCTGCACGTCCACCTCGCGCACACGCTCGCGTGCGGCCCCGGCGTGAACCCGTTCGGCGACGAGACGCTGGAGCTGTTGCGAACGGAGGGTTGGCCCTCAGGAGACTGCGCTCCATTGGTCCAGACGGAGCAATCCTGCTGAGAATTCGCTGACAGCGGCTGATTCCCGCTTCCCGTTGAGGCAGGCTTACCCCACGTCATCGCCAGGAACGCGGGTAAGGGGGGCAGGCCGTGGACGCGAGCCGTACACTCGGCGTCTTCCGGAGATTCGGCCTGCGGCACAAGGCTTTCGCCGCCGCGCTCGGCGGAGCACTCGCCGTGCTTCCCGCGGCGCTGGTGAGCGAGACGGCGGCCCAGTGGGTGAACACGGCCGCCACCGAGTACTCGGGGACCATGGCCCTCGAGGGCGGTTACCCGCCGGAGCCCGGCCAGATCGGTGTGGACGGAAGCCTGCCGGACGCTCCCGATCCCGAAGACCTGACCGCCTACGAACTTCCCTCTCCCGGCCCACTCGGCATCCCGAGCACGGCGCTCGAGGCGTACCGCAATGCCGCCCGCGTCGTCGGCGCCGAGTTCCCCGCCTGCCACATCGACTGGGCGCTGATCGCGAGCATCGGGCGCATCGAGTCGAACCACGCGCGCGGCGGCTACGTGAGACCGAACGGCGACACGCTGGAGCCCATCCTCGGCCCCGTGCTCAACGGCGTCGGCCCGGTCGCCGCGATCCCCGACACCGACGGCGGCCGCTACGACGGCGACACCACCTGGGACCGCGCGGTCGGTCCCACCCAGTTCATCCCGGCCACCTGGGCCCGCTACGGCGCCGACGGCAACGGCGACGGCGTCCGCGATCCGAACAACATCTTCGACGCGACCGTGGCCACCGGCCGCTACCTCTGCTCGGGCGGGCTGGATCTCGCCAAGGACGACCAGCTGCGCGCCGCGCTCTACCGGTACAACAACTCCGACACCTACGTCGAGACCGTGATCCTCTGGGCGCAGGCGTACCGCGACGGCGTCGCGACCGTGCCGGACAGCCGGGTGCCGCTCGCCGTGCCGCAGGTGGTCGCCACCGAGGCGCCGTCACCGGTCGCGCCGCCACCGGCCGCGCCGGGCGCCCCACCGCCGTCGACGGGCGGCACCGGCACCACGCCGCCCGGTTCGCCTCCTCCGGGCACGCAACTGCCGAGCGAGACCGGCCCGCCGCCCGGCACCACGACGACGACACCGCCGACCACCACGGACACGTGCGAGCCGCCGCCCACGACGACGCCGGCCTCGCCAACGGAGACGACCTCGCCGAGCCCGACGCCGCCGAACTGCGAGACCACCACCCCGCCGACGACCACGACCACGCCCACGACCACGACCGGGGAGGTGGCGCCGAGGACACTAGGGTGAGCGCATGCCACGCGTAGCCGCCATCGACTGTGGAACGAACTCCATCCGCCTGCTCGTCGCCGAGCTGACGCACCGCCACGACGGCAGTGTCGACCTGCGCGACCTGCACCGGGAGATGCGGATCGTGCGGCTCGGCCAGGGCGTCGACGCCACCGGGCGGCTCGCGCCCGAGGCGCTGGAGCGCACGCGCGAGGCGTTGGCGGCGTACACGATCGCCGCGCGGCGCAAGGGCGTGGAGAAGGTGCGCATGGTGGCGACGTCGGCCACGCGCGACGCGAGCAACCGTGAGGACTTCTTCGCGATGACCCGCGACGTGCTCGGCGTCGAGGCCGAGGTGATCACGGGAGACGAGGAGGCGCGGCTGTCGTTCACCGGCGCGGTGGGGGAGCAGGATCCGGACGACGGGCCGTTCCTGGTCGTGGATGTCGGCGGCGGCTCCACCGAACTGGTGCTCGGCACGTGGGACGGGCAGCGCGCCGACGTGTTCGCCGCGCGCTCGGTGGACATCGGCTGCGTCCGGATCACCGAGCGGACCCTGCGCAGCGACCCTCCGACGGCCGAGGAGATCGCGGCAGGCCGCGAGCTGGCCGCCGAGGTGCTCGCCGATGCCTTCGCCGCCGTCGACGTGTCGAAGGCGCGAACGTGGATCGGTGTGGCCGGCACGGTCACCACGCTCTCGGCGGTCGCGCAGGAGCTGCCGGAGTACGACTCCGAGCGCACGCACCTCTCGCGGCTCGCCAGGGCCGACATCGACCGCATCGCGAGCGGGCTGCTCGCGGCCGACCACGACGCGCGGGCGGCGAACCCCGTGATCCACCCCGGGCGCGTGGACGTCATCGGCGGCGGTGCGCTGATCGTGCAGGTGCTCGCCGAACAGCTCGCGCAGCGCGGCGGGCCCGCCGACCTCGTGGTCAGCGAGCACGACATCCTCGACGGCATCGCGCTTTCCCTCGCCTGACCCGACTTTCGTTGGTTTTTCGCCCACCCGAGGGCACCGGGGCCATAGGTTCCTCTCATCGCTTTTCGAGGAGGAACCGAGTGAGAAGACCAAGGCTCCTTGCCGCCGCGCTGGCCGTGCCGCTCATCGGCGGTGTCGTGGGCGTCACCGCCCCCGTCGCGACGGCGCAGCCCGCCCTGTCCGGACCGGCCACCGAGTTCACCGTGCTCGCCGAGGCGGGCAGCAGCGCCGCCGACGCCGCACAGGCGGTGCGTGACGCCGGGGGCACCGTGCTCCGCACGAACCCGGCCACCGGCCTGATCACGGCGACCGCGCCGGCCAACGGCTTCACGGAGCGCGTGTCCGCGGACCCCGCCGTCTACGGCGCTGCCGAGGCCCGCCCGATCGGCGAGGCGCCGAGGCAGGACGGCTCCGGCAGGCCGCACGACGCGGTGGAGAAGGAGAACCAGCACGTCGAGCCCGCCCCGGCGCGGGCGAAGCGGCCGACCTCGAGGCCCGTGGGCACCGATCCGCTCGACGACAAGCTCTGGGGCCTGAAGTCCGTTCGTTCCGACCTGGCCAGGACCGTGCAGCCCGGCGACGAGCGGGTCAAGGTCGGCGTGATCGACACCGGTGTCGACGGCACCCATCCCGACCTCGCGCCGAACTTCGACCGCAAGACCTCGCGCAACTTCGTGCGCGACATCCCCGCGGACCCGAACGGCAATGAGGTGGACGGGCCGTGCGAGTTCCGCGGCTGCGTCGACCCGGTCGACCACGACGACAACGGGCACGGCACGCACGTGGCGGGCACGATCGCGGCCGCAGCGAACGGCACGGGCATCTCGGGTGTCGCGCCCGGCGTCACGCTCGTGAACCTGCGGGCCGGACAGGACGCCGGGTACTTCTTCCTGCAGCCGGTGGTCGACGCGATCACCTACGCGGGAGACGCGGGCGTGGACGTGATCAACATGTCGTTCTACGTGGATCCGTGGTTGTACAACTGCGCGGCCAACCCGGCCGACTCGCCGGAGCAGCAGGCGGCGCAGCGCATGACGGTGGAGGCCGTGAACCGCGCGCTGAAGTACGCCCACCGCAAGGGCGTCACGCAGGTCGTCGCGCTCGGCAACCAGCACGCCGACCTCGGCGCGCCGCAGCCGGACGCCAGCAGCCCGAACTACCCGGCCGGCAACGAGCACGAGCGCGACATCGACAACACGACGTGCCTCTCGATGCCCACTGAGGGCGCGCACACGATCTCGGTGTCCTCGTTCGGTCCGTCTCAGTCCAAGGCCGACTACTCCAACTACGGCACGGAGCAGATCTCGGTGTCCGCGCCGGGCGGCTACTACCGGGACTACTTCGGCACGGACTGGTTCCGGGCCAACGAGAACATGATCCTCTCCGCCTATCCGCGCAACGTCGCGGTCGCGGAGGGCAACGTGGACGCCAAGGGCGACATCACGCCGCAGGGCATGGAACTCGGCGTCCAGAAGGCGACCGCCGCCGACGGCACGGTCGGGTACTACCAGTACCTGCAGGGCACGTCGATGGCCGCGCCGCACGCGAGCGGGGTCGCCGCGCTGATCGTGTCGGAGTACGGCCACGGCTGGGGCAAGCGGTTCGGGATGAACCCGGAGGCCGTGGAGCGGGTGCTGCTCGGCACCGCCGCGGAGATCGCCTGCCCCGTGCCGAACACCGTCGACTACCTCGACGAGGGCCGAGACGAGTCGTTCACCGCGACCTGTACGGGCACCCCGGAGTTCAACGGCTTCTACGGCCACGGAGCCGTTGACGCCTACGCCGCGGTGAAGAACGGCGCCCGCCACCTGTAACCCCAACCGCAGTGAAGGCCACCATGCCTGCGTTCAACGCAGTGATGGTGGCCTTCACTGCATAAGGGGTCAGCGGTTGGCGGCGGACTTCACGAACTTCGCCAGGTCCTTCGACTGCTGCACGCGCGAGGGCTCGTGGACGTACATCATGTGCCCCGCCGGGTAGTACACCGTCTCGACGTTGTCCCGCAGCTCCTCGGGGATCTGCAGGCGCGCGAGCACGTGCTCGGCCGCGTAGTACGGAGTGGCGCCGTCGTAGTGCCCCAGCGCCACGTGGACCTTCAGGTGCGGGTTGGCGCGCATCGCCGCGCCCAGACCGTCCACAACGGACACCGGACGGCCCTCGAAGTCGGAGTACGACCACGCGCGGTTGACGTCGAGCGAGAGGATCTCGTACGGCAGGTCGTTGGAGTAGCCGAGCTCCGCGCGCACGTAGTGGTTGAAGCCCGCGGAGTAGGCGCCGATGATGCGCGAGACCGAGGCGTCGTCGCTCATGTGCTCGCGCCCACCGTCGGGCTCCCACGTGGTGAAGCGGCCGTCCATACGGCCCGTGGTGAGCCCCTGGTCGCGCAGCAGCTCGGTGAAGAACCGGACGTGCTCGATGCGCAGGTTCACTCGGTCCACATAGGACTCCGAGAGCCCGGCGAGGTACGCGAGCCTCGACACCGCGTCCGCGCGCTCCTCCTCGGTGAGCCGGGCCCCGCGCTGGAGTGCCCACGGCAGGTCGCGGGAGGCGAACTCCTCGGCCTCGGCGAGGACGTCGTCGAGCGGCCGGTCGCCGTGCTTGCCGTGGTAGTGCGCGATCGCGGCGTACGTCGGCAGGTACAGCGAGTACGGCAGGTCGTTGCCCTCGCTGAAGACGATCGTGCCCATGTCGAGCACCGACGAGATCAGCAGCAGTCCGTTGAGGTAGAGCCCGTGCCGGTCCTGCAGGTGTGTCGCGAGGGCCGCCGCGCGCAGCGTGCCGTAGGACTCGCCCGCCACGAACTTCGGTGAGAGCCACCGCTCGTTGCGTGACGTCCACAGCCGGATCACCTCGCCGACCGACTCCACGTCCGGCGTGAACCCGTGGTAGTCCTTCGGTTTCTCGCCGGCGGCCGCCCGCGAGTAACCCGTGGAGACCGGGTCGATGAACACCAGGTCGCTGTGCGCCAGCAGGGTGTCGGGGTTGTCGGCGAGGCGGTACGGCGGCGGTTCGGGGTCGTTCACGTCGCCCGAGACGATCCGGCGTGGGCCGAGCACGCCGAGGTGCAGCCAGATGCTCGACGAGCCGGGCCCGCCGTTGAAGGCGAACGTCACCGGCCGCGTCGCGGGGTCCGCGCCGTCGAGGGTGTACGCGGTGACGAACACCTCGGCCTTGGGTTTGTGACCCTCGAACTTGCCGTCGGTGAGGATCTCCTTGCGGAGGACGATCCGGCCGGTCTGCGCGGTGTAGGTGAGCTTGCGGCGTTTGACGGTGAGGCTGTGCCGTGTGGTCACCAGGTCGTCGGTGGGTTCGGCGGGTTCCGCCTTCGCGCCGTCGCCGTTCGCGGGGTGCTCGGTCTCGCCGTTGGTGGTCTTCTCGGGCATGCGTCCAACCTAGATCAAGGGACAATGGACGTGTGGTGATCACGGCGAGGACCCTGGCCGAGCTCGACCGGCAGGTGAGCGAGTGCCGCGCGTGCCCCCGGCTGGTGGAATGGCGCGAGCACGTCGCCGAGGTCAAGCGCGCCTCCTACGCGAGCGAGACCTACTGGGGCAGGCCGGTGCCCGGGTTCGGCCCGCCGGACGCGTCGCTGGCCGTGGTGGGCCTGGCTCCCGCCGCGCATGGTGGCAACCGCACCGGGCGGATGTTCACCGGCGACCGCTCCGGGGACGTGCTCTTCCAGGCCCTCTACGACGTGGGCCTCGCTTCGCAGCCGACATCGGTCCGGCGTGACGACGGGCTGACCCTGCGCGGCACGCGGATCACCGCGCCCGTCCACTGCGCGCCGCCCGACAACAAGCCCACGCCCGCCGAGCGCGACACGTGCGGCGCGTGGCTAGCACGTGAGCTCGACTTGCTCAAGCCCACGCTGCGCGCCGTGGTGGTGCTCGGCGGCTTCGGGTGGCAGGCGTTGCTGCCCGTGCTGGCCGCCGCGGGGTGGGCGGTGCCGCGGCCGCGGCCGCGCTTCGGGCACGGCGTGCACCTGCTCCTCGAAGGCCCCGCAGACCTGCATCTCCTCGGGTGTTATCACGTTTCACAGCAGAACACCTTCACCGGCAGGCTGACCCCCGCGATGCTGCGGGAGATCTTCGCGAAAGCGGCGTCACTGGCGGGGCTCAACTGAATCGTTTGCGTAACGTGGCGACGCTGGTCACAGCCAGGTAGGGCCCACGAGCGGTTCGCTTGACACGGTGCGAACATGGAGTCATGGCAGCCAAGTCGGAACCCACGAGGATCCTCGTTCTCGGTGGCGGGTACGTCGGCCTGTACACGGCTCTGGGGCTTCAGAAGAAGCTCCGCGCCAACGAGGCGTCCGTGACCGTGGTCGACCCTCAGCCGCACATGACCTACCAGCCGTTCCTCCCTGAGGCGGCTGCCGGGTCCATCGAGCCGCGGCACGTGGTCGTGCCGCTGCGCAGGGCTCTCCGGCGTTGCCACGTTCTGACCGCGCGCGTCACCAAGATCGAGCACGAGCGGAAGGCCGTGACGGTCGAGGCCGCCGACGGGCACATCGAGCAGCTCAACTACGACGTCCTCGTGGTCGCGCTCGGTTCGGTCGCACGGCTGCTGCCGATCCCCGGCCTGGCCGAGGAGGGCATCGCCTTCAAGACCATCGGTGAGGCGATCTACCTCCGCAACCACGTGCTCACCAAGCTGGACGAGGCCGCAAGCACGCTCGACCCCGAGCTGCGCAAGCGGCTGCTGACGTTCACCGTGGTCGGCGGTGGGTTCGCCGGGATCGAGGCGCTCGCCGAGCTGGAGGACATGACCCGCTTCGCGACGCGCTACTACGAGAACATCCAGCCCGACGACATCCGCTGGGTGCTTGTCGAGGCGGCCGGCCGCATCCTGCCCGAGGTCCGCGAGACCCTCGGCGTCTGGACGGTGGAGCAGCTCGAGAAGCGCGGCATCGAGGTCTACCTTTCGACGGCCGCGAAGTCGTTCGAGAACGGCCACGTGGTGCTGTCGGACGGCACGGAGTTCGAGAGCGACACGATCATCTGGACCGCCGGTGTCAAGGCGAACCCGGTGCTCGCGAACTCGGACCTCCCGATCGACAAGCGTGGCAGGCTCCAGGCGACGGCCGGCCTGCAGGTCGTCGGCCACCCGGACGCCTGGACGGCGGGCGACATCGCCGCGGTGCCGGACCTCTCGCGCACCGAGGAGGACCCGACGGCCACCTGCCCGCCGAACGCCCAGCACGCGGTGCGGCAGGCGAGGCACCTGGCGAAGAACATCATCAAGGTGCTGCGTGGCGGCCAGCCGGTGGACTACTACCACAAGAACGTGGGCTCGGTCGCGAGCCTCGGCCTGCACAAGGGCGTCGCGGACACCTTCAACGTCAAGGTCAAGGGCTTCGTCGCCTGGCTGATGCACCGCGCGTACCACGTCAAGGCCATGCCGACGTTCAACCGCAAGGTCCGCATCTTGCTGGACTGGCTCCTGGGCGGCCTGCTCCGCCGCGAGGTCGTCTCGCTGGGTCAGATCAACAACCCGAAGGAAGAGTTCACGCGGGCTTCCAAGTCGTAGCAGCTACGGGGGCTTAAGCTGCTCATGCCCCCGTAGCCCAACCGGCAGAGGCAGTCGACTTAAAATCGATTCAGTGCGGGTTCGAGTCCCGTCGGGGGCACTAACCCCAGGTCAGCGACCTGGGACAGGGCATCCGAGATCATTTCCCGGTTCATCCCCGGAGTTCGAATTGCCCACAGAGTCAAGGCGGCCCCGGCGGGGCCTCCTGCTCCCGGCCGAGCCTGCGCGGGGCGTGCGGCTGGCGCCGGTCCCCGCGCATCGGCCGGGCCGAGGCAGGCCGGGGAGCCGGTGAGCTGAACAAGAAGAAGCGCATGTCCTCGCCAGACGGGCAGGCTCCGGGATGGCCGGAAGTAGCCGCGGTGCGGTTGGCGGGATGACCACCGAGCTCACTGTGAGTGAGTCGTGAAAACGTCCAGTCCACTTTTCTGCCGCGGACCGGTGTGGTCGAGTGTTGGGGCGGCAGCGGTGGCAAGTTTCGTCCCGCTGGTCGAGCTTTCACGCTGTGAGCCGAACCGCTGTCGCAGGCAGGATCCGGTAAGCACACTTCGGCTATGGACTTGGGTTTTCGTGGTGACGTGGTCGACTTCTATCATCGGTTTCGGCGTGGTTATCCGCCGACCGTGATCGACTCGCTAGCGGGCACCCTCGGGTTGACGACCGACGACGTCGTGGTGGACCTCGGGTGCGGAACCGGCCAGCTGACCCTGCCGGTCGCCGAGCGGGTGCGGTCGGTGGTTGCCGTGGATCCCGAGCCGGACATGCTGCTACGCGCCCGGCGCGCCGCGCGTGATCGTGGAGTGGTCAACGTGAGCTGGATGCTCGGGACCGACACTGATGTTCGCACGCTTGGAGCTCTGATCGGCGATCGACGCCTGGGTGCAGTGACCATTGGACAGGCGCTGCACTGGATGGACCATGAGGAGTTGTTCCGCGCGGCGGTTCCCTTCCTCCGGCCGGGTGGTGGGGTAGCTGTGGTAACCAACGGAACACCGTTGTGGCTGCAGAACACGGCCTGGTCTCGGGTTCTGCGTGGGTATCTGGAGGACTGGCTGGGCAGCAAACTGACCGGCACCTGTGGTACTGATGAAGCCAGCCAGCGGCAATATCGCGACAGCTTGACCGCGGCAGGTTACGACGTAACCGTCACTAGCGTCGACTACATCGACGAGCTCAGCGCCGACCAGATCGTCGGTGGCGTCTATTCAGCGTTATCTGTCAACCGCCTCCCCTCCCCGGAACAACGCCCACACTTCGCCGAGCGACTTTGCCACGTACTTGAGCCACATCTGCCGATCACCGAACGGATTCAGGTGACGATGCTGATTGGCCGGGTTCGGCGAGGCAAGCAGATTCCCTAGGATCGGAGACACGCCCTAGTCGCAACAGGTCTTGGGTGCGCAACTCTGCCGCGCCGATTCGAGCACGACCTCATCGGCGGAGGTCCCACACACTGGTCTTGGTGCTTTGGGTGTCGCGATCGCACTCCGATCGGTGAACCGACCGCTTCGCCCCGTCCGTCCACAATGGGCGGATCTGCTTCGGTAGCGCCTGCTACTGGGAGGTCGCCTCCCCGGGAGGGTCGGCTTCCGTGGAGGGTCCAAGATCGACTGTCTTCTCCTAAGCGTCTCTTGTGGATGGACGACCGGCGGAATCGACCCTCGTCACGGGAACCTCCGATTCACGCCGGGTGAGCACCAAGGGTGCGTCCTCGGTGATGGCGATAGTGTGCTCGGAGTGGGCCGTGCGCGAGCCGTCGGCCGACCGGATGGTCCAGCCGTCCGCGTCATAGACGATCTCGTCGGTCGTGCGGGCGAACCAGGGTTCGAGCGCTAGGGTCAGACCCGGCCGGAGCTTCAGGCCGCGGCCTGCCCGGCCCTTGTTGGAGACGTGTAGTTCCTCGTGCATGGTGCGGCCGATGCCGTGACCACCGAACTCGGTGTTCACCGGATAGCCGTAGTCGCAGGCCACCGCCCAGATCGCCGCCGAGATGTCGCCAAGGCGGTTGCCCGGACGCGCCACCTCGATCGCCGCCTCCAACGCCTCCTCGGTGGCACGGATGATCCGAAGGTCCTCCTCGGCGGCGGTCCCGACGACGACCGTGCGCGCCGAGTCGGCCACCCAGCCATCGATGCTGACCGCGAGATCCGCGCTGAGCACGTCCCCGTCGCGCAGCGTGTAGTCGTGCGGCAGGCCGTGCAGGACGGCGTCGTTGACCGACAGGCAGATGACGTTGCGGAACGGACCCTTGCCGAAGGACGGAGCGTAGTCCCAGTAGCACGATTCCGCCCCACGCCGTTTGATCATGCCGCGCACGTGGTGCTCCAGGTCCAGGAGGTTGACGCCAACGTCGGCGAGCCTGCCGACCTCGGAGAGCACCTCGGCGACGAAACGGCCCGCCACGTGCATGCGTTGGATCTCCGCAGGCGTCTTCAGTTCAATCACGAAAACCTCGCGTCACAGAGTGTTGGTATTATTATACCGCCACCCTAACACTTGTCGGTATAGTAATACCAACTCTATTCTGGGGGCATGGTCCGCCAACCGCTCACACCCGAGCAGATCGAAGCAGGCAGGCGTCTCGGCGCACTGCTGCGCCACGCGCGAGCGGGACGCGACCTGGCGGAGGTCGCGCACGCGGCGGGCATCTCACCGGAAACCCTCCGCAAGATCGAGACCGGGCGGCTGCCCTCTCCCGGGTTCGGCACGATCATCTGCCTCGGCGAGGCGCTCAACCTGCCGGTGCAGGAGCTGGCAGCCACCTGGCGCGGTAGCGACCAACCGCTGGAAGCCGTCTTGTAGTCGCCGCTCCACGTAACGATTTCCCTCGACGGGTTCATCGCGGGCCCGGGACTCCATGGACTGGCTGGCCGAGACTCCCGCGCCGCCGATGGTGCTCGACATCGACGGCGCGAGGCGGAAGGGTAGGCGGCAGCGGCGGCTTCGCGCCTACTCGGTCGTCGCGGGGTGCGCCGCCGTGGTGCTCGCGGCCGGCCTGGCGATTCCCGCGGCGCTCGGTTCGTCCGGCCAGAGTTCAAGGCCGCCCATCCCGACCGGTCGACGGCCACCGCGACGACCGGTCCTGACGAGCAGGAGGCGACAGGGATGGTCGATCGGCAGCACAATCCATTGATTGCCAAGGCGTCGTTCGGCTGGTTGCCGGAGGTGATCACCGGCGTCGAGTACGGAGTGGGGGCGCACGGCGACTACGCGCTGGCGATCGGGCAGGGGGAGTTCCCGGCGATGATCTGGCTCGCTGTCCACGACGAGGAGCCACCGCTCGACCGGCGAGGCGACCTGGGCGGCGACCCGGTCCGCATTCCCGTCAGGGTGGGCACGCAGGACGGCTACTGGGTCACCGTCGACCCAGGGGACCCGCTGAACGGCGGAGACACGTGGCTGCGCTGGCCGACCGGCGATGGGCGATGGGCGGAGATCAACGCCTACTACCTCGACTACCGCGACCCCCGGCAGGCATTGCTCAGGGTGGCCGCGGATGTGACGGTCGGGGACCGTGCGGTGCCGTTGCCGCTGCACATCAGTGCCCTGCCGGACAACTTCCGCCTCGGTGACGTCACGACGTCTCGCAGGCCCGAGCTGAACGACGGCCTTCCGTGGCAGGTCCAGTTGTTCTACACCGTCAACGGCGCCAACGTGGCCTTCCACGTGAAGCCCGAGGGCGGGGCGCCGCCCGGCTTCGGCAACCCCGTCTGCAAGACCGGGAACGACCTGCAGGTGTGCGTCACGGTCGATCGGCCCGCGGCCGCCGACCTCGGCCCGATCGGCGGGGTGCAGGGCCTGCTGGACCGCGTCACGTTGCTCGGCCTCGACGAGAGCGAGTGGACGGATCGGGTGATCGGATAGCTATATAAGCGCTGTTACAATCGCCGGCATGACGACCGCCGAGCACAGCGCGGGCGAAGGCGCGGACCCCACGGAGCGGAGCCAATGGGGTCCGCTGCGCCGGTTGCTGAACGCGATGGACGACGACATCGCCAAGCTCTACGACGAGCGCGGTGTCGTCGGGGTACGGCCGAGGTTCACGATGCCGCTGATCCGGCTGAGCCGTCGTGGGCCCATGACCATCCGCGAGCTGGCGAAGTCGCTGGGCGTCACGCATTCGGCCATGAGCCAGACCGTGAGCGCGATGCGCCGCGAGGGCCTGGTCACCAGCAGCCCCGGGGCCGACGCGCGCACCCGCGAGGTGACACTCACCGATCGCGCCCGCGAGCTCGTGCCCTTCCTGGAGGCCGAGTGGCGGGCCACCGAGGACGCGGTCGCTGAGCTGGAGGCGGAGCTGCCCTACGCGATGACCAGCGTCGTCAGGGATATCGAGGCCGCACTCGGGCGGCGGTCCTTCCACGACCGCATCGTGCGGCGGCTCGCCCACGGCGAGTGAGGCTCGCGACCTCCGCCCGCTGCGGCTCAGCCGCGTTCCGGAGGCGCTGGATCGGCGCCGTCCTGTCCACTGTGGGCGGTCAGCTCGCCCTCGCCGCCGTACTCGAACAGGCGCGGGAGCTGACGGGAGGCTCGCGACGCCGGACTCCCGCCGGGGCCGGGTGAGCGCGCTGGAGCACGAGCGAGGTGCCGCCGCGCCGGACCTCGGCAACTTCCGTGGCGGGCTGGTGGCGGGTACGACGCCCGCGGCGTTCGCCACGGTGTCCGGCGGCGTCCTCGCGCTCGCGCTGGCCGACAAAACCGTTGCGGCGCTTCAGGATCCGGCCGAAGCGGCGTCACCGGGTGATCGGGGAGGCCGAAAGAAAAGCGGCTGCGGACCCGTGCGGTGACGGGCCGGCAGCCGCACCCCCAGTCGAGCGACTGCCGACCCGAGTCTGCAGGAGCGACACAACGCCGCGGTTGTTCCATCCAGCGGCGGATTGAGTCTGCCGGAGGCTTCGGCGGCCGATCAATGAGTGTTTACTAATAGAACGATTAGCCTAGCTAATGTTCGGTTTTCTGTTGGCGCTGCATCGCTTTCGCCGCCTCGGCCGCGGCCTGCGCGAACGCGCGGAAGGTGGCGTTCTCAGTGCTGGCCGCCCAGACCGGAACCAGCGCCATCGGCGGCAGGTCCGTGACCGGGATCAGCGTGAGCCCACGGAACGGTATGTGCTCGAGCAGGGTCGCGACAGTGAGGTGCAGGCCATGCCCGCGGGCGACGAGCGTCAGCACGTCGTCGGCGGTCAGCTCGGCCCGGTTGGTCAGGCCGACGATGTCCTCGCCGGTGTGCCGCAGTGGCCGCCCTGACGGGGTCACGGGCGGGCTCCACAGCTCGCGCTGCTGCACCGGGGCCGACTTGGACGGGTTGATCAGCACGTGGTCGGCGAGGTCGTCGAGGGTGACGCTGCTGCGCTTCGCCAGCGGATGATCGTCAGGCGCGAGCACCGCCCTCGGCACCTGTTCGAGCACGGGACCGACCACGAGCCTCGGCGTTTCCAGCGCGCGGCCGTCACCGCCTGGCGACCAGCACAGCGCGATGTCCGTCTCGCCCGCCAGCAGTGCGGGCTCGGGGTCGAGGCTGTGCCGCAGGTGCAGGGTGTGCAGGTAGACGTGACATTCGGGGTGCCGCTGCTCGAAGGCGCCGACGATACGGGTGACCACGTCGTTGCCCATGCTGGGCAGGTAACCGACGCGCAGCTGGCTGGTGATGTTGCGGGCCGCGGCCCGGCAGTCCCGCAGGGCGCGGTGCAACTCCTCGTAACCTCGTTGCGCGCCGACCCGGAACCGGGCGCCCAGCGGGGTGAGGCTCACCTGCCGGTTGGTGCGCTCGAACAGCGCCCCGCCGATCTCGTTCTCCAGCGCGCGGATGGTCTGGCTGACGCGGCCCTGCGTCAGACGCAACCGGGTGGCGGCACGGCCGAAGTGCAGTTCCTCGGCCAATGCCAGGAACACCTCGACCTCGCGAAGCTCCACGCCGACCCACTCCCCGGATGACTCACCCTGACCAGGCACTACTACCAGATTGGACGACGTCAGGGGCGGAGTTCGGCCCACACGATCTTGCCCTCGTCCGTCTGCCGCACACCCCACTCGTCGGCCATCGCGGAGACCAGCAGCATCCCGCGGCCGTGCGGCTGCCGCGGTGAGGGACTGCGCACCACCGGTCGCTCGGGTGCGCGGTCGGCGACTTCCACCCGCACGCGGCCTGCCCCGGCTAGCACACGCAACGAGCTGGCGGAGCGCGCGTGGAGGACGGCGTTGGTGACGAGCTCCGTGACGATCAGCAGCACGCTCTCGCGCACCGCCCGATCGATTGGCCCGAGTGCGCGCTCGGTGGCGTGCCTGGCCTCGGAAGGCGCGTTCGGATCGGCACGAAGCCGCAGGTCCAGCAGCAATGTGTCAGGTGGTCGTCGCCCCGTCCGCTCAGTCATCGGGCTCGGCGTCGGGGCCGATCGCCTGCTCGATCTCGAAGAGCGGAACGAGGCCGGCGATCTGCAGCACCCGGTGGGCGTAGCGGTCGACGTTGACCAGCCTGACCGTCCCGCCGCGCTCGGTCACCTTCGAATGGGCGCGCACCAGCGCACTGATGCACGCCGAGTCGAAGAACGAAAGGCGGGCGAAGTCCACCACGAGTCTGCCCGCCCCGGCCGAGAAGAGCGACTCGAGCGCGGCATCGAGTTGAGGCGCGACGCCGTGGTCGATCTCACCGCTGAGCGCGATGTGACCCTCGCCGTCACTGACGAGCTCGGCATGCACCACCGTCGGGTTCGCGGTGGCGCCGTTTCCCTCGCTGCCGTTGGTCATCGTCAGATCACTCCTGGTCGAGCGCGCTTCGCAGGCGCCTGGGTTTGTACCTCCCCTGGAGGTGGGTCATGCTGTGCCCTAAGTTTGCCAGGAGGTAAGCGAATCCTCAGCACAACGAGAAGTGGCTCAAGGCGCGACGGAGGACGTGGGGCATGACCGCCGGCACCGGCCAGACCATCCGCGACAGCTTGGCCGAGTTCCTGAAGGAACACCGGTCCGACATCGAACGAGCGTGGGCCGCGACGCCCGTGTTCACCGCCCGGCGCCCCGCCGACGCCGCCGAGGAGTGCGCCGAGTTGCTCGCCGGGATCAGGCACGTGATCGAGACCGGCGCGGAGGAGGACCCCTCCGCCGACGGTTTCGCGACCGTGCGCCCCGTGCTCGCGTCGCTCGCCGCCCGCTCAGCGGGCGGTCCCTCCGGCAGCGACCGTCCCGACGTCACCGTGCTGAAGGGTCCGCTGCTACGGCTGTGGCACGACCAGGACCTGCCCGACGAGGTCTCCCATCGCGGCGACATGGTGCTGTCCACAGTGCTCAACACGCTGCGCATCGCGTTGCTGGAGATCGAGCTTTCGGCGGGAACGGAGACCATCCTCGCGCAGCGGGCGCAGCTCACCGAGCTGTCGACCCCCGTGATCAAGCTGTGGGACGGCATCCTCGCCATCCCGCTCATCGGCACCCTCGACAGCACGCGTGGCCAGATCGCGACCGAGAGCCTGCTCGAGCAGATCGTCGCGCAGCAGGCGCGGGTGGCGATCCTCGACATCACCGGCGTCACGGCGGTGGACACGCTCGTCGCGCAGCACCTGCTCAAGACCGCGGTGGCGGCGCGGCTGATGGGCGCGGAGTGCATCATCAGCGGAATTCGCCCCCAGATCGCGCAGACGATGGTCCAGCTCGGCATCGACCTCGGTGAGGTGGCGACCCGGGCGACGCTCGCCGACGCCTTCGGGCAGGCGCTGCGCGTCATCGGGCTCACCGTGTGCCCCGACGAGCGCGGTGCGGGGTAACGGCCATGAGCGCGACTTCCGTCGTCGAGCTGCAGGACGTGTTGCTCGTGACCATCCAGGGTGAGCTGACCGACGAGGACGCGATGGCGTTGCAGGAGGAGCTCACCACCAACGTCGCGAGGAGCAGCGCCAGGGGCGTGCTCATCGACGTGTCCGGACTCGACCTCGTCGACTCCTTCCTCGCCAGGACCCTGCACGACATCGCGGGAGCGAGCGCGCTGCTCGCCGCGGAGACGGTGGTCGTCGGGATGCGGCCAGAGGTGGCGATCACACTCGTGGAGCTGGGACTGACCCTGCCCGGCCTCGGCACGGCGCTGACGGTGGCGGACGGGTTGGACAGGCTGAACGGCTCCGCGAGGCGACGATGACGAGCGTCCTCACCGTCCAGGAGGTGCGGATCAACGAGGAGATCGACATCGTTCACGTTCGCCAGGCCGTCCGGGAGGTGGCCGTCTCGATCGGCTTCTCCCTCGTCGAGCAGACCAAGCTCGTGACGGCGGCGAGCGAGCTCGCGCGCAACACGCGGGTCCACGGCCACGGTGGCGAGGCCAAGATCGACCTGGAGAAGGCCGACGACGGCACCACCACGCTGCGGCTGGTGTTCACCGACAACGGTCCCGGCATCGCGGACGTCGAACTCGCGCTCACCGACGGATACAGCAGCGCGGGTGGGCTCGGCCTCGGGCTCAGCGGTGCGCGCAGGCTCGCCGACGAGTTCGACCTGCGCACGGCGCCGGGGGAGGGCACCACGGTCTCGGTGGGGTTCCGGGCCCGTAAGCCGGCCCGAGGATGAGCGGCCTCGTCCTGCCGGTCGCCGAGCCGGCGCACGTGGGACAGGCCCGCTCGCTCGCGACCACGGCGGCGCGCGACGAGGAACTGCCCGCCGCGACCGTCGACCGGATCGCCATCGCCGCGTCCGAGCTGGCGACCAACCTGCTCAAGTACGCGCAGGACGGACTGTTCGCGATCACCCACGGCCCGCTGGGCCTCGACCTGATCGCCACCGACCGGGGCCCCGGGCTGCGCAGTGTGGACGAGAGCATGCGGGACGGGTTCTCCACCACCGGCTCGATGGGCACGGGGCTCGGCGCGGTGCGGCGGCTCGCCGACGAGTTCGACGTCTACTCGCGCCTCGGCGCGGGCACCGCCGTGCTGGCGCGCTGGCTGATCGGCGCGCCCCGCTGGCGCGGCGTGCGCGTGGGGAGTGTGCTCTTCGCCGCACCCGGTGAGTCGGTCAGCGGCGACGGCTGGACCGCGGTGGACGCCGACGGGCTCGTGACGATCGCCCTCACCGACGGGCTCGGCCACGGGCCGGCCGCAGCCGCGGCCAGCGCGGCGGCGATCGGTCATGTCACGGCCGACCCGGCCGCCTCGCTGCCCGTGCTGCTCGCCGCGATGGACGAGGACCCCGCCGCGGCACGCGGCTCCACCGTCGCGCTCGTGCAACTCGATCTCGCACGGGGCACACTGTCCTTCTCCGGGGTCGGCAATGTCACCGCGCGCCTGTTCGGGCCGGGTGAGACCCGGGAGACACTGGTCTCTGTTCCGGGCATAGTGGGAAGGAGGCAGCGGCGGGGACGGCGGGCGAATCCGCTGGTCCGACCGTGGTCCGCCGACAGCTGGCTGATCATGCACACCGACGGAGTGTCCGAACGATGGAACGCCGCCGAATGGCCCGGCCTCCTCGGCCACGATCCCGCCACGGTGGCGGGCTGGCTGCTGGGGCAGCACATCCGGCGGCGCGACGACGCCTGCGTGCTGGCCATCGCGGGAGGTGAGGCCTCGTGACCGCGGACCCTCGCCTCACCAACGAGCTCAAGGCCGAGGTGGAGCGCGTGCTCAGCGCGCGCGACCTGCCGCCCCGCGCCTGGGAGACGATCACGGCCGAGCTCGCCGCCATCGAACCGGGCAGCCCCATCGGTGACGTGCTCGAGGCGCTCACCGCGGTCATCCGCGAGCAGCGGGGCGAGCTGAGCTGGCACCAGTCGGAGCTCGAGCAGACCAACGCGGGCCTGCTCGCCCTGCACGCAGAGATCGACCGGCAACGCCAGCGGACCGCGTTCCTCGACGACGTCAGCCGCGCGTCGGCGACCTCGCTGGACAGCGTGGAGATGCTGGACGAGGTCGCGTCGCTCGTCCGCAGCAACGGCCTGGCCGATCGCACCCGGGTGTGGACGGCGGCGGGCGACGGCCTCGCCTGTCCTGCCGACCCGCACCGCAAACCCGACGTGACCACCCGAAGGGCCCTCGTCTCGCACAAGCCCGTCCAGGATGGCGACCACCGCGTCAGCGTGCCGCTCACTGCGGGCCCGCACGTGCTCGGCATCTTCGACCTGCACCGCGAGTCCGCCCCGTTCGTCCACGACGACATCACGCTCGCCAAGGCCGTCGCGAACCGCGCCGCCGTGGGCCTGCGCAACGCCAACGAGTACGAGCGCGAGCACGAGCTCGCCGAACGGCTCCAGCGCGCGATGCTGCCCGCGCTCGCCTCCCACGACGAGCTCGACATCGTCGCTCGGTACCGCTCCGCCACGCGTGGCGTGCACGTCGGCGGCGACTGGTACGACGCGTTCCACCGGCCGGACGGCAAGGTGGTGCTCACGGTCGGCGACGTCACCGGGCACGGGCTCGACGCCGCGGTGGTGATGGGCAAGCTGCAGAACGTGCTGCGGGCCTACGCGATCGAGGGCCACGGTCCCGCGGCGTCCCTGCGGCTCGTGCACGACCTGCTTCGCGGCGAGCCGGGCACGTTGTTCGCGACCGCCGTCGTGGCCGAGGTCGAGCTCGGCACCGGCGTCATGCGGTGGGCGAGCGCGGGTCACCCGCCGCCGCTGGTGCAGGCGCCGACCGGCGAGGTGGAGTTCCTCGACGTCGACCACGGGCCGATGCTCGGGATCAACATCCCGTACGACATCCCCGAGCACGAGCGCGCGCTGTCGCCCGGCTCGTCGGTGGTGCTCTACACCGACGGGCTCATCGAGCGGCGCTCCAGCGACATCGACGCTGGCATGGAGCGGCTCGCGGGCGCGTTCACCACGTGCGAGGCGGTGCGGCTGGAGGAGCGGACCGAGCACGTGCTGAAGGTGATGCTCGGTGGCAGCGACCACGACGACGACGTGTGCCTGCTGCTGTGCCGGTGGGCGGGTCCGGAACGTTCCGGCGAAACCGCGCCGGCATAGCTCACACTTGCTTCCCGCTGAGCTTAGGCTTAGCTAAGTTGACCGGCATGGTTTCCACTCTCTCCCGCCGGAGCCTGCTCGGCGGCGCCGCGGCGGTAGCGGCCTCCGGCCTGCTCGCCGCCTGTGGCCGTGGCGGCTCCGCCGCGTCCGGCTCCGGCGCCTGGTCCTTCACCGACGACACCGGGGCCACGGTGGAACTCGACGCCAGGCCCACCACGATCGCCGGGTTGAACGACGCCATCGCGTCGCTGTGGAACTACGGCATCACGCCGGTGGGCTCGTTCGGGCAGACCGGCCTCGCCGACGACGTCAACTTCAAGGGCAAGGACCTCTCCAAGGTCACCGAGCTCGGCACCACCCACGGCGAGATCAACCTGGAGAAGCTCGCCAACCTGGCCCCCGACCTGATCCTCACCCACGCCTACCCCGTGGACTCCTCGGGCAAGCTCGACCCGTCGAAGCCGCTGTTCGGGTTCAAGGACCTCCAGCAGCAGAAGCTCGTCGGCGAGATCGCTCCGATCGTCGCACTGGCCATGAAGGGCTCGGCGGCGGGCGTCGTGGACCGCACCGTCGAGTTCGCGAAGTCGATCGGCGTCACCGACCAGAAGCTGAAGGGGCCCCGCGAGGACTACGAGGCCGCCCGCACGCGGCTGGAGAACGCCGCGACGTCGGGGCTCTCGGTGATGGCCGTCGCTGCCTACCAGGGCGACGGCATCTACATCGCCAAGGCGAAGGACGACCCCGCCCTGCGCAGCTACACCGAGCTCGGGGTGAAGTATCCCGACCCCGGCGGCTCGGAGTATTTCTGGCAGCAGGTGAGCTGGGAGAACGTCGCCGACCACCCCGTCGACGTGGTGCTGTACTCGCTGCGCGCGATGAGCGGCGAGGACATGCTGAAGCAACCGACGTTCGCTGCGACGCCCGCGGCAAAGGCCGGGCAGGTGTTCCCGTGGGAGTTCAGCTCGATGGACTACGTCGCGCAGGCCCGCACGCTCGACAACCTGGCCGAGAACCTGGAGAGCTCGCGTAAGGTCACCTGATGGTGACTTCTGGCGCCGTGGACATCGCCGCGGCAGTGCGAGCGAGCAAGCTGGACCCCGTGCGCCCCACCGAGGACGCGCTGAGCCGGATCAAGGCCTCCGACGGCGCCGTCGGCGCCTTCCGCAGTGTCCGTGCCGCCGAGGCGCTCGCCGAGGCCAAGGCCCTGCGGGACCGCCCCGACCTGCGCGAGCTGCCGCTGGCGGGGGTTCCCGTGGCGGTCAAGGACGTCGTGAGCGTCGAGGGCGCGAGCGTCGAATGGGGTTCGCGCGCCACCGACCACGCCCCGGCGAGCGCCGACCACGAGGTCGTCGCCCGGCTGCGGGCGGCCGGTGCCGTGATCGTGGGCCTCACGCGCGTGCCCGAGCTGTGTATCTGGCCCATGACCGACACCCCGGAGGGGATCGCCCGCAACCCGCGGCAACCGTCCTATGTGGCCGGTGGGTCTTCGGGAGGCAGCGCGGCCGCGGTGGCGGCGGGGCTGGTGCCGCTCGCGCACGGTACCGACGGCCTCGGCTCGATCCGGCTCCCGTCCGCGATGTGCGGCCTGGTCGGCATAAAGCCGGGCAGGGGCGTGGTGGCCGAGTCCAGCGACCCGCAGTGGTTCGGGATGTCCGCACACGGCGCGATCGCCACGACCGCGGCCGACGCCGCTCTGCTGCTCGGCGTGCTCGCCGAACGCCCCGGCCTGCGTACGCCGCGCGACCCGGGCAGGCTGCGCGTCGCCGTGTCGACGCAGGTGCCGCTCACGCACGCCCCGGTGCCGGGCCCGATGCGGGAGGCCGTGCGGCGTGCGGGGGCGCGCCTCGGGGCGGCCGGGCACCGGGTGGTCGCCGCGACGCCCGCCTACGGAGCCGCGGCGCTGGGCCTGCTCACACGCTGGTTCGCGGGCCCCGCCGAGCAGGCGGACGACCTCGGCGTCGACTCGGCCTTGCTGCAGCGCCGTACCCGTACGCACGTGCGGATCGGCAACGCCGTGCGCAGGGCCGGGCTCGTCCGCGAGGACAGCGCGCGGGAGTGGACGCGGCGCGCGGAGGCGTTCTTCGCCGACCACGACGTGCTGGTCACGCCCACCCTCGCGGCGAGGCCGCCGAAGGCGCGACGCTGGCACGAACGGTCGTGCCTGGCCAACGCGGCGCCGTCGATCCGGCTCGCCGGCTTCGCGGGGCTGTGGAACCTGGCCGGCTTCCCCGCCATGTCGGTACCCGCGGGGCAGTTCGCCGACGGTCTGCCGATCGGCGTGCAGCTGGTGGCCGCCCCGGGCGGCGAGGCGACCCTCCTGGGCCTGGCGGCGCAACTGGAGGAGACCAACCGACTGCAGTGAAGGCCACCTTCACTGTGCCCACCCGTCTCCCGCCGCCACCCAGGCGGAGGCGCTTCGCGCCGCTGTGCCTGGTCGACGCAGGCAGGGTGGCCTTCACTGCGGGAGCGGGTTGGGGTGGTTGGTGGGGTCGCCCGGTTGCAGTGAGGGCCACCTTCACTGTGCCCACCCGTCTCCCGCCGCCACCCAGGCGGAGGCGCTTCGCGCCGCTGTGCCTGATCGACGCAGGCAGGGTGGCCTTCACTGCAGGGGCCGGGTTGGCGTGGCTGGAGGGGGTCGCCCGGTTGCAGTGAGGGCCACCTTCACTGCGTTGGGCGCAGGCAAGGTGGCCTTCACTGCGGGGCCAGCTGCAGGGGCCGCTTGAAGGGGCCGCCCGGCTGCGGGTGAGGGCGCGCCTCAGGGCCTGGGCTTGGTAGCGTAGGCCGAGTAGGTCGTCTGGCGGTCGCCGCTGGGCGTGGGCCGCGGCTTGTCCCGCTTGCCGTCCTTCGGCGGCACATCGGCCAGCTCGCTGTCCTCGTCGTGCACCGGCACGAGCGCCGACTCACCGCGCTGGAGCACCTCGTCGGCCTCCCGGAGCCGCGCGCGGGCCTCCTCGCGGATCTTGGTGAGCCGCTCGACGGTCTCGTTGGCCTCCGTGGTGCGCCGGTCGGCCTCGGAGGTGGCCTCCTCGAGCAGGCGCTTGGCCTTCGCCGTCGCCTCGTCGACGAGGCGCTTGGCCTCGGCCGTCGCCTCCGCGATTCGCCGCTCCGCCGCGTTCTTGCTCGCCGTTTTCTGGTCGGCGATGTGCTTCTCCAGAGCCGTCCGCTCCGCGCTCATCTTCGCGTCGAACTCGCGCTCGATGTTGCGCCGCTTGCGCTCGGCCTCGGCATCGAGCTGCTCGCGCCGCCTCGCCGCCTTGGTGGTCAGCGCCTCGACCTCGGCCTTGGTGGCGGCCAGCGCCTCCTCGTGCTCCTCCTGCAGCGCCTTCGCGTGGCTGTCGAGCGTCTCCACGAGCTTCATGTAGCGCTCGTGCAGCTTGTTCGCGACGTCGCTGCTCTCCGCCCAGTTCTTCTCCGCGGCCGCCTCCGCGCGGGCGACGATCTCCTCGGCGCGCGTGTTGGCGAGCTGGACCGTGCGCTGCATGCGCTCGTCGAGATCCTCGACCCGCTCCGGTGGCTTCTTCAGCTCCTCCACGCGGTTCTGGAGCCTGCCCAGCTCCCGCCGGGCGTTCTCCAGCTCGCGGGAGACGGTGCTCGACTGCGCCATCGCCGAGTCGCGTTCGGCGAGTACCCGCCGCAGCTGCGCTTCGACATGGTCGACGTACTGCAGCACCTGATTGCGGTCGAACCCGTGCCACGCCTGGGTGAAGTCGCGCCGGAGCGGCAGCAGGCGGTTGTCGTGCTCGGAAGCCATGCCCCGACCGTACCCGCGCACGGGGTGTCGTCGGCATCAGGCAGGCCGAGAAGGGGTGTGGTGTCTGTCCACCTGAGAGTTCGTGGTATCCGCGCGGGCAGCGGTTACCGAGGGTGTGTCACCAGTGGAATCCGCGCGTGAGCTTGACGAGCGCGCCCGCCGCCCTCGACAGGTGGCGATCACCCTTGCCGATGTTCAGCTTTCCAGTGCCGCCGGCGGCAGTGGAGTCGGGGAACACGCGGTAGCCCTCGTACGCGACGGCGTTCACCAGGTTCGGCGCCACGGCGTACGCGGCCTGGATCAGGTAACCCTCGGGGGAGCCGATGTGCTTCGGTCGCTCCTTCAGCGCCCGCACGACCATTCTCGCCGCCTGCTCGGGGGATTTCGTCGGGAACGCGTCGTAGATCTTCGTCGGGCGGATCATCGGCGTGCGCACGAGCGGCATGTGGATGGTCGTGAACGTGATGCCGTCACCGTGCGTCTCGGTCGCCACGATCTTGCTGAAGTAGTCGAGCGCGGCCTTCGAGGCGACGTACGCGGAGAACCGCGGCGCGATGCCCTGTACCCCGATCGACGAGACGTTGACGATGTGCCCGAACTTCCGTTCGGCCATGTGCGGCAGCAGGGCGAGGATCAGCCGCACGGCGCCGAAGTAGTTGATGGCCATCGCGCGCTCGAAGTCGTGGAAGCGGTCGTAGGAAAGCCTCACGGAGCGGCGGATCGACCGGCCGGCGTTGTTCACCAGCATGTCCACTCGCCCGTGGTCGGCGAGCATCGCCTCGACGGCCTTGTTCACCGACTCCTCGTCGGTCAGGTCGGCCGGGTACACCGACGCCTGCCCGCCCGCGGCGACGATCTCGTCGCGCAGCTCCTCCAGCTCGGGCCTGCGCCGGGCGACGAGCAGCGGGACCCCGCCCTCGGCCGCCACCTGGAGCGCGGTCGCCCGCCCGATACCCGACGACGCACCGGTTATCACGATCCGGCGGCCGTCCAGCTCGCCGCGGGGGCCGTGTTTGCGCGCGCGGAACGGGTCGAGGTGCTCGCGCCAGTACCGCCACAGCGCGGGCGCGTAGCTCTGCAGCGGGGGAACGTCCACACCGGACCCGGCCAGCTCCCTGCGAGTGGCGGCCGACGAGAACACGGACGGGAAGGTGAGGTTCTCCAACAGCACCGGCGGGATGCCGAGGCGACCGAGCACGGCGTTGCGCGCGATCGTCACGCCCGGCACGTGCTCGGAGAGCCTCACCAGGCCGACCACACCGCGGGAGATCCGCTCGTCGAGCTCGACGTTGACCGTGGGCGCGCCGGCCGCGCGGGCGAAGGCGTTGTAGACCGACACCACCGGCTGCGGCTCGGGGTTGACGAGGTGGAAGGCGCGACCGTCGAGGCCGTCCTTGGAGACGAGTTCCAGCAGCGCCCTGGCGACGTAGTCCACCGGCACGATGTTGGTGTCGCCGATGTCGGGGCCCACCACCGGCAGGTTCGGCAGCGACGTCAGCCGGTTGATGGCGCTGAACAGGTAGTACGGGCCGTCGATCTTGTCCATCTCGCCGGTCTCGGAATGCCCGACGACGATCGCGGGCCGGTAGACGCGCCACGGCACGTCGTGCTGTTCGCGCACGAGCCGTTCCGCCTCGAACTTCGTGCGGTGGTACGGCGTGAGCAGGCGCTGGCCCACGTCGAACATGTCTTCGGTGAACACGCCGGCATAGTCACCGGCGACCGCGACGGAGGAGACGTGGTGCAGGCATCCGGCGCGCAGGTCGGCGGCGAGCTCGATGACGTGCCGGGTGCCGTCGACGTTGGCCCTGACGCTGGCGTCGTCGTCGGCGGTGAGGTCGTACAACGCGGCCAGGTGCACGAGGTGGCTGACGTTGCCGCGCAGCCGGTCGCGCTCGCCCTCCCCGACACCGAGCCCCTCGGCGGCGAGGTCGCCGGTCACCAGCGACACCTTCTCCGGATGCGGCCACTGCTGCACGAGGTCGGCGAGGCGCTCCCGCGAGGTCTCGCGCACGAGCAACGTGACGTGCTCGGTGTCGTCCCTGCCGAGCAGCAGCCGCGTGAAGTGACGCCCGATCAATCCCGTCGCGCCGGTCACCAGATACGTCGCCATTGGCGCATTGTGTCAGGCGGGTTCCGCGATGACGACCCGGTTCTCGGCATATCCGGTGTTTCCGCCGAGCCAGCGTCCACCGCAGGTGACCAGCACGATCCGGTGCCCGCCGCTCTGGCTGAACAGCTCCGTGGCGCGCGCGGGCAGCTCGTCCTTGTGCAGCGTGACGATCTGGGCGACGCGGTAGCGCCACACCTTTCCTCCGGTGTCGCTGACGGTCACCTCGTCGCCGACGCCGATCTCCCACAGCTCGGAGAACGGGCCCGTCCGCCCGTTCCAGTTGACGTGTCCCGCGAACACGCTCGCGCCGCTCGGCGCGTCGAGTCCGGCGCCCCACCAGGTGGCCTCGTCCAGGTCGTCCGGCACGGGCAGCACCGCGTCGGGGCCGACCTCCCTGCGCACGAGCTCGGCCGTGCCGCCCTGGGGCAGCTGGATGGTGCCGGGACGCTGGCCGCTCGCGACCGGACGGTCCTGTGTGGGCGGTGGCGCGGGTTCCGGTTCCGGCCTCGGGGCAGGAGGCGGCGCCGGTTCGGGCTCCGGGGCCGCCGTGGTGGGCTCCGGCGTCGCCGTGGTGGTCTCCGGTGCCGCCTGCTCACGAGGTTGCGGCACGGCGACCGGTTGCGGGCTGCCCGCCACCGCGACCGTCGGCGGCAGCAGCACCAGGCCGACCACGGCCAGCTCGGCGGCGAGCACCGTGCCCGCTCCCAGCAGGTAGGCCTTGGCCCACCTGCCCCTGCCGCGTTTCAAGTACGTCATCAGTCCCGGGTGAACCGCCTTCTGGCGACAAGGCCGACGAGCCCGGACACCATGACCGCGAGCACGCCCATCCCGGCGAGCGCGCCAACCGGGGTGCTCGTGGTGGTGGCGCTCTGGGCGACCGTCGTCGGTTGCTCACCGGCGGGGATGGTGCGGGGTACCTGGTCGGCGACGTTCTCGATCGTCAGGACGAGCGTCTCGCCTGGTTGCACCGTGCCGCACGCCGATGGCGGGTCGGCGGGGTCGAACGCGTCGTCGTAGCCGCTCGGCGGGCTCACCTCGATCACGCAGATCTCCTGCGGCGTGCGCAGGTTCTCCACCGTCACCAGGCCGTCCTCGCCCTCGGTGGTGACGACGGCGGGCTTGCCGTCCTCGCCGACGAGCGGCTGGTCGTCCTGCCCGAGCGCGGGTGAGGTCTTGTCTGCGGCCGTGATCCGCAGCGGGACGCCGGCGATGCCCCTGTCCGTTGCGGCGTCGACCTTCGCGACCCGCACGACGCCGGGCGGCGTGACGGCCTGCGTGGTGGCCTCGGCGGTCAGCTCCTGCTCGCCGCCGGTGGAGACCACGCGCTGGGTGTCGGTGGTGACCGGGTCCTGCACGTACGGCCGCTCGGCCGGGGCCGAGAGCGCGCCGGCGACCTTCGGGTTCTCGCCGGTGGGCACCACCTGCAGCGTGGCGGTGCCGTCCTCGCCGGTGGTGACGGTCTGCTCGCCGTCGACCTCGGCGTCGGCGAGGGTCAGCGCCACCGGCACCCCTGGGACGCCCTTGCCGGCCGCGTTGGTGACGCTGATCGTCCACTCGCCGGGCGTGCCGATGGTCTGCGCCTCCTCCGGCGCGGTGACCGCGGCCGTCCACGGGCCCCGGTTGGCCTCGGCGTCGGCGCGCAGGCGCTCCACGGCCTGCTGCGCGCTCGCGGGGAGCTTGCCGTACTGCAGGTCGATGTCGTAGCCGATCTCGGTGAACGGCTTGTCCGGGTCGAGGTCGGCGGGCGAGCGCGGCGCCGCGGTCCACGAGTGCAGCAGGTGCGCGAGCGCGGCGGCCTCGTCGGCGCTCCGCGTGTCGCCGTAGCGCAGCAGCAGGTAGGAGATGTTGGCCGCGACCTCGGGGGAGAGCTTCTCGCCCCACTTCGTCAGCAGCTCGTCGCCTGGCCGGTACACCTCGCCGCTGTCGGGCGCCTTCAGCGCGAACGACACGCAGAACACCTGCTTGCCGCCGACCCGGTAGGAGCCGACCCAGTCGTAGGCGCGGTCGCGGCCGCCCCAGGACTGCCCAGGCGTGGTCCGGTGGCCCGCGCCCTCCTCGACGGCCGCCGACGCGGCCGGAGCCACGACGACCAGTGACAACGCGGCCAGCGCGCACGCGATCAACAGGCGCACGACGGTAGCCCGGCGTGTCGTCGAACCCACCAGTTCCCCCTTTGTGTGATCCATCCCGACACGCCTTCGGGCAAGATCGGGACACTGCTGGTGAGAATGTCCCGAAACGGGTGAGCAGGGCAATCGGCCGAGCGGTGGACGTCGCCGGACGGTAAAAGGCACAGAACATTTACGGTGTGTGCACGCGGCACGATCTCGATTGTGGGTAAAGTCGCCTTTACTGACCTACGGGAACCGGCCGGCGCACGCGGTCGTTAAGCCCAATGCAAGTGCCAGGAGATCCAGGAGGATCAGGTGCGAACCTCAAGCAACCCGGCGTTCCGAAACCTGCCGACGAGCACCGCGGCAGCTGGACCGTACGCCGGCTTCAACCAGCCGCAGGGCGGTGTGCCCGGTTACGGCACGCCGCAGGCCCCTGCGGGGTCCGCCGACCGCCCGATGACCGTCGACGACGTGGTGATGAAGACCGGCGCGAGCCTGGGGGTCACCCTGCTCGTCGGCATCGTCACCGCGATCTGGGCGCAGGGCCAGGCCGCTGCCGACGCGATGGGCCCGATCATGGGCGCCATGATCGGCGGCATGCTGGTCGGCCTCGTGC
Source organism: Prauserella sp. PE36 (assembly GCF_003311655.1). Taxonomy (NCBI): domain Bacteria; kingdom Bacillati; phylum Actinomycetota; class Actinomycetes; order Pseudonocardiales; family Pseudonocardiaceae; genus Prauserella; species Prauserella sp. PE36. The sequence goes on along the minus strand of NZ_QEQT01000110.1, from coordinate 168,124 downwards.
TGTCGCTGATCATCATCTTCAAGCAGATCGCCAGCGCCCCCATGACGCTCGCCTACTCGGCGGCCGAGGGCGTGTTCCTCGGTGCGATCACCGGCGTCTTCGAGCTCATGTTCCCTGGCATCGCCCTGCAGGCGGTTCTGGGCACCGCGGCCGTGTTCGTGGTGATGCTGGTGGTCTACAAGACCGGCGCCGTCAAGGTCACGCCGAAGCTCACCAAGTGGATCATCGGCGCGCTGGGCGGCGTGCTCGTGCTCATGCTCGCCAACCTGGTGCTCGGGCTGTTCGGCGTGAACATGGGCCTCCGTGACGGCGGCACACTCGCGATCATCTTCAGCCTCGTCTGCATCGGCATCGCGGCGTTCAGCTTCCTGCTGGACTTCGACATGGCCGACAGGGCGATCCGCGAGGGCGTTCCCGCCAAGTTCGCGTGGTACGTCGCCTTCGGTCTGATGACCACGCTCGTGTGGCTGTACCTCGAGATCCTGCGGCTGCTCTCGTACCTGCAGAGCGAATAGCGCGGACTCGGCTCCTGGACGAAGGGGCGCCCGGCCGGATCGGCCGGGCGCCCCTCGTTTTTGTCACCTGATCGTGGCCGTGGTGATCACGCCGTGTTAGATGGATCCGTCCAGTTCACGTGTCCGCAGTGAGGTGCCCGGTGACGGTTCCGCCCTACCCTGGCCAGCCGGAGCCGGGCAGGCCCAACCCCTACGCCCCGCCGCCCCAGGGGCGGCCCCCGGCGTACGGCCAGCCACCGCAGTATCCGCAGCAACCGGGCCAGCCGTACCCGCGGCAGCCCGGTCAGCCGCCGCAGTATCCGCAGCAGCCCGGGTACGGGCAGTACCCGCCGCCGGGCCAGCCGGGGTACGGCCAGCAGCCGGGGGCCTACGGCAGCACGCCGCTCCCACCCGCCCCGTTCGGCGAACCGCCACCCCCGCGGAAGAGGCGCGGGCTCTGGCTCCGCATCGGCGTGCCCGCCGCCGTGCTGGTGCTGCTCGGGCTCGGCGCGTTGGTCCGGAACCTTCCGCTGGGCGGCTGGACCGCCGAGGAAGGCGAATGCCTCAGCGTTCCCGAGTTCTCCACGACGGCGCAGGAGGACCCGGAGAAGGTCGACTGCGGTGATCCGTCGGCCAATGTCAAGGTGGCCGTGCGGCTGAGCGACGGCGGGGAGAGCTGCCCGCAGGGCGACTACGACTACCTCGCCACCGAGGACACCAAGCTCTGCCTCATGCTCAACGCGAAGAACGGCGAGTGCTGGGCCAACGTGACCTCGAGCACGAAGGGCTACGCGCGGGTGCCCTGCACGGACCCGTCCGCCGAGATACAGGTCGTCAAGGTCGTCGAGGGACAGACGGACCCGGCGAAGGCGTGCTCGGGCACCGAGGCGGCCACGGGAGCGGTCTACACACGACCGCCCACCGTGGTCTGCCTGGCACAGCCCAAGACCGTCTAGTTCAGCCGCTCGAGCACCATCGCCATGCCCTGGCCGCCGCCGACGCACATCGTCTCGAGGCCGAACTGCTTGTCGTGGTGCTGCAGTGAGTTGATCAGCGTCGACGTGATCCGAGCACCGGTCATCCCGAAGGGGTGGCCGACCGCGATCGCGCCGCCGTTCACGTTCAGCCGCTCGATGTCGATGCCGAGGTCGCGGTAGGACGGGATCACCTGAGCGGCGAACGCCTCGTTGATCTCGACGAGGTCGATGTCGCCGATGCTCAGCCCCGCCCTCGCGAGCGCCTGCCTGGAGGCCTCGACCGGGCCGTAGCCCATGATCTCCGGCGACAGCCCGGAGACGCCCGTGGACACGATGCGGGCCAGCGGCGTGACACCAAGCTCCCTCGCCTTCGTGTCGCTCATGATCACCACCGCGGCGGCGCCGTCGTTGAGCGGGCAGCAGTTGCCCGCGGTGACGCGGCCGTCCGGCCGGAACACCGGCTTGAGGCCGGCCACGCCCTCCAGCGTCACGCCGGGACGCGGCCCGTCGTCCTTCGCCACGACCGTGCCGTCCGGCAGTGTCACCGGCGTGATGTCCTTGGCCCAGAAGCCGTCGGCGATGGCCTTCTCGGCGAGGTTCTGCGAGCGCACGCCGAACTCGTCCATCTCCTCGCGCGTGACGCCCTTGAGCCGCGCCAGGTTCTCGGCGGTCTGGCCCATCGCGATGTAGACGTCCGGGACGTCGCCGTTCTCGCGCGGATCGGACCAGGTGTCGGAACCCTGCTCGGCGACCTTCGCGGTGCGCGCCTCGGCGTCGGCGAAGAGCGGGTTGTGCGTGTCGGGCCACGAGTCGGAGCTGCCCTTCGCGAAGCGCGACACGGTCTCCACGCCCGCGGAGATGAACACGTCGCCCTCGCCTGCCTTGATGGCGTGCAGCGCCATGCGCGTGGTCTGCAGGCTCGACGAGCAGTAGCGGGTGATGGTGCAGCCGGGGAGGTGGTCGTAGCCGAGCTGCACGGCCACGACGCGGCCCATGTTGAACCCGGACTCACCGCCGGGCAGGCCGCAGCCGAGCATCAGGTCGTCGATGTCGGCGGGGTCGAGCTGCGGGACCTTGTCCAGCGCGGCCCGCACCATCTGCGTGGCGAGGTCGTCGGGCCGCAGGTCCACCAGCGAACCCTTGCCGGCCCTGCCGATGGGCGAGCGGGCGACAGAGACGATCACGGCTTCGGGCATGGTGCGTACTCCTTTGCACGACGACGACTAAGCGGGCGCTCAGCTCACTTCCTCATCCTGCATCCTGACAGCGGGGAAGGCCACCCTGACTGCGTGCTTGAACACACAGCGGGTGGCCTTCACCGCGTGAGCTACAGAGCGACGATCCGGCCCGTGCCGCCCACCGGATACTGCGCCGAGGTGACCGCGCCGCCGAGGCCGTCGGTCAGGTAGGCCTGCAGCGCCTGCTGGTACGTCATGCCGACCGGCGTGAACGGCAGACCCTCGAACGGGTAGCCGTCGCCGCCGCGGGCGGAGAAGTCGTTCGTGGCGATCGAGACGGGCGGACCGTCCACCACCACGCCGTCCCGCACGATCACCGTGCCGTCCTCCAGCACGACGTCGCGCACCTGGTCGCCTGGCGTGACGATCGTGTTGGTGCCCTCCCGCACCACCTGCGCCGTGCGCGTGACGTCGTAGGTGAACGACACCCCGGACACCTGCATGAACTGGCCAGCGGCGCCCGGTGCCGCGGCGACACCGCGCTCGAGGAGCTGGCGGAACACCGCCCGCGGCACGTCGGGCACCACGGCCACGAAGTTCGCGAACGGCGCTACCTCGTAGGTGTTCAGCGCCGTGATGTCCCCGGCGGGCAACGTCGAGTCGTTGCGGATGCCGCCGCCGTTCTGGATGCCCACCTGCGGCGGCGTCACGCCGTACTCCGCCGCGCGCTGCTGACCGGCCCAGCGCAGGCTGTCGGCCACGAGGTTCCCGAGGTTGGTCTCCCGCGAGCGCACGTCGTTGCGGACGCCGTTGAGCGGCACCTCGGTGTTGGCCACCACCGTCTCGGCCAGTGACTCCACGTGCTCCGCGACCGGCTTCTCCACCTCGGCGCGCACGCGCGGGTCGCCCGCCACCGCGTCGGGGCCGACGCCGGACACGCGCACCGGGCCGCTCTGCTGCTCGTCGACGCCGACGACCTCGCCGCGCCGGTTGAAGTTGAGCACCAGCCTGCCGATGTACTTGTAGTCGCCCGTCGTGGTCACCACGGGCACCGACCGGCCGGTCTTGTCGTTCGCGTACAGCGGGAAGCCCCGCTCGGCGACGTCACCGGGGATCAGCCGGTCCTCGGGCCCCGCGAGGATCTCGCCGCCGCCCGCGCCCACCACCGCGTCGACGCCCGACAGCTGCGGCACGAGGGCCAGCTCGTTGTCGATGTCCTGCAGGTGGCTCACGAGAATGACCTTGTCGATGCCCCGCCTGGCGAAGTCGGCGGCGAGGCCGTTCGTGATCCCGGCGAGGTCACCGCTCACCTCGACGTCGCGGGGGCTGGAGATCGCGGGCAGCTCCGGCGTGGTCAGCCCGATCACGCCGATGCGCTGGCCCGAGGAGCGAAGAACCTTGCTGCGCACGATCGTCCCGTCCTGCGCGTACGCGTCGAGCGCGGGCTCGCCGGAGACGTCCAGGTTGGCGCTGACGAAGTCGAGTGAACCGCCGAAGCTCTCGATGAACTGGCCGAACACGTCGGGCCCGAAGTCGAACTCGTGGTTGCCGATCGCGCTGACGTCGTAGCCGATGCCGTCCACCGCGAGCGCGTCGTAGAACGGCACGCCGTTCTCGAGGCTCGCCGAGAACTCGGGTCCGGCGAGGAAGTTGTCGCCGCCGGAGAGGGTCACCTCGCCCCGCCGCGGCGCCTGGCCAGGCTTCGGCTTGCCGGTGGTGGCCTCCTTGCGGAGGTCGTCCATGAGCGTCGCGACGCGCGAGGGGCTGCCGTACGGGTTCGCCCCGCCATCGAGGATCGGGCCCTCGTCGGTGCCGTCGCCCGCGACGCCGAGCAGCGCGGACTCCATGTCGTTGGTGAAGAGCACGCTGAGCGTGAAGACCGGGAGCCGGTCGGGGCGCTCGGCTGAGGCCGGCGCGCCCGTGGTGACGAGCAGTGCGCCTGCGAGCGCGGCGGTGACCGCCGCCCGCACGCGGTGTTTCCGTAGGGATCTCACGGTGTCGCTCCTCGCGAGTTCACTCGAACGTATGACCTTGAGGAGCTAAGCACAGCGGTCCTATTCGGACAATGCGCCTCGCCCGCGCCGGTGTCGGGACTTCGCGCACTGTTTACGCTGATGACATGGAATACGCCGAACACGTCATCGACCTCGTTGGCGACACCCCGCTGGTCAAGCTGGGCACCCTGACCGAGGGCCTGAGCCCGCTCGTGCTGGCCAAGGTCGAGTACCTCAACCCCGGCGGCAGCGTGAAGGACCGCATCGCGCTGCGCATGGTCGCAGCGGCCGAGGCCTCGGGAGAGCTGCGGCCCGGCGGCACGATCGTCGAGCCCACCTCCGGCAACACCGGTGTCGGCCTGGCGATGGTCGCCCAGCGCAAGGGCTACAAGTGCGTGTTCGTCTGCCCCGACAAGGTCAGCGAGGACAAGCGCAACGTCCTCAAGGCCTACGGGGCGGAGGTGGTGGTGTGCCCGACGGCCGTGCCGCCGGAGCACCCGGAGTCCTACTACAGCGTGTCCGACCGGCTCGTCACCGAGATCGAGGGCGCCTGGAAGCCCAACCAGTACGCCAACCCGCAGAACCCGGAGAGCCACTACCTCTCGACCGGGCCGGAGATCTGGCGGCAGACCGACGGGAAGATCACGCATTTCGTCGCCGGCGTCGGCACGGGCGGCACCATCTCGGGAACCGGGCGGTACCTCAAGGAGGTCTCCCAGGGCAAGGTGCAGATCGTGGGCGCCGACCCCGAGGGCTCGGTGTACTCGGGCGGCACCGGCAGGCCGTACCTGGTCGAGGGTGTCGGCGAGGACTTCTGGCCGACGACCTACGACCGCGACATCGCCGACGAGATCATCGCGATCTCCGACGCGGACTCGTTCCACACCACGCGACGCCTGGCCAGCGAGGAGGGCCTGCTCGTCGGCGGCTCGTGCGGCATGGCGGTGGCCGCGGCGCTCCGGCTCGCGAAGCGCCTCGGTCCCGACGCGAAGGACGCCGTGATCGTGGTGCTGCTGCCCGATGGCGGCCGGGGCTACCTGGGCAAGGTCTTCAACGACGCGTGGATGTCGTCCTACGGCCTGCTGCCGCCCGACTCCTCCGGCGCGACGGTCGGCGACGTGCTGCGCCGCAAGAGCGGCAGCCTGCCCGACCTGGTGCACACGCACCCGAACGAGACGGTGGCCGAGGCGGTGTCGATCCTGCGTGAGTTCGGCGTCAGCCAGATGCCCGTGGTGAGCGCGGAGCCGCCGGTGATGGCGGCCGAGGTGGTGGGCGCCGTCAACGAGCGGGACCTGCTCGACGCGCTGTTCACCGGCAAGGCGGCACTCGCCGACCGGCTCGAGGCGCACATGTCGCCTCCGCTGCCGACGATCGGCGCGGGGGAGCAGGTCAGCTCCGCCATGAAGGCGCTGACCTCGGCGGATGGTGCGCTCGTCCTCGAAGGTGGCAAGCCTGCCGGTGTGGTGACGCGTCAGGACCTGCTCGCGTTCCTTTCCGGGCATTAAGAAGTCGGACAAGTCTCATCGTGCGCCGGATCTGGGGCGTTACGAGCGGTCCGGGGGCGCATCCGATAGCGTGTGCGCGAGCGAAAAACATCAAGCAAGGTCCGTGTCAAGGGGGTTCAAGACCCACATGAGTGCTCCGCAGCCACCGAACCAGCCCTGGGGCGGCGGGCAGCAGCCGCCGCAGGGCCCTCCAAGTGGCCCTAACCCACAACAAGACAGCCCGTTCGGTTCCTCGGAGCCGACTCAGGTCGTGCAGCCGGGGCAGCAGCAGCCCCAGCAGCCGGCCCAGGGAGATCAGCAGTTCGGTGAAGGCCCGGAGCCGACTCAGGTCGTCCAGCCGGTCCAGCAGCAGGGCGAAGGCCCCGGTGCCGAGTCGACCCAGCTGGTGCCGCCCGGCTCGCAGCCCCCTCCCGCCATCCCGTACGCGCCCCCGCCGAGCGCGGCCGACAACCCCGCCGCGGTGAACCCGCAGCAGGGCTTCGGGCAGCAGCCCGGCGGCTTCGGCCAGCAGCCGCAGCAGCCGGGTGGCTTCGGCCAGCAGCCGCAGCAGGGCTTCGGCCAGCCCGGCGGGTTCGACCCCGCTCAGGGCCAGGGCGGTTTCGGCGGGCCCCCGCCGCCCGGACCTTTCGGAGCCCCTCCGCCCGGTGCCGCGCCGTTCGGCGCTCCCACCGGTGGCGGCGGTGGCGGCAACAAGATGTACGCGTGGATCGCGGGCGGCCTGGTCGCCGTCCTCGGTATCGTCACGGCGATCCTGGCGATCACGCTGCTCTCCGACCTCAGCGGCGGCGGTGGCTCCGAGGACGACCTGGTGTCGATGTGCGTCGAGCAGAGCGGCCAGAGCGAGGACCAGTGCCGGCAGTACATCGAGCAGGCCGGTGGCGCTGACGCCGTCAACGCGCAGATCGAGAGCGCGGCCGCCGAGGTGCCGGGCCACATCACGTTCTACCTGATCATGATGCTGGTCGGTGGCGTCGTGGCGCTCGCCGCGGGCGTGCTCCACGCGCTCGCCGACCGGGTCGGCGCGAGCCTGAGGAAGCTCATTCCGTACCTGGCGATCGCGGGCGGTTTCCTGGCGCTGCTCTTCTCCATTCTCCTGATGACCGAGGGCGGCGACCCGCCGACGCGGATCATCTTCACCCTGATCATGGGCATCCTCATCCTGGCCGTCGGCGTTGTCGCGGTGCTGCCGCAGACGGCGCAGTACGTGGGCCTCGGTGGCGGTCCGGGCGGCCCCGGCGGCTTCGGCGGTCCCGGTGGCCCCGGCGGCTTCGGCGGTCCCGGCGGCTTCGGCCAGCCCGGTGGGTTCGGCCCGCCGAGCCAGCCCGGCGGCTTCCCGCAGCAGGGCCCGCCCGGTGGCTTCGGCCAGCCCGGCGGTCCGAACCCGTCCAGCGGTGGCTTCCCGCAGCCGGGTCAGCAGCCCGGCGGCTACGGGCAGCCCCCGCAGCAGCCGGGTGGCTTCGGCCAGCCCCCGCAGGGCCCGCCCCCCGGGCAGCCCGGTGGTTACGGCCAGCCCGGCCAGCCGCCGCAGCAGTGGTGACGAACTGAACTGAGGTTGATGCCCCCGGTCTCTGGCCGGGGGCATCTCCTTTGTGCGACCTTGGTTCGCGATGAGCCAGCAGAGCCTGCCGCAGTATCCGGGGCCGTACCCGAACGAGCCGTACGGCGATCCGCCGCAGCCGCCCGCACACCGCGGCACGGCCGTCGCCGCCTCCGTGCTCGCCCTGGTCGGCGCCGCCGTGCACCTGCTTGGCGTCCTCGCGCTGTTCAGCCGCATCGACGTGGTGGCCCGGTCTCCGTTCGCGCTCACCAGCCTGGCCGCCAACCTGGTGGTCGCGGGGCTCCTGCTGCCCGGCGCGATCCTGCTGCTGCAGCGCAGGGTCGCCGGACAGGTGCTCGTCGCCACCGGCGCGGGCTTCGCCGTCGTGTACTTCGCGTTCATGGTGCTCGCCGGGTTCGCCGCGCGCCTTTCGTTGAACGGCGAGCTTGACAGCAGGAGCGTGGGCTACAGCTCCGCACGGGTGCTGGTCGTGTGCCTGCCCGCGATCGCGACTCTCGTGCTGGCGGTCATCGCCCCCACCCGCAGGTGGGTACGCCAGCGGCGGGCCTGGTGACGCGGTCGTAGGCTGAGGGCATGGTTCACGACCCCGCCGGACTCGGCTTCGAGACCCGCGCCATTCACGCAGGCCAAGAGCCGGACCCCCGCACGGGTTCGGTGATCGTGCCGATCTACCAGACCTCCACCTACGCGCAGGACGGCGTGGGCGGCACCCGCGAGGGCGACTACGAGTACTCGCGCACCGCCAACCCGACGCGGACCGCGCTGGAGGAGGCGCTCGCGGCGCTGGAGGGCGCGCGGCACACCCTCGCCTTCGGCTCCGGCATGGCCGCCAGCGACGCCGTGTTGCGCGCGACGCTGCGCCCCGGCGACCACCTCGTGCTCGGCAACGATGTGTACGGCGGCACGTTCCGGCTCATCGACAAGGTCCTCACGCAATGGGGTGTCACCTACAGCGTCGCGCACCTTTCCGACCTCGACGAGGTCCGCGCCGCGCTGCGGCCGGAGACCAAGCTCATCTGGTGCGAGTCGCCCACCAACCCGCTGCTCGGCGTCTCCGACATCCCCGCGCTCGCACAGATCGCCCACGTGGGCGGCGCGCGGCTGGTCGTCGACAACACGTTCGCGACGCCGTACCTGCAGACACCCATCGAACTGGGCGCCGACATCGTGGTGCACTCAACGACGAAGTACCTCGGCGGGCACTCCGATGTCGTCGGTGGCGCCGTGGTGACCAACTCGGACGAGCTGCGCGAGCAGCTGTTCTTCCTCCGCAACGCGTCCGGGGCGGTGCCGGGCGCGTTCGACGCGTGGCTGACGCTGCGTGGCCTCAAGACGCTGGCCGTGCGCATGGAGCGGCACTGCGACAACGCCGAGCGCGTGGTCGAGGCGCTCGTCCGGCACCCCAAGGTCAGCCGCGTGTACTACCCGGGCCTCACCGAGCACCCCGGTCACGACGTCGCGGCGAAGCAGATGCGGCGCTTCGGTGGCATGGTCTCGTTCGATCACGCCGACGGCGAGCAGGCCGCGCTGGACGCGGCGGCGCGTACGAAGCTGTTCATCCTCGCCGAGTCACTCGGTGGCGTCGAGTCGCTCATCGAGCACCCGGGCCGGATGACACACGCGAGCGTGGCGGGATCACTGCTGCAGGTGCCCGCGGAACTGGTGCGGCTCTCGGTGGGGATCGAGGACGCCCGCGACCTCGTCGCGGACCTCGAGCAAGCCCTGGGCTAGGGGCGGAAGTTGTTGAGTTGCTGCGCACCGTCGGCGGTGGACGACTTCGCCCCGCCGGTGGTGGGCAGCTCACCACCATCGACGCAGCCACCGACGAGCTCGATGTGGTTGTCGTGGCGGATGTAGCGACCGGGGTCCCCGCAGTTCGCCTGCCCGACCGTGTAGACAGCGGCTCCCGTGAGTGCGAGCGCCGACGTGAGGCCTGCGAGCAACGGCACGAAACCGGAGCGTGAGCCCCTCGGCGTCGTCCCACTGGCCATGCTGTCTCCTGCTCTCGAGGTCGCTGCGCGAAGACCAGGATACCCAATCGTGATGCACACCATGCACGAACGGCACTGACTGTGGCCGAGGCCGTATCCTCCCTGCTCATGCGACTGGTGAGCGTGGAACGGATCCGGCGGGCGGCGCAGCTCCTCGAGGGTGTGGTGCGGCGCACGCCGATGGAGCACGCTCGCGATCTCGAGAAGGCCCACGGCGGCCCGGTTTCTCTCAAGTGCGAGAACCTGCAGCGCACCGGTTCCTTCAAGATCCGGGGCGCCTACACGAGGTTGCACGCGTTGAGCGACGAGGAACGGGCGCGGGGCGTGGTCGCGGCGAGTGCGGGCAACCACGCGCAGGGCGTCGCCCTTGCGGCGTCGTTGCTGGGCATCAAGGCGACGGTGTTCATGCCGGAGCGGGCGCCGTTGCCGAAACTGGCCGCCACGAAGGCGTACGGCGCCGAGGTGCATCTGCACGGCGCTGTGCTGGAGGAGGCGCTGGCCGAGGCGGTCGCGTTCGGCGAGCGGACGGGCGCGGTGTTCATCCACCCCTTCGACCACCCCGACATCATCGCGGGCCAGGGCACCGTGGGCCTGGAGATCGTCGAGCAGCTGCCCGAGGTGGCGACCGTGCTCGTCTCCACCGGGGGCGGCGGACTTGTCGGCGGCGTCGCGAGCGCGGTGAAGGCGCTGCGGCCGGGAGCGCGGCTGGTCGGCGTGCAGGCGGAAGCGGCGGCCGCGTTCCCGCCGTCGCTCGCCGCCGGTGAGCCGGTGCGGCTCGCCAACATGCAGACGATGGCCGACGGGATCGCGGTCGGCAGGCCGGGTCCCCTGACGTTCGCCCACGTCTCGGAGCTCGTGGACGACGTGGTGACGGTGAGCGAGGAGGGGCTCTCGCGGGCGGTGCTGAACTGCCTGGAACGCAGGAAGCTCGTGGTGGAGCCGGCCGGCGCCGCCGCGGTGGCGGCGCTGCTGGAGCACCCGGGAGCGTTCGAGCCGCCGGTCGTGGCCGTGCTCTCCGGCGGCAACGTGGATCCGTTGCTGCTGCTGCAGATCATCCAGCACGGCATGACCGCGGCCGGCCGCTACCTGTACCTGCGCCTGTGCGTTCCGGACCGCCCCGGCTCCCTGGCCGGGGTGCTGACCAGGGTGAGCGAGCTGGGCGCGAACGTCATCGACATCGAGCACTCGCGCATCGCGGGCAGGCTCGCGATCGGCGAGGTGGAGATCGCGCTGAAGCTGGAGACCCGGGGTCCTGCCCACTGCGAAGAGGTGACCCAAGAACTCCAGCGAGCCGGCTACACCGTGATGCCCTGACTGCCCCCAAGGCCACCTTTGGTGCGTTCAACGCACCAAAGGTGGCCTTGGGGGACGGACGCTCAGAGGTTGCCGCGGCGCTCTTGTTCCCGCTCGATGGCCTCGAACAGGGCCTTGAAGTTGCCCTTGCCGAAGCCCAGCGAACCGTGCCGCTCGATCAGCTCGTAGAACACCGTCGGGCGGTCCCCGATCGGCTTGGTGAAGATCTGCAGCAGGTAGCCGTCCTCGTCGCGGTCCACGAGGATCCGGTGCTCCTTGAGCGTCTCGATCGGCACGCGCACCTCCCCGATCCGCGCGCGCAGCTCGGGGTCGTCGTAGTAGGAGTCCGGGGTGTCCAGGAACTCCACGCCCGCCGCGCGCATGGCCGTCACCGTCGCGATGATGTCGTTCGTCGCGAGCGCGATGTGCTGGCAGCCCGCGCCCTCGTAGAACTCCAGATATTCGTCGATCTGCGACTTCTTCTTCGCGACCGCCGGCTCGTTGAGCGGGAACTTGACGCGGTGGTTTCCGTTCGAAACCACCTTGCTCATGAGCGCGGAGTACTCGGTCGCGATGTCGTCACCGACGAACTCCGCCATGTTCACGAAGCCCATCACCCGGTGGTACCAGTCGACCCAGTAGTCCATCTTGCCGAGCTCGACGTTGCCGACGCAGTGGTCGATGGCCTGGAAGAGCCGCTTCGGCGCCCCCTCCGGCCGGGTCACCGTGCTCTGCTTCGCGACGTAGCCGGGGAGGTAGGGCCCGGAGTAGCGCGAGCGGTCGATGAGGGAGTGGCGTGTCTCGCCGTAGGTGGCGATCGCGGCCATTCGCACGGTGCCGTGTTCGTCGGAGACGTCGTGCGGTTCCTCGAGGATCGTCGCGCCCTGCGAGCGCGCGTGCTCGACGCACTTGTCCACATCGGACACCTCGAGGGCGAGGTCGATGACGCCGTCGCCGTGCCTGCGGTGGTGGTCGAGCAACGGCGAGCCGGGCCGCACACCGCCGTTGATCACGAACCGCGCGGAGCCTGACTTGAGCACGAACGACTTGCGGTCGGGCTCGCCGGTCTCCGGCCCCGAGCACGCGACGAGCTGCATGCCGAAGGCGACCTGGTAGAACCACGCCGTCTGCGTGGCGTTGCCCGCGATGAACACCACCGCGTCCATCGCCTTCACCGGGAACGGGTCGGAGGAGGCGTCGTGGTCGACCAGGCCGACGAGCTGGCGGAGCTGGTCGTAGCTGACGTCGTCGAGAGCTGGGTTCGTCGTCATGCCCGAAGGATGCGCGCGACCATGCACCCTGAGCAACAGTCTGTGTTTTTGCTGATCAATCTGTACAGTGTCAAGGGGATAATGCTGATCAGATCGAGCACTTTGTGTAGGAGGTTGTGCGTGGCTCTCGACGCGCTCGACGCCCGGCTGCTGTTGCTGCTCACCGACGTGCCAAGGCTCGGCGTGCTCGAATGCGCGCGCAGGCTCGGCGTCGCGAGGGGCACGGTGCAGGCACGGCTCGACAAGCTCACCGCCGACGGCGTGCTGACCGGCTTCCCGCCCGAGCTCGACCTGGCCGCGATGGGTTACGGGCTCACGGCGTTCGCGGTGCTGGAAATCGCACAGGGCCGCCGAACCGAGGTGGCCTCCGCGCTGGCCGCGATCGACGAGGTGTGCGAGGTGCACGCCACGACCGGTCAGGGTGACCTGTTCGTGCGCATGGTCGCCCGCTCGAACGACGACCTGCAGCGCGTGATCGACGAGGTGGTCGGGGTGCCGGGCGTGCGGAGGACGTCGACGTCGATCGCGCTGTCGACGCCCGTGCCGCAGCGCGTGCGGCCCCTGCTGGAGCGCACCGCCAACCGCTGATCCCCACGTGCCCCCAAGGCCACCTTTGTTGCGTTCAACGCAACAAAGGTGGCCTTGGGGGACGTTCAGCTCGGAGGGTGGCGCGGCGTGCCGTGCGCATGGGCGCCTACTCGGCTAGCCGCTGACCTGCTCCAGGTACCGCTCGACGGAGTGCCGCACGACCTTCTTGGCGCCACCGATGATCACCGCGTCCCACCACGCGCCGTAGATGTCGTCGAAGTCGAAGCGTTCCAGCAGCTCCGCCGCGTGCCGCACGACGCTCGGCCGCTCCGGGATGTGGTTCGGGTAGCTGTACATGAACGCGACCAGGCTCCGGTTGGGCACCACCTGCACGATGTCGCCGCTGAACAGCGCGCCCCTGCCCTCCGCGCCGTCGCGCCAGTGCAGCACGGTCCCGCCCGCGAAGTGCACGCCGAGGTTCACGAGCGTGAGGTCGTCGGCGAGCCGGTGGGTCTGCCCGCTCCACAGCTGGATCCGGTCGCTCGGCCTGCCGATCCACTCGCGGTCCTTCTCGTGCAGGTACACCGGCACGTCGAACGTCTCGGCCCACTCGACCATGGTCGTGTAGTAGTGCGGGTGGCTGATCGCGACGCCGGTGATGCCGCCCAGCTCGTTCACCCGGCGCACCACCTCGTCGTCGAGGTAGGCGAAGCAGTCCCACAGGAGGTTGCCGGACTTCGCGGGCACGAGCAGCGCACGCTGCCCGATGCCGGCGCCGGGCCGGGCGCCGATGCCGAGCACGCCGGGGGCCTGCTCGCGCACGAGCACGGAGTGGTCACCCTCGCGCAGCTCGGCCAGGCTCGTCCAGCGTTGTCCGGAGGAGGGCACGTATTGACGTTCGTCTTCGCAGACGGGGCAGTCGGGTCTCGCTGCGGCGTACTGCATGGCGCACGTGGCGCAGATGGGAAGGTCGGCGGTCATTCCGCCAACACTAGAGCGTGGTGTGCGCGCTCACACCCGAATCGGTGGAGCGCGCAACCGTCCGCGTCAGCCGCCGTAGGGCACTGCCTTCACGAGGGTGACCTTCTGGGTGTTGCCGTTGGGGAGGCTGTACTCCCTCGACTCACCTTCCTTGGCGCCGAGCAGCGCCTTGCCCAGCGGGGAGTCGGGCGAGTAGATCTCCAGTGCGCCCTCGCCGCCCTCCTCGCGGGTGGCGAGCAGGAACTGCTCCTCGTCGTCGTCGCCCGCGTAGCGGACGGTGAGCACCATGCCGGGCTCGGCGACGCCACTGTTGGCGGGCGCCTCGCCGACCTTGGCCGTTCGCAGCAGCTCCTGGAGGTGCCGGATGCGGGCTTCCTGCTGACCCTGCTCCTCACGGGCGGCGTGGTAGCCCCCGTTCTCCTTGAGGTCGCCTTCCTCGCGGCTGTCGTTGATCTTCGCGGCGATGACCGGACGATTCTCGATCAGCTCATCGAGTTCGCTCTTGAGCCTGTCGTAGGCATCCTGGGTCAGCCAGGTCACCTTGCTGTCGCTCACGGTCACCATCTCCTCCTAGGGCCTGCCGAGCTTGGGTATACAAGCCGGCCGCCACGCTTGCGTGGCTGAGATAAAGGAAAAACACGGCCCGCAGGGGGCCGTGCCGGTAGACCAGGGTAACACGTTCGGCGCCCTGAATGCCGCTCAGTTCTCCGCTAAGCGGACATTCAGCGCGTCATTCACCCCGTTGGCCGCTCAGGGGTTGACAAGTATACAGGAACGCTGTACGAGCACCCGTACACATCAGCCGTCACGGGCCTGGTGACGCTGCGGACGACGGTGGAGAGGCGCTCTTCACCGGGTGGGACGTAAATCTCTTTCCGCCCGCTCTCCGCGCCCGAGATGTCGCGCACGCGTACGATGCACACCCCCGGTCGCTGGCTGTCGTCCCTGGCCACGTCGATCGTGATCTCCATGGCGTTGCCGGGCCGCTCCGCGAATCCCACCCGTTGGGCCTCGATCGGCGCGCTGCCGATGTTGTTGTACCCGATGTACGCCGCGCCGCCGCCGAAGAGCAGCACGAACACGCCGAACAGCCACTTCTGCCAGCTGCGGGGCGCCCGGCCCGACGGGCGGGCGGAGCCGTAGCGGCCCTCGGGGAGGGAGGGACGGCCCGGCCCGGTCGCCGAAGTGGCCTGTCCGGTGCTCAAAACCAGGCCTCCCGATCGGTCTTGTCGCAGGCGCGAGGAAGATGGACGACGTGCTCCGCGTTATGAGTATCCGCGGAGTCCGACCCAGGTGGGCCATGGGGGTCCGCAAGTCAACGAGCAACGCAGGTGCGAGAGGGGCCTAGCCGGTCATGTCGGTAACTGACGGACGCACGGTGACCGAGGCGGAGGGGCGGCTCCGCCTGATGGCGGTGCACGCGCATCCGGACGACGAGTCCAGCAAGGGCGCCGCCACGATGGCGCGCTACGTCGCCGAGGGACACGAGGTCATGGTCGTCACCTGCACCGGTGGCGAGGCGGGCAGCGTGCTGAACCCCGCGATGGACCGGCCAGAGGTGCACGCCAACATGACCGAGTTGCGCCGGGAGGAGATGGCCCGCGCGGCCAAGATCCTCGGCGTCAAGCACCACTGGCTGGGTTTCGTCGACTCCGGGCTGCCGGAGGGGGAGCCTCTGCCGCCGCTGCCGGAGGGCTCGTTCGGCACGGTCCCGCTCGAGGAGCCCACCGAGGCGCTCGTGCGGGTCATCCGCGAGTTCCGGCCGCACGTCGTCATCACCTACGACGAGAACGGCGGGTACCCGCACCCGGATCACATCCGGTGCCACGAGGTCTCCGTCGCCGCCTACGACGCCGCGCCCGACCCCGCGCGGTTCCCCGGCACTGGCGAGCCGTGGCAGCCGCTGAAGCTCTACTACTCGCACGGCTTCTCGCGCGCGAAGATGACCGCGTTCCACGAGGCCCTGCTCGAGGCGGGGCTCGACTCGCCGTACGAGGAGTGGCTCGGCCGCTGGGACCCGGACAAGGCCGACGTCATGGAGCGGGTCACCACGCGCGTGGTGTGCGACGACTACTTCGAGGTGCGGGACGAGGCGCTCAAGGCGCACGCCACGCAGATCGACCCGAACAGCCGCTGGTTCGCGGTTCCGCTGGAGATGCAGCGCCGGGTGTGGCCGACGGAGGAGTACGAGCTCGTGCGCTCGCTTGTGGACACCACGTTGCCGGAGGACGATCTGTTCGCGGGGGTGCGAGAGAAGGTGACCACATGATGCTTCCGGCATTCGCGACGGTGCCCGTGCTGACGGGCGCCGCCGCGCTCGCGCAGCAGCCGGGCAGCGGGGACAACGGCGGCCAGGGGGAGGACTTCGGCAAGTCGTCGCCGGTCGGCCTGCTGCTCCTGCTGCTGTTCCTCATCGCCGTGGTCTTCCTGGTGCGGTCGATGACCAAGCACCTCAAGCGGGTGCCCGCCAGCTTCGACGAGCCCGGACAGCAGGCCGCGGACGCGGGCGAGGAGCCCGCCGACAGCGGGACCGCCGAGCAGGAGAAGGACGACCGGGCCGAGGCGACGCCGAG
The DNA here is from genome assembly GCF_003311655.1 of Prauserella sp. PE36. NCBI lineage: Bacteria > Bacillati > Actinomycetota > Actinomycetes > Pseudonocardiales > Pseudonocardiaceae > Prauserella > Prauserella sp. PE36. Next base: position 151,781 of record NZ_QEQT01000110.1, on the reverse strand, counting down.
GGGCGAGCGCACGTAGGGAAGGCATGCCACCCTGGAGGCATGTCGAACCGACTGGCCGCCGCGACGAGCCCATATCTGCTCCAGCACGCCGACAACCCGGTGGACTGGTGGCCGTGGTGTGCCGAGGCGCTCGAGGAGGCCGAGCGGCGGGATGTGCCGATCCTCCTCTCCATCGGCTACGCCGCGTGCCACTGGTGCCACGTCATGGCACACGAGTCGTTCGAGGACGACGACACCGCGGCGCTCATGAACGCCAACTTCGTCAACATCAAGGTCGACCGTGAGGAGCGGCCGGACCTCGATGCCGTCTACATGACCGCGACGCAGGCGATGACCGGCCACGGCGGCTGGCCCATGACCTGCTTCCTCACCCCTGACGGCAAACCGTTCCACTGCGGGACCTACTACCCGCCCGTGCCCGGGCACGGCATGCCCTCGTTCAAGCAGCTCCTCGCCGCCGTGACGCAGGCGTGGCACGAGCGCCCCGACGAGCTGCGAAAGGGTGCCGGCCAGATCGTCGACCACATCGCCCAGCAGACCTCGCCGCTGCGTGAGCACGCGGTGACCGAGCAGACGCTCTCCTCGGCGGTGTCGAAGCTGCGGCACGACACCGATCCCGGTCACGGCGGATTCGGCGGGGCGCCGAAGTTCCCGCCGTCGATGGTGCTGGAGTTCCTGCTGCGCCACTACGAGCGCACCGGGGCGCCCGAGGCGTTGTCCATTGTGGAGCTGACGGCCGAGGGCATGGCGCGCGGCGGGCTCTTCGACCAGCTGGCGGGCGGCTTCGCCCGGTACTCGGTGGACGAGGCCTGGGTGGTGCCCCACTTCGAGAAGATGCTGTACGACAACGCGTTGCTGCTGCGCTGCTACGCGCACCTCGCGCGACGCACGGGGTCGGCGTTCGCGCTGCGCGTCGCCGGGGAGACGGCGGACTTCCTGCTGCGGGACCTGCGCACCCCAGAGGGCGGTTTCGCGGCCTCGCTGGACGCCGACACCGAGGGCGTCGAGGGCCTCACCTATGTCTGGACGCCCGAGCAGCTCACCGAGGTGCTCGGTCCGGAGGACGGGCGGTGGGCGGCGGAGCTGTTCCGCGTGACCGCGGACGGCACGTTCGAGAAGGGCGCCTCGACCCTGCAGCTGCCCAGCGATCCGGACGACCCCGCCCGGTGGGTGCGGGTGCGGTCGACGCTGCTGGAGGCACGCGCGCGGCGTCCGCAGCCCGCCAGGGACGACAAGGTGGTGGCCGCGTGGAACGGGCTCGCCATCACCGCGCTCGCCGAGGCCGGCGTCGCGCTGGAACGGCCAGACTGGGTCGAGGCTGCCGTGGGTGCGGCGAGCCTGCTGCTCGACAAGCACCTCGTGGACGGCAGGCTGCGGCGCAGTTCGCGCGACGGCGTGGTCGGCGACGCGGCCGGTGTGCTGGAGGACTACGCGTGTCTCGCCGAGGGGCTGCTCGCGCTGCACCAGGCCACCGGCGAGTCGTTGTGGCTGGTCGAGGCGACCACGCTGCTCGACACCGCGCTCGCCCGGTTCGCCTCGGACACCCCGGGCGCCTTCCACGACACGGCCGACGACGCGGAGGCGCTGGTGCACCGGCCGTCGGATCCGACCGACAACGCGAGCCCTTCGGGTGCGTCCGCGCTCGCGGCAGCGCTGCTCGCGGCCTCGGCGCTCGCCGGTCCGGAGCGGGCGAGCACCTACCGCGAGGCCTGTGAACAGGCATTGCGCCGGGCGGGAGCGCTCGTGGAGCAGGCGCCCCGGTTCGCGGGCAACTGGCTGAGTGTGGCCGAGGCACTGGTCGCAGGCCCGTTGCAGGTCGCGGTGGTGGGGCAGGACGCGGTGGCGCGGGCCGAGTTGCTCGTTGAGGCCGCGCGGCAGGTGCACGGCGGCGCCGTGGTGCTGGCCGGGCAGCCCGAGGCCGAGGGCGTTCCGCTGCTGAGCGACCGGCCGCTCGTCGACGGCGAGCCAGCCGCGTACGTCTGCCGCGGCTACGTGTGCGAGCGCCCGGTGACCACCACCGACGACCTGGCGGTGGTGCTCGCCTCCTAGCGGCCCCCAACCGCAGTGAAGGCCACCTTCACTGCGTTCAACGCAGGCATGGTGGCCTTCACTGCGGGCGGCATCGTTCGCCGTGGCCTGCCCCGCGCAACGCGTCAGCCGCTGACCGCGCGGCGGGTGCCCTCGCCGAACATCGCCAGCGCCCGCAGTGCCGTGCCGAGCTCGGCGATGTCGGCCGGGTCGGACAGCGAGCGGTCGAGCACGTCGGTGATCCGCTTGAGCCGGTGGCGGACCGTGTTGGGGTGGCAGAACATGCGCTCGGCGGTGAGCTTCGTGGAGCCGCCGCCGTCGAACCACGCGCGCAGCGTCAGCAGCAGCGCCTCGCTTTCGGAGTCCGGCAGCTCCAGGATCGGCCGCAGCACCTGGCTCGCCAGCTGGGCCGACGCGTGCGGGTCGCTCGCCACCAACCCGGCCAGCGGCGACTCGGTGAACTGCGCGACGCCCTTCGTGCCCGGCTCCAGGCTGGACAGCGCCACGCGCGCCAGATGCAGCGCGCGCGCCGTCTCGCCGAGGCCCGTGAACACCGGGCTGACGCCGACCCGGCCGCGCGGGTCCTCCCGCAGCAGCGCCAGCACCGGTTCGGGGTCGCGCAGTGACACGACGCCGATCTGCAGGTCCGGCGTCAGCCGCCACGCCGAGGCGTGGTTGTTCCTGCGCAGGCGGATCTCGATCAACGGCAGGGACTCCCGGCCGAGTCCGGGGGTCTCCGCCGCGATCACCACGAACGTGCCGTCGAGCGGGAGGTCGAGCATCCTCGCGATCTCCCACAGCGTGCTCTCGGTCGCCGTGCCCCCGGTGAACAGGGCCTCCACGAGTGCGAGCCTGCGGTTCTGCCTGGTCCGGCTGATCTCGGCCATCGTCTCGCGGTACGTGGTGGTGAGCTCCTCGATGTAGTCGTCCATGAGGTTCCAGATCGCCGTGGTCGCGGAGACGAGCGCGGCGACGTCCTGGGACGGTGTGGTCAGCTCGACGAACCGCTGCCACACCTCGGTGAAGCCGATCCGGAACGCCTTCAGCAGCTCCGGCAACGGGGCGCCGAGCAGGGCCCGCTCGCGGCCGGTCGCGCGGGCCTTGGAAAGGTCGGGGGTGCCGGGCTCGGCGAGGGAGCGGAGCAGGAACTGGAGGTTGTCCCGGCACGAGGCCCGCAGCTCCTGGTGCGAGACGAACCGTTCCTCGCGGTAGACCGGCATGTCCGCGATGATCTGTTCGAAGGTGGCCGTGGTCATCTCCGGCAGGCGCGGCAACGCCAGCCTGGCCATCTCGACCACCGCGGGTTCGGCGCCCGTGTATCGCATGAGATGTCCGTCCTCCCCGTCGAGGGCTCGCGAGCAGACATCTAACACGAACGGTTCCCCCACCGCCTGACCTGGCGGACAAGCCCCGCAACCGCGGGGGTCACGGGGCCTTCCCGCCGCAGGTGCGTCACATCTTGGCGGCGGCGGTCCGGACCGCGTCGCGGATCCGGGAGTAGGTGCCGCAGCGGCAGATGTTGCGGATCTCGTCGAAGTCGGCGTCGCTGATCTCACGGCCCTCCGAGCGGGCCTGCTTCACCTTCGCGATGGCAGCCATGATCTGCCCCGGCTGGCAGTAGCCGCACTGTGCGACGTCCTGCTCCAGCCACGCCTCCTGCATCGGGTGCAGCGCACCGGTGGCCGGGTCGGCGATCCCCTCGATGGTCGTGATCTCGTCGTCGGGGCCGATCGCGGAGACCGGCACCGAGCAGGGGTTGAACGCCTTGCCGTTGATGTGCGATGTGCACGCCTTGCAGACATTGATGCCGCAGCCGTACTTCGGGCCGGTGATGCCGAGCAGGTCGCGCAGCACCCACAGCAGCCGCACCTTGTCGTCGGTGTCGACGGTCACCTGCTTGCCGTTGACCGTGAAAGTGTGTTGGGACAACGAAGGCTCCTCAGAACGTGTAGGCCAGGCCGTCGACCGGCGATTCGGGCACCGGCGGCACCTTCGGCTTCGGCTCGAAGCTCAGGGTGCCGTGGTTGATCGGGAACCGGGTCGGCATCTGGCCAACCGCCCGGCCGTAGGCGCACGCCGCCGCGGCGAAGGAGCTGGCGACGGCCAGCTCGCCCGCGCCGCCGGGCTCCCCGGTCGTGGCGGGCATGACGACGACCTCCAGCTCCGGCGGGGTGTTCCACTGCCGGGTGTAGAAGTAGTTGTCCCAGCTCGCCTCCAGCGGCAGGCCGTTGTCGATGTGCAGGCTGGAGGTGAGCGCGAGCGCGATGCCGTCGTTGACGCAGCCGATGGTCTGGGCCTCGAGTCCCCTGGGGTTGATCGGCAGGCCCGCGTCCACCACGGCGACGGCCCTGGTGACACGCGGCCCCGCCACCGCGTCGCGGATCTTGCGGTTGACCGTCTCCGGGCGGCAGTCGATCTCCATGAGCACCGCGCTGGCGCTCTTGTACTCCCAGTGGAACGCGATGCCCTGCGCCATGCCGTCGGGCAGCTCGCGGCCCCACTCGCCGACCTCGGCGGCCTTGTCGAGCACGGCGCGGAACCGGTCCTCCTTGAGGAAGCCGCGCCGGAACGTCAGCGGGTCCTGTCCCATCTTCGCGGCGAGCTGGTCGATCACGAGCTCGCGTGCGCACACCACGTTGGGCGAGTAGACGTTGCGCATGCTGGCGGTGTGGAACTTGAGCGGCACCTCGTTGAGCAGCTGTGTGGTGGCGCCGAAGTTGTACGGCATCGACTGGGACAGCAGGAACACCGTCTGCGAGAACCCGACGTCGCCCACCGGCAGCTTCGCGGCCACCGCGGTGAGGATCTCGCCGAGGCCGTGGCCGAAGTCGGTGGTGACGCTGGTGTGCCGCTGCTCGTAGCTGACCACGTTGCCCAGGGCGTAGTTGGCCCTGATCCGCGAGATCGACATCGGGTGCGTGCGGCCGTGGCGGGAGTCGTCGGCGCGGTGCCACATCAGTTTCACCGGCTTGCCCATCGCCTTCGAGACCTCGGCGGCCTCCAGCGCGGCGTCGGAGAACAACTTGCGGCCGAAGGAACCGCCGCCGGTGACCACGTGCACCTTCACCGCGGGGATCGGCAGGCCCAGCATCGCCGCGATCTGCTCCTGCGCCACGATCGGTGACTTGAGGCCGGACCAGATCTCCGCGCCGTCCGGTCGTACGTCGGCGATGGCGCAGTTGGTCTCGAGCGCGCTGTTGCTGGCGAAGGCGAAGACGAACTCGGCGTCGATCGACTGCGTCAGCACGGGCGGAACGGCCAGCGGAAGCGTCGCGGCGCGCAGCTTCTCCTCCACGCTGGCGTCCGTCTCACCGTCCACTGTGCCTGGTCCCCAGTCGACTCGCAGCGCGCGCACGGCGTCGATGCACTGCCCGAACGTGGCCGCGCGCACGGCGACACCGGAGGACACGGTGACGACGTCGGTGACGCCCGGCATCGCCGTCACCTCGGCGAGGTTGGCCACCGACCGGACCGTGCCGTTGATCGTCGGCGGGCGGCAGATCATGGTGGGCAGCGCGTTCGGCACCTGCAGGTCCAACGTGAACTGCTTGCGCCCGGTGACCGCGTCCAGCGCGTCGATGCGGGTGGTCGGCCTGCCGATGAGGGTGAACTCGGACGGGTCCTTCAGCGTGGCCGAGACCTCTTCGGTGCGAGGGCTGGCCGCGGCCTCAGCGAGGGAGCCGTAGGACGCGGTGTGGCCGGAGCGCGACCGGATCACGCCCTCGCTCATCGTGAGTGTGGCCGGGTCGACCTTCCACTGCTCGGCGGCCGTCACGAGCAGCCGGGCGCGGGCGACCGCCGCGGCGGTGCGCACCGGGTGGAACAGCGAGCGGACCGAGTTGGAGCCGCCGGTGAGCTGGTTGAACACCAGCTCGGGGCGGGCGTCGGCGAGGTTCACGCCGACCTTGCTCAGCGGGAGGTCCAGCTCCTCGGCGATGAGCATCGCGATGGTGGTGGTGATGCCCTGGCCGACCTCGGCCCTCGGCACGGCGAACGACACGCTGCCATCGCGGTTGAGCTGGATCGCGATGAGCCCGGAGGTGGGCGCTGCCGCGAGGGTCAGCGCGTCGCCGAGGTCGATGATGTCCGCCGGTCCGGGGAGGCTGGGGATCGCGGCCGAGGCGGGAGCCGGAGCCGCGAGGTCTCCGCCGAGCCGGGCCGCGACCGCCAGCGTCGGAGCCGCCAGCAGGTAGCCGAGAAACCGGCGCCGTTCGAGGGCGGGGCTCTGCTCGCCGGGCCGGCGCGATCGCCGTTGATGCGCCATGGGAAGTCCTTCCGAGATCCGCGTTGATCGCGGACACGATAGGAACGTCGCCGAAAGGGGGTCAACGATCCGTAGCCGTGTGGGCCCATGTCTGTGACGGGATGACAGTCTCGTGCCACGAAACTGTGACGCGGTAACAGCCGAACGTCGTACGAGGTTGCTCCGAACGGCCGCAGTCGCCCTCTGCTCGCAGCGAACACCCCTTCCACTACGCCCCATTCGGCGTAGCGTCTGTAGTGGTGTAATCAAGTAATCAACGCATTGGAGGCAGCCATGCGACACGGATGGCGTGGCCGAGGTGGCTGGCAGCAGGCCGATGTCCCCGACGTGGACGACGCACCCGCCTGGCTCAGCGGCCGGCTGCCCGACGACTGGTTCGTCGGCGAACCCGAGATCACCATCGACCGTGAGGAGATCCTCATCGTCGGCGAACTGCCGCAGCTCACCGGCGACTACGCCGATGACGCCGCGCGCTCGGCGGCGGAGTCCGGCCGGATCAGCCGGTTCCGCGAGGACACCAGGGAAGCACGCATCGAGATCGCCCGGCAGGCCGAGCACCGCTACCGGCGCAAGGTCGCCTGGGGCGCACGGATCGGTGGCACGAAAGAGCTGTTCACCACACTCTCGGTGCCGGTGATGACCCGGCTTCGCCAACCGGAGCGCCAAGTGCTCGACACGCTCGTGGCGGCGGGTGTCGCGCGGTCGCGCTCGGAAGCCCTTGCGTGGGCGGTGAAACTGGTCGGTCAGCACGCCGAGCAGTGGCTCACCGAGCTGCGCGAGGCGATGTCCACAGTGGACGACCTGAGGGCGAAGGGTCCGGACCTGGCCTGAACCTCGTCCTGCGACGTCGTCGCGGTTCCGGCAGGCTTCTGGCATGAACTCGCTGACGGACGTGCTGGACGGGCGCTGGGGCGACATCCGGCGGGACATCAGGGCGCAGGTCGCCGACGCGAAGTTCCGGGAGCCGATCGGCCTCGGCGTCGAGGAGCACTGCGCGCAGGTGCTGGAGCAGCTGCAGGAGCTGGCGAAGACCGGCAGGCCGAGGCTCGGCTTCCCCGAGGAGTACGGCGGCAGCGGCGACATCGGCGGCTCGGTGGTGTCGTTCGAGATGCTCGGCCTCGGCGACCTGTCGCTGATGGTGAAGGCGGGCGTGCAGTGGGGGCTGTTCGGCGGCGCCGTCGAGCTGCTCGGCACGCGCGAGCACCACGAGCGCCTGCTGCGTCCGATCATGGACCTCGACCTGCCGGGGTGCTTCGCGATGACGGAGTCGGGCCACGGCTCCGACGTGCAGCACCTGCGCACCACGGCGACCTACGACCCGGACGCGCGCGAGTTCGTGGTGGAGACGCCCGATGCCGGGGCACGCAAGGACTACATCGGAAACGCCGCGCGCGACGGCCGGATGGCCGTGGTCTTCGCCCAGCTCGTGACCAAGGGCGAGAGCCGGGGCGTGCACGCGTTCCTGGTGCCCATCCGCGACGAGGACGGCAACCCGATGCCGGGCGTGCGCATCGAGGACTGCGGCCCCAAGGCCGGGCTGAACGGCGTCGACAACGGGCGCCTGTGGTTCGACCGCGTGCGCATCCCGAGGACGTCGCTGCTCAACCGCTACGGCGACGTCGCGGAGGACGGCACGTACTCCAGCCCGATCGAGAGCGACGGCCGCCGGTTCTTCACGATGCTGGGCACACTGGTGCGCGGCCGGATCAGCGTCGCCGGTAGCGCGGGCAGCGCCACCAAGCGCGCGCTGACGATCGCCGTCCGGTACGGGGAGAAGCGCAGGCAGTTCCGCCGCCCCGGAGAGACCGACGAGGTCGTGGTGCTGGACTACCTGGCTCACCAGCGCAAACTCCTGCCCGCGCTCGCGACGACGTACGCGCTGCACTTCGCGCAGGAGGAGCTGGTCGCGTCGCTGCACGAGCTGCAGAGCGGCGGCGAGCCCGACGAGATCCGGCAGCGCGAGCTGGAATCGCGAGCGGCCGGCCTCAAGGCTGTGTCGACGTGGCACGCGACGAGCACGATCCAGGCCGCGCGGGAGGCGTGCGGCGGCGCCGGCTACCTCGCGGAGAACATCCTGCCCGCGTTGAAGGCGGACACCGACGTGTTCACCACCTTCGAGGGCGACAACACCGTGCTGCTCCAGCTCGTGGCGAAGGGCCTGCTCACCAGCTACAAGGACCAGTTCCAGGACCTGAGCCCGCTCGCGACCGCGCGGTTCGTGGCCGAGCAGTTCGTCGGCGCGGTGATCGAGCGGACCGCTGCGCGCAAGGTGGTGGAGCGCATCATCGACGCAAGCCCTGGCCGCGACGATGACGACGTGCTGTTCGACCGCGCGTGGCAGCTGAAGCTGTTCGAGGACCGCGAGGCCCATGTGCTCGACGGCGTCGCCCGGCGCCTGCGGCAGGCGACCGAGGAGAACGCGTTCGAGGTCTTCAACGCCGCGCAGGACCACGTGCTGCGCGCGGGCCGTGTGCACGTGGACCGCATGGTGCTGGAGGCGTTCGTCGCGGCCGTGGACCGCTGCGAGGACGGCGAGACGAAGGACCTGCTGAGCCGCGTGTGCGACCTCTATGTGCTCGCCAACATCGAAGCCGATCGCGCGTGGTTCCTGGAACACGGCAGGCTCACCAGCCCGAGGGGGAAGGCCGTGGTGGCAGCGGTGAACGACCTGTGCCGCGAGCTGCGCCCGCACGCGCGCACCCTCGTCGACGCGTTCGCGATCCCGGAGCAGTTCCTGTCGGCGCCGATCATCAGCGAGTGAGGTAGTAACGACACGGGACCGCATCGCGGCCCTCGTGCGTGACAACGCCTGCTAGGCGTACATGACCAGCCAGATCGCGATGTAGTGCGAGATCGCCGCCAGCACCGTGCACGCGTGGAAGAACTCGTGGTAGCCGAAGGTGTTCGGCCAGTAGTTCGGCCAGCGCGTCGCGTAGAAGATCGAGCCGAGCGTGTAGAGGAAGCCGCCCACCAGCAGCAGCACCAGCGCCGCGACACCGCCCGTGCTCGCCAGCTCCGGCAGCACGAACACCGCCACCCAGCCCAGCGCGATGTAGATCGGCACGCCCAGCCAGCGCGGCGCCCCCGGCCACAGCATCTTGAGCGCCACGCCCGCGATCGCGCCGCCCCACACGATGCTCAGCACGATGTATCCCGTCGGCTGCGTCATCGCCAGCAGCGTGAACGGCGTGTACGTGCCCGCGATGAACAGGAAGATCATGGAGTGGTCCGCACGCTTCATCCACGCGTACGCGCGCGGGCTCCAGATGCGCCGGTGGTACAGGGCACTGACGCCGAACACGCCAAGCACCGTCGCGCCGTACACGGAGGTCGCCGCCGCGGCGAGTCCCGACACGGTCGAGGCGGCCAGCGCGACCAGGGTCGCGCCCGCCACGAGCGCGCCGAAGAAGCTCCAGAAATGAATGTGTCCACGGAGGCGAGGACGGTTCATCGCGGCGGTCGGGTCCGGGCGGCTGTCTGTCGCGAGGCTCACGTCTTCTAGGTTACGGTTCCGTAGGTTCGCACGCACTCCGCTGTGTCGTTGCGGACATCCACGGGCACTCGCGCACGCCCGGCCAATACGTTGGCAACGATTGAGCCGAACCGAGGAGATCACTCGTGAGCAAGTCCAGCCCGCGCCCGTGGCGGTCCCGTCCGCCCGCGCCGACGCGGCCGGGCAAGCCGCCGAGAACCGCCCGTCGCTCGGTCGGTGGACGGCGCGAATGTCACTTTGTCGCCAGGCGTACGCTGCCGTGACGTGAGTCTTCGGTCGTTCGTATCCAAGGTCGTCTACAGCGTCTACTCGTGGCGCCTCATCCAGCAGGCAGGCGGCCGGCACCCGCGCCACATCGGGGTCATCCTCGACGGCAACCGGCGCTGGGCCAGGGAGGCCGGTTTCACCGACGTCAACGGCGGTCACCGCATGGGGGCCAAGAAGATCGCCGACTTCCTCACCTGGTGCCGAGAGGCCGATGTCGAGGTCGTCACGCTCTGGCTGCTCTCAACGGACAACGTGCGCACGCGCTCCAACGAGGAGGTCGCGGCGCTGCTGGAGATCATTCGTGACGTCGTGGACGAACTGGCCAAACCGGGCAACCCGTGGCGGCTCTCGATCGTCGGCGCGCTCGACATGCTGCCGACGGACATCGCCGCCCGGCTCACCGCCGCCGCGCAGCGCACCGACGGCCGCAACGGCATGGTGGTCAACGTCGCCGTGGGATACGGCGGCAGGCAGGAGATCGCGGATGCGGTCCGCAAGTTGCTGAAACAGCACGCGGACGAGGGGACGACCATTCACGAGCTCGCGAAGATTCTGGACGTCGACCATATCTCCGAGCATTTGTACACTTCGGGCCAGCCGGACCCGGACCTGATTATTCGCACATCGGGCGAACAGCGGCTATCCGGTTTCCTGCTGTGGCAGTCGGCGCATTCCGAGTTCTGGTTCACGGAGGCGTACTGGCCCGCTTTCCGGCGTGTCGACTTCCTCCGCGCCCTGCGCGACTACGCCGTCCGGCACCGCCGCTACGGCGCCTGACCCCGGACACGACGGTGGCCCGCGGAGCAACTCCGCGGGCCACCGTCATGGCGCTTGCCGGTGCTCAGTCACCGTCGTGGCTGAGGATCAGCCACGGGGTGCGAGCGATACCGGTGTAGGCGCCCGCGACCAGGGAGGCAGCGCCGTAGCCGAGCGCGGCGCCACCGTCGATGAACTGGTAGTAGGCGTCATCGAACGTGATGTCTTCGCTTGCCGACCTGGGGGCCGAGGTCTCTGCAGGCGCAGCGAACGCGGTACCGCCGACCATCAGCAACGCCGCTGTTGCAGCGGTCACGAAACCAGCCTTCTTCAGCACTTCGCACACACTCCTAGTTCGACTTCAGAACTGGGACTCGCCGCACACACCCGGCTTGTCCCGCAGCTGAAGTTACTGCAAATGGCCTAGTTCCGTTGGTCCACTTACACCATTGTGTAGTTTATTTTTCACGGTTCCCCCTGGAAGGGGATTCGTGTTGCTAATGGGCCTTCGGTGTGGAAGCTGTGAGCTGATAAGCGCCCTTTTCCGGTGAAGGTAATTCGAATGGGCGTGACCGCGCAGGGTGATCAACTACTTACCGTGATGTGATGAGCCGCTCCGGTGACCCAGCACCAACGGTGAGATGACCAATCGGCGAATCACCTACCTGGCTGCCTGCACGAAACGGCGCGCGCAGGTAGCTTCCGAAGTGACGGGTCACGAACCGATGTGGACCGTCGCGGGAGGCCCTGGTCGTGGGAGTTGTGGAGCGAACGGCGAAGCCGTTCTCGAAACGCACGAGGGGGCCGGCACCGGGCCCTCGTGGCCGCACCTGACGTTCCGGCGTCAGGAGAGCGACCTACCAGGGCAGTGCCCGGCCCAGCGAGTGCGGGCGTGGTGTCAACGCCCACGAGGGAGATGCCGTCGTGACTGCGCAGCGTTTGCCCCGAAAGGCCTCCGGCCGCTCATCGACCAGTGCCTCCGGCACTGAGGGATCCTCCGGTCAATCCGGTTCCTCACAGCGATGCACCTACGTTCTCGACACTTCGGTGCTGCTGTCCGACCCCTGGGCGATGACAAGGTTCGCCGAGCACTCGGTGGTCTTGCCGCTCGTCGTGATCAGCGAGTTGGAAGCGAAGCGACACCACCCCGAGCTGGGCTGGTTCGCCAGGGAGGCACTTCGCCTGCTCGATGACCTCCGGCGCACCCACGGCCGCCTCGACGCCCCTGTGCCGATCGGTGACGAGGGCGGGACCGTGCACGTCGAGCTCAACCACTCGGACCCGACGGTGCTCCCGCCCGGGTTCCGCACCGACTCCAACGACCACCGCATCCTCGCGTGCGCGCTGAACCTCGCCACCGAGCTGTCGTCCGTGACTCTGGTCACCAAGGACATTCCGTTGCGGGTCAAGGCGGGTGCGGTCGGCCTCGACGCCGACGAGTACCGCGCGCAGGAGGTGACTCCCTCCGGCTGGACCGGCATGGCCGACCTGGACGTGCCGCAGGAGGCGATCGACGCGCTCTTCTCCGGCAATGTCGTCGACCTCTCCGACTATGGCGTGCCCGAGGCCGCCGAGCTGCCCTGCCACACCGGGCTGCGGCTGCTCGCCGGTACCACGAGCGCACTGGCCAGGGTCACGCCCGAGAAGCAGGCGCGGCTCGTGCGCGGTGACCGCGAGGCCTTCGGCCTGCACGGGCGCTCCGCCGAGCAGCGCATCGCGCTGGACCTCCTGCTCGACCCGGACGTCGGGATCGTCTCGCTCGGGGGAAGGGCGGGCACCGGCAAGTCGGCGCTCGCCCTGTGCGCGGGGCTGGAGTCGGTGCTCGAACGCGGCCAGCACCGCAAGGTGGTGGTGTTCCGCCCGGTGTACGCGGTGGGCGGGCAGGACCTCGGTTACCTGCCTGGCTCCGAGAGCGAGAAGATGCAGCCCTGGGCGCAGGCCGTGTTCGACACGCTCGGCGCGCTGGTCAGCCAGCACGTGCTCGACGAGGTCTTCGACCGGGGAATGCTCGAGGTCCTGCCGCTCACGCACATCCGGGGCCGCTCGCTGCACGACGCGTTCGTGATCGTCGACGAGGCCCAGTCACTCGAGCGCAACGTGCTGCTCACGGTGCTCTCGCGCCTCGGCACGGCGTCGCGGGTGGTGCTCACCCACGACGTCGCGCAGCGCGACAACCTGCGCGTCGGCAGGCACGACGGCGTGTCGGCGGTGATCGAGAAGCTCAAGGGGCACCCGCTGTTCGCGCACGTGACCCTCACGCGTTCGGAGCGCTCGCCGATCGCCGCGCTGGTCACCGAGATGCTGGAGCACCACGGCTGACGCGGGAACTCCTCGGCCGGGGGCCGTCACCAGCCTGCGGGCAGGGGGCGGCCCTCGGCGAACCCGGCGGCCGACTGCACGCCGAGCACGGCGCGCTCGTGGAACTCCTCCAGCGTGCGGGCGCCTGCGTACGTGCACGCGGAGCGGACGCCCGCCGTGATCGAGTCGAGCAGGTCCTCCACGCCGGGCCGGGCGGGGTCGAGCGCCATCCGTGAGGAGGAGATGCCCTCCTCGTACAGGGCCTTGCGGGCCCGCTCGTAGCTGTTGTCCGCACGCGTGCGGGCGCCCACGGCGCGCTTGGAGGCCATGCCGAAGGACTCCTTGTACGGCCTGCCGTGCTCGTCGTAGCGCAGGTCGCCGGGCGACTCGTGCGTGCCAGCGAACCAGGAGCCCACCATCGCGGCCGACGCGCCCGCGGCCAGCGCTAGCGCCACGTCCCTCGGGTGCCGCACGCCACCATCGGCCCACACGTGCTTGCCCAGCTCACGGGCCGCGGCGGCACAGTCGAGCACGGCCGACAGCTGGGGGCGGCCGACGCCGGTCATCATCCGCGTCGTGCACATCGCGCCGGGTCCGACGCCCACCTTCACCACATCGGCGCCCGCCTCGATGAGGTCGCGCGTGCCCTCGGCGGTCACCACGTTGCCTGCCACGACGGGCACCGTCGGCGACACCGAGCGGACCGCCTTGAGCGCGGCCAGCATCTTCTCCTGGTGCCCGTGCGCGGTGTCGACCACCAGCACGTCGACGCCCGCGCCGAGCACGGCCTCGGCCTTGGCGGCGACGTCACCGTTCACGCCGATCGCCGCGCCGACACGCAGGCGCCCTTCGGCGTCGGTGGCCGGGCGGTAGATGCCCGCCCGCAGCGCGCCGACCTGGGTCAGCACGCCGGCGAGCCTGCCCTCGTCGTCGACGCCGAGCGCGAGCCTGCCGCCGTGCTCGTGGAGCCGGTCGAAGACCTCGCGGGGCGGTGTGGCGATCGCGACCGTGAGCGCCGCCGTGTCCACCACCTCGCCGAGCCGGGCGAACCGGTCCACGCCCGTGCAGGCGGCCTCGTCGACGATGCCGACGGGCTTGCCGTTCGCGTCCACCACCACGACGGCGCCGTGCGCGCGCTTGCCGACGAGGTTGAGCGCGTCGGCGACGGCGTCACCCGGGGTGAGCACGAGCGGGGTGTCCCAGACCGGGTCGCGGTCCTTGACCCACGTGGTGATGTCGGCCACCGCCACCGGGTCGACGTCCTGCGGCAGCACGACGAGCCCGCCCCGCCTGGCGACGGTCTCCGCCATGCGCCTGCCCGCCACCGCGGTCATGTTGGCGACGACGATCGGGATGGACGTGCCGGTGCCGTCCACGGTGGAGAGGTCGACGTCGAAGCGCGACTCCACCGCCGAGCGGTTCGGCAGCAGGAAGACGTCGTCGTAGGTCAGGTCGTGAGGGGGCCGCTGGCCATCCAGGAACTGCACGAGATCTCAGCTTACGGGTTGAATCCGGACAACGCGGCCCCGGTGCGGTACAGCTCCGCAAGCAGCGGCCGCAGCCGCAGGCCCGCGGCGGTCAGCCGGTAGGTGGCCCGTGAAGGGAAGCCGGGACGCACCTCCCGTACCGCGAGCCCCCGGTCCGTCAGCCCGCCGAGCCGCTCGGTGAGGACCTTCGCCGACAGCGTGGGCAACGCCTCGCGCAGCTCGCCGAACGAACGCGGCCCGCCCATCAGCTCGCGCAGCACGAGCGTCGTCCAGCGGCCGGAGATCGCGGCCAGCGCGATCTCCACCGGGCAGTCCGGCTCCGGCCGGTCGGTGGCGCCCCTCGCGTCGGGCACCAGCTCCGGATCGAACGAGCGGCTTACCGTTTGGTGACCCTCGGGCGGGCCCGCTTGGCTGGTGACATGAGCATCGAGCACGAGCCCAGTGTCCACCTGACAACCGACGCGGCCGAGCACCCGTTCGTGTTCGCCGCGGCGTTCAACGCGGGAACGCCCGAGATCGTCTACGAGGACGGCGCGGTCTTCGTGCGGCCCGACGGCGTGAGTGTCACCGGCGCGGAGGTGCACAAGGCCAACGCCGAGCTGCTCGCGCTCGGGTTGCCGATGGTCGTGCGGCCGCGTCGCGTCGAGGTCGCGGGCGACATCGCGCTACTGATCGTCGACTGGTCCATCGACGGCGACGGCGTGCACCTGGAGGGCACCGCCACCGACGTCGCGCGCCGTGGTGCGGACGGCCACTGGCGCTACGTGATCGACAACCCCATGGGTGTCAGGGCTTCTCCCAACCGGTAGCGCCCTGCTTCTCGGCGCCGATCGTGGTGTGCTCACCGTGGCCGGTGTGCACCACCGTCTCCTCGGGCAGCGGGAACAGGCGTTCGGTGATGGAGCCGACGATGGTCGGGTAGTCCGAGTAGGACCGGCCGGTCGCGCCGGGTCCGCCGTGGAAGAGCGTGTCGCCCGTGAAGACCGCGCCGAGGTCGGGCGCGTAGAGACACACCGCGCCGGGCGCGTGCCCCGGTGTGTGCAGCACGCGCAGGTCGGTGCCCGCGATGGTGAGCGTCTGCCCGTCCGCCAGCTCGCCGTCGGGTGCGCGGTCGGGGTGCGTGAGGTCCCACAGCACGCGGTCGTCCGGGTGGAGGAGGATCGGTGCGCCGGTGAGCCGGGCCAGCTCGGGAGCGGCGTTGACGTGGTCGTTGTGCGCGTGCGTGCTCACGATGGCCCGCACGGCGCGTTCGCCGACGGCCTCCGCGATGCGGGCGGCGTCGTGGGCCGCGTCGATCACGATCACCTCGGCGTCGTCACCCACGATCCACACGTTGTTTTCGACGTCCCAGCTGCCGCCGTCCAGCTCGAAGACGCCGGACGTGACCACGTTCTGCACAGTCGCTGCCATGCGGGAACCCTAACCGCCGGGCAGCATGGCACGCACGGCGTCGATGGTGTCCGCGTCACCCGCCTCCTTGTCCGGCCGGTAGCGCAGCACGCGTGCGAACCGCAGCGCCACGCCGCCCGCGTACCGCGTGCTGGTCTGCACGCCGTCCAGCTCGATCTCCACCACCAGCTCGGGACGCACGTACACCGTCCAGTCGTCGCGGTGGGTCTCCAGCTCGGGCAGGCGCTCGGTCTGCCAGGTGAGCAGCTGGTCGGTGAGGCCCTTGAACGTCTTGCCGACCATGATCGGCGGCCCGCCGTCGGGGTCGCGGGCACCGAGGTGCAGGTTGGACAGGTAGCCGGTGCGCCTGCCGTGGCCCCACTCTGCGGCGAGCACCACCAGGTCGAGCGTGTGTACGGGCTTGACCTTCAGCCACGCCCTGCCGCGCCTGCCCGCCGCGTACGGCGAGTCGAGGTCCTTGACCACCACGCCCTCGTGCCCGTCGGCGAGCGAGGCCGCCAGCAGCGCGTCGGCGTCGGCGGGCTCGCTTTCGCCGGGGATCATGTGCTCGCCGGCGACCCGGCGCAGCGCCGTGTTGCGCTCGCGCAACGGCGCGTCGAGCAGGTCGGTGCCGTCGAGGTGCAGGCAGTCGAAGAAGTACGGCCGCAGCAGCAGCGCACGCACCTGTTCCTCTCGGGTGCTGCCGAAGCGCGACATCGTCTCCTGGAAGGGGCGTGGCCTGCCGTCATCGGCCAGCGCGAGCGTCTCGCCGTCGAGCACCACCGACTCGCACGGCAGCGCGCGCACCAGCTCGGCCAGCTCGCCGACGTGCGCGGTGATCTCCCGCAGAGTCCTGGTGTAGACGTGCACCTCGTCGCCGTCGCGGTGCACCTGGATCCGCGCACCGTCCATCTTGTACTCCACGACGGCGGAGCCGAGCTCGGCCAGCGCCTCGCCGAGCGACTCGGCGGGGGAGGCGAGCATCGGCCGGATCGGCCTGCCCAGCTCGAGCCGGAACGCCAGCAGCGCCTCGGTGCCGCCCGTCATCGCGGCCATAGCCGTGGCCGGCAGCCTGCCGGAAAGCATGAACGCGCGGCGCACCGTCTCGCCTGCCACACCGGCGGCCTCTGCGATCGCGTCGACCATCACGCCCTCCAGCGCGCCCTGCCGCAGCTCGCCGGTCAGCAGCCGGAACAGGAAGTCCTGTTCGGCCTTGGTGGCGCGGGCGAGCAGGTCGCCGAGTACCTGCGCGCGGCGTTTCGCCGAGCCGCTGCCGCTGGTGTCCGCCACCTCGCCCAGCGCGGAGTCGACCTCGGCGACCGTGAGCCCCGGCTCGGCGGCGGGCTCGGTGCGCAGCTCGGCGAGCGTGCGCCAGCCCGCGCCGATCCGGCCCTGTGTCGGCTGCCCGGTGAGGAACGCGACCGCGGCCGCCAGCTCTTCCGGCCGCGCGGCGGTGAGCAGCCTGGCGAGCACAGCGGTCTTGGCCTTGCGCGAGCGCGTGGCCGTCAGGTCCGCGGAGGCGCTGACGACGTCGTGGAGGAGCATGCCGCCATCATCTCCCCCGGCGCCGACACTTTGCGTGGTGAGCGTGGTGAGCGGGGCGAACGGAGCACCAGCAGCACCGCGACGACGCAGACCCCGAGCCCCAGCAGGCCGCCCGCGGTGACCTGCTCGCCGAACATCACGAACGCCAGCACCATCGTGGTCGGGGGCGTGAGGTACAGCAGCGTGGAGGCCCTTGTCACCGAGCCGCGCCGGACGTTGAGCCAGTAGAAGCCGTAGCCGCCGAACGTCGAGAGCACCACCACCCAGGCGACCGCGAACCAGAACGAGCCGTCCGTGGGCGGGGTGAGCCCGCCGGTCAGCGCGGCGACCGCGGTGAACACCACGGCGCTGGCCCCGGATTGGATCAGCAGCGAGTCGCCCAGCGGCAGCTCGGACGGCAGCCTCCGCTCGGTGAACGTGGCCGCCACCAGCCCGGCCATCGCCAGGAACGGCAGCGCGTAGGCCAGTGCCGGAGCGGCGCCCGGCCGGGCGAGGTCGCCCGCGACCACCAGCGCCACACCGCCGAGGCCGAGCACGAGGCCGAGCCACTGGGACGCGGACGTGCGCTCGCCGAGCAGCGGCCCCGCCAGCGCGGCGGCGGCGATCGGCTGCAGTGCGGCGATCAGCGCGGCGATCCCCGCCGGCACGCCCAGCTCGGCCGACCACACCACCCCGGAGAGGTACACGCCCTGCGACAACAACCCCACCAGCGCGTGCACCGCCACCTCGCGAGCGGGCAACCGCCTGCGCCGGGTCAGCGCCCACCACGCGCCGAGCACGAGCACGACGATGAGGAACCGCCACGCGAGCAGGGTCTCCGAACCCGCCGAGGCGGTGCCGAGCACGGCGCCCACGAAGCCGGAGCTCCACATGAGCACGAAGCCGACCGCGAGCAGTGCACTCATCGGACCTCCGTTGCAGTAAACCGACCGGTATGTTTACTAGACGTACTAAACCGATCGGTATACTGTCAAGGGGTGAGTGAGGAGACGACGTTGACGCCGGCCGCCGAGCGCGTGCTCGAGGTGGCCGGGAAACTGTTCTACGACAACGGCATTCACGCTGTCGGCGTCGAGACGATCGCCAGCGAGGCCGGGGTCACGAAGAAGACGCTCTACGACCGCTTCGGGTCCAAGGACGCGCTCATCGCGCACTACCTGCGGCGCCGCGACGAGCGCTGGCGCGAGCACGTGATCCGCGTCGTCGAGCAGCGCGGACGCATCGCCCCGGCGCGGCGCCTGCTGCTCGTGTTCGACGCGCTGGAGCAATGGATCGCCGAGGAGAACCCGCGCGGCTGCGCGTTCGTCAACGCGCACGCGGAGCTGCCCGACGCAGCGCACCCCGGCCGGGACGTGATCCGCGAGCAGAAGCAGTGGCTGCTGGAGTACCTGCGCACCCTCGCGAGGGAGGCGGGCGTGCGCAACCCGCGCAAGCTCGCCACATCCCTGCTCGTGCTCATCGAGGGCGCCAACGTGACCTCGACGCTCGGGGTGGTGCCCGGTGCGGTCGGCAACGCGAAGGAAGTGGCCAAACAGCTCATCGAGTCGAGCTGACGGCCTGGTCCTCTTCCCCGCCGACGGCGCGGGTGAGTTCGTCGCGCGCCCGGAACACTCGCGAGCGGATGGTGCCGACGGCGCACCCGCACACCTCCGCGGCCTCCGCGTAGCTCAGGCCGAGCAGCTGCGTGAGCACGAACGCCTCCCGCCGCTCGGCGTCGAGCCCCGCGACCAGCGCGTGCAGCGCCACCAGCCTGCCGTGGTCGGGGGCGGTCGCCGCCGATTCGGGGACCGCCGTCGCGCTGGTCGGCGGCCTGCGCTTGCGGGCCCGCAGGTGGTCGGCCGCGACGTTGCGGGCGATCGCGAAGAGCCACGTGCGCGCGGGCGAACGGCCCTCGTAGCCACGCAGCGAGCCGAACGCCCTCAGGTACGTCTCCTGCACCAGGTCCTCGGCGGAACCGGGATCGGAGAGGTACGTCAGCAGCCGGTGGAGCGGGCCCTTGGTCGTGGCGACGAACCGTTCCGCGGCGTGCCGGTCGCCGTCGGCGGCCCGCACCGCGTACTGCGTGATCTCGTCGTCCACGGCGATCGACCCTAGAGCAGGGGCAGGTTGCCGGGAACTTTCCGGGTCCGGATGGCAACCTGCAGGGTATGGACTGTGTGACCGCGCGCGAGGCGATCTCCGCGACCCTCGACGGGGAGGAGCCCGGCGTCGAGCCCGCTGAACTGGACCAACACGTCAGCGGGTGCCCGGACTGCGCGGCGTGGCGCGAGCGCGCCGCCGAGGTGACGCGGTTCGCCAGGCTCGCGCCCGCAGTCGACGTACCGGACGTCACCGAGCGTGCGCTCGCCGGCTTCCGTCCCTCCCGCCGGGCGCAGTGGCGCACCGGCCTGCGCTGGGCCCTCGCCGTCACGGCGCTGTGCCAGCTGGGCGTGGTGGCCGGCCAGTTCCTCATCTCGGACCCCGCACACGGCACCGGGCACCTGCTGAACGAGACGGCCGCGTTCAACCTTGCCGTCGGCGTGGCGCTGCTGTGGGTCGCGGCGCGGCCGGGCCGGGCCCGCAGCCAATGGCCGCTGCTGCTCACCTTGTCGGCGGCGCTGGTGCTGCTGTCCGTGGTCGACGTCGTGCAGGGCCACGTCACCTGGCACCGGCTCGGCACCCACCTGCCCCTGCTGGCCGGTGCGCTGCTCACCGTGCTGCTCGGCGCCGCCGAGCGCGGCAGCCCGTGGCCGGGCGGCCGAGGGGACGAACGCCGCCGGTGGTTCGCCGGGACCGGGCCGGACACCGAACGCGCCGAGCGGTCCGAAGGCTCGCGGGAGGAGTATCAGCCCCCCGCCGCGCGCAGGGCCGCCTGAGCGGGCCGCTCGGCCACCCAGCTCGCGAGCAGCCGCAGGTTACGTTCGGACTCCGAGCCGGGCTCGGCGGTGTAGGTGATCAGCGCCTGCGTCGGGTCGTCTGGCAGCAGCAGCGTCTCGTACCGCAGCACGAGATCGCCTGCCACCGGGTTGCGGATGCGCTTCACGCCGTTCGCCTTCTCCTGCACCGAATGCGAGTTCCACAGCCCGCGGAACACGGCGCTGTGCGCCGACAGCTCGCCGACGAGCCTCGCCAGCTCCGGGTCGTCGGGATCGTGCCCGGCGGCCGCGCGGAGGTTGCCGACGACCTCCTCGGCCAGCTGCTCCCACTCCGGGTGCAGGCCACGCGCGGTCGCCTCCTCCAGGAAGAACAGGCGCGCGACGTTGCGCTCCTGCGGCGGCACACTCGCGAAGTCGAACGCGATCGCGCCGCCGAGCGCGTTCCACGCGAGCACGTCGCAGCGCCTGCCGAACACCATCGCGGGCACGCCCCGCATCGCGTCCAAGAGCTGGAGGATCTCCGGACGGACCCGCTGCGGCCTGCGCACCGGACGGCGTCGTTGGGACCTGGCGAGGTTGCGGAGGTAGGTCGTCTCGTCGGCGGTGAGCCGCAGCGCGCGGGCGAGCGCGTCGAGCACGGCGTCCGACACGTTGCGGGCGCGGCCCTGCTCCAGCCGGGTGTAGTAGTCCACGCTCATGCCCGCGAGCTGGGCGAGCTCCTCCCGGCGCAGCCCCGCGACCCGCCGCCGCGTGGCGCCCTCCGGCAGGCCCAGGTCGCGGGGGTCCAGCGCCGCGCGCCGGGCCTTGAGGAACGAGCCCAGGTCCGCTGCCTCGGTCATGATTCGAGTATCCCGGCGCCCGCAACCTGGTACTGCCGGACCTAGGGTCACGCGGGTCCTGGCAGCCGCACTCCGGGGTCGTGAACGTGGGAGTACCGATCACGACAGGGAGAACAGACATGCGAAGGCGAATTCTCGGTGGTACCGGCATCTCCGTCAGCGAGTACTGCTTCGGCGCGATGATGCTCGGCGCGTGGGGCACGACCGACCACGACGAGGCCGTGCGGATCGTGCACACCGCGCTGGACGCGGGCATCAACTTCGTCGACACCGCCGACATGTACTCCGACGGCGAGAGCGAGGTGATCGTCGGCAAGGCGCTGAAGGGCCGCCGCGACGACGTGGTGCTCGCCTCGAAGGTGCACTTCCCGATGGGCCCCGACGCCAACAACGGCGGCAACTCCCGACGCTGGATCACCAGGGCCGTCGAGGACAGCCTGCGCAGGCTCGACACCGACTACCTCGACGTCTACCAGCTCCACCGCTTCGACCACACGACCGACCTCGAGGAGAGCCTGTCCGTGCTGTCGGACCTCGTGCGCGCGGGCAAGGTCCGCGTGATCGGCTCCTCGGTGTTCGCCGCCGAGCGCATCGTGGAGGCCCAGTGGGTCGCCGAGCGCAGGGGCCACGTGCGGCCGAGGACCGAACAGCCGCCGTACTCGATCTTCAACCGCTCGATCGAGACCGCGGTCCTGCCCACCGCCGCGCGCTACGGCCTCGGCGTGCTGACGTGGAGCCCGCTCGCGGGCGGCTGGCTCTCCGGCCGGTACGAGAAGGCCACCGACGTCGACCTCACCACGGGCAGGCGCACGGTGCAGCGGCACAAGTTCGACCCGGCGTTACCGGCGAACGCCCGGAAGCTGGAGGTGGTGGCCGAGCTGCGCAAGCTCGCCGCCGAGCTCGGCAGTTCCCTGACGCACCTGGCGCTGGCGTTCGTGCGGGCGCATCCGGCGGTGACGTCGGCGATCATCGGTCCGCGCACCCACGAGCAGCTTACCGACCTGCTGGCCGGTGTCGATCTGGTGCTGGAGGACGACGTGCTCGACCGGATCGACGAGATCGTGCCGCCGGGCACCGACCTCAACCCGCTCGACGCCGACTACCTGCCGCCCTCGCTCGCCGATTCGGCACTCCGCAGGCGCCGGTAGCCGGCCGGGCTCACCGGCCCGCGGATGCCGACGCGGCCGGCGGTGTGGGCCGCGCGTCCGCGAGGCGAAGGCCCCAGTCGACGAGCAGCCAGCCGAGCCGCTCGCGAAGGGTACGCCTTCGATGCCTGCGCCTGCTTGCCGAGCGTCGCAGGCTCGCGCGTCTCTGGTGGACGAGCGCGTCGAGGAAATCGGGGTGGGTCATCGGTTTCTCCCCGCTCGTTTCTCCGGTGCCGCGGTGAGCGCCGTGAACAGCCGGACCTCGCGCGAGCCCTCCGGCCGCCGTTCCGGGTCCGTGAGCCGGTGCCGGTAGCGTTCGACGATGGCCATGATCTCGTCGCGCACCCGCGCCGCCTCGTCGGCGGTGAGGAACGTGTTCGAAGTGACGATCCCGGTCGCGCTCCGCCAGTTCTCGGGCTCGAGGTCGTGCGCCCGAATTCGGCTCCGCAGCACGGTCATCTCGTGTTCGAGGAAGGCATCGGCCGCTGCCTCGCCTGCGAGCACACCTTCCTTGTCCAGTTCGGACAGCCGGAAGTCCCGCTTCGCGCTGGTGGCGCGCCACGGCTTTCCCGAGTTCCCCCGAGGCCTCCTCGACGGAGCCTTACTTGGCCAGCATGTTCAGGTGGTAGGAGCAGCTCGCCACGCTCTCGCCGAGCACCTGGGCACACCGCGTGGCCGTCGCCGAGCGCTCCACCGTGAGCAGGTCGATCAGCTCCCAGCGCAGGGGGGCGCCAGTGCACGCAAACGCTTGGAATCGCGGATCAGCTCGTCGTCGGCCATGCATAACAAGGTGTCTTTAGAAGGAATCCTTTAGCAAGGTTTCTTGTCATGTTGGCAGGCGGACGGAGGCTCCTTCCGCTGGTGGCCTCCTACCTGCCGCCGCGCGCCATCCGCAGCACGTCGAGCGCCTCGTCGAGCTGCTCCTCGGTGAGCTTGCCGTCCCTGACGTGACCGCGCTCCAGCACGACCTCCCTGATCGTCTTCAGCTCCTTCAGCGCCTGCTTCGCGACGGCCGCCGCCTCCTCGTACCCCAGATACCTGTTCAGCGGCGTGACGATCGACGGGGAGCCCTCGGCGTAGGCCCGCGTGCGCTCGGTGTTGACGGTCAGCCCAGCGAAGACCTTGTCCGCCAGCAGCCGCGACACCGCGGCGAGCAGCCGCGCCGATTCCAGCACGTTGCGCGCGATCACCGGCAGGTTGACGTTGAGCTGGAAGTTGCCCTGCGCGCCCGCGAACGCGACGGCCGCGTCGTTGCCGATCACCTGCGCCACCACCTGAAGCGTGGCCTCCGGAATCACCGGGTTGACCTTGCCCGGCATGATCGAGCTGCCCGGCTGCAGGTCCGGCAGCGCCAGCTCCGCGAGGCCGGTGCGCGGGCCCGAGCCCAGCCAGCGCAGGTCGTTTGCGATCTTGTTCAGCGACACCGCGACCGTGCGCAGGTGTCCCGACGTCTCCACGACGCCGTCCTGTGCCGCCTGCGCCTCGAAGTGGTCGCGCGCCTCCGTCAGCGGCAGCCCGGTGACCTTCGCCAGCTCCCCGGCCACGGCCGAGCCGAAGCCGTCCGGCGCGTTGAGCCCCGAGCCCACCGCCGTGCCGCCGATCGGCAGCTCGCCGAGCCTCGGCAGGCCGCTGCGCAGCCGCTCGATGCCGAACCGGACCTGCGCGGCCCACGCGCCCGCCTCCTGGCCCAGCGTGATCGGCACAGCGTCCATCAGGTGCGTGCGGCCCGACTTCACGACGTCCTGCCACTCGGCTGCCCGCTGCTCGATCACGGTCGCCAGGTGGTCCAGCGCGGGCACCACGTCGGTCAGCACGGCCTCCGTGGCCGCGACGTGGATGGTGGTCGGGAACGTGTCGTTGGACGACTGCGACGCGTTGACGTGATCGTTCGGGTGCACGTCACGGCCAAGGGAGCGCGAGGCGAGCGTCGCGATCACCTCGTTGGCGTTCATGTTCGACGACGTGCCGGAACCGGTCTGGAACACGTCGATCGGGAAGTGCTCGTCGTGGGCGCCCTCGGCGACCTCGTCGGCTGCCTTCGCGATGGCGGCGGCCACGTCGCCGTCCAGCACGCCGAGCCGGGCGTTGACGCGCGCGGCGGCGGCCTTGAGCAGGCCGAGCGCGCGGATCTGGGCACGCTCGAGGCCACGGCCGGAGATCGGGAAGTTCTCGACGGCGCGCTGCGTCTGCGCGCGGTACAGGGCGTCGGCGGGCACCTTGACCTCGCCCATCGTGTCGTGCTCGATCCGGTATCGCTGTTCAGCCATAGCGCCAGTCTGGCCTAGCGCAAACCCGACCGCCCGGTGTCCTCGCGCACTAAGATCGGTTACGAGACTGCCACCCACCACGGCGGAAGGGCGGTGAGCCAATGGGCTCGCCCATGGAGTCCGGCGTCGACGTGCTGATCGTCGGGGCGGGGCCGACCGGCTTGTTCGCGGCCTACTACGCGGGTTTCCGCGGCCTGTCGACGGCGATCGTCGACTCGCTGCCGGAAGCGGGCGGACAGGTCACCGCGATGTACCCGGAAAAGCTGATCTACGACGTCGGCGGGTTCCCCGCCGTGCGCGGGCGGGACCTCATCAAGGGGCTCGTGGAGCAGGCGGGGCAGTGGGATCCCACCTACCTGCTCGGGCGTAAGGCGGAGGCGCTGACCACCACGGACTCGGGCCTGGAGATGACGCTCGACGGCGGCGAGGTCGTGCGTGCCGGCGCCGTGCTGATCACCGCGGGCATCGGCGAGTTCACCCCGCGCCCACTGCCGGCCGGCGACGGGTGGCTCGGCAGGGGCCTCGTGCACTTCGTGCCCGCGCTCGACGCGCACGCCGGGCAGGACGTGGTCGTGGTCGGCGGCGGTGACTCGGCGTTCGACTGGGTGCTCGCTCTGCAGCCCATCGCCAACAGCGTCGCGCTCGTGCACCGGCGGGCGAGGTTCCGCGCCGCGGAGTCGATCGTGCGCCAGGCCCGTGAAGGCGGTGCCCGCATCATCACCGACGCCGAAGTGACCGCACTGCGCGACCGCGACGGTGAGCTGGCCGAGGTGGAACTGGAGCTCAAGGGCGGCGAGCGCGTCGTGCTGCCCGCCCAGACCGTCGTGGCCGCGCTCGGCTTCACCGCCGACCTCGGGCCCATCGAGAACTGGGGCCTGAAGATCGATCACCGCGCCATCGCGGTGGACTCCACGATGGCCACCGCGCGGGACCGCGTCTTCGCCGCAGGCGACGTGGCCGCCTATCCCGGCAAGGTCAAGCTCATCGCCACCGGCTTCGGTGAGGCCGCGACGGCGATCAACAACATCGCCGTGACCCTCAACCCCGATGCGCACCTGTTCCCCGGCCACTCCAGCAACGCGGAGTGAGCCTCACGGTGCCGGTTCCGGCTCCTGAGGCGGTGGTGGCGCGGTCCGCTCGTTGATCCACTGCGTGTAGGCCACCGCCGACGTGTAGATCGAAGGGCCGGTGGCGCACTTCGCGTCGTCGTTGCCTGGGCGGCTGGAAACGCCGACCAGCTGCCAGCGCTCCTCGACCCGCACGAGCTGCGGCCCGCCCGAGTCGCCGTAGCACGCGCCCTTCGTGCCGCCGGGGTTGCCGGTGCACAGCTCCACCGCCGCGTCGAAGCCCGTGCAGCCCTTGCCATCCACGATCGTGGTGTCCAGCTGCTTCAGCATCGCCGGGTTCGGTCCGCAGTTCTGCTCAGGGCACGTCTGGCCCCAGCCGAGCAGACGGGTGGGAGTGCCCGCCCCGGCCTGCGTGCCCAGCTCGACCGGCACCGCCTTGACCGGCGTGGCCAGCCGCACGAGCGCGATGTCACCGCCCGGACCGGCCGGGTCGTAGTCGGGATGCACCACGATCTCGGCCGGCTTGGCGACCTCGCCGCCCTGGGTGCGGTCGTTGCTGCCGACCCTGGCCGTGAATCCGTCGAGCGTCCTGCCCTGCACGCAGTGCGCCGCGGTGACCAGCCAGCCGGGCCGGACCAGGGAGGCACCGCACAGGTGCTCACCGGAGGGCAGCTCCAGCGCGGTCATGAACGGGTAGTTCTGGTCGGCGTCGACCCCTCCGACGAGCAGTGGCTGCACCGCCGACGCCGGAGCGGGCCACGAGCACAACAGGACGACGGCGGCCGCGAGCACAGCCGCGAGTCGGCGCCGGACCACCCGCATCAGGGAATCGGCGGGACGACGTCGTCGGCGCCGCTGCCGTCGAAGTCGACCGACGAGTACGAACGCAGCTTGGTCAGCCGGTGGTAGCCGTCGATCAACCGCACGGTGCCCGACTTGGAGCGCATCACGATCGACTGCGTCGTCGCGCCGCCTGAGCGGTAGTGCACGCCGCGCAGCAGGTCGCCGTCGGTGACGCCGGTGGCGCAGAAGAACACGTTGTCGCCGCGCACGAGGTCGTCGGTGCCGAGCACGCGGTCGAGGTCGTGGCCGGCCGCGACGGCCCTCTCCCGCTCGGCGTCGTCCTTCGGCCACAGCCTGCCCTGCAGCTCACCGCCGAGGCACTTCATGGCGCACGCCGCGATGATGCCCTCCGGCGTGCCGCCGATGCCGAGCAGCATGTCCACACCTGTGGTGGGCCGCGCCGCCGCGATCGCGCCGGCGACGTCGCCGTCGCTGATGAACCGGATGCGGGCGCCCGCCTCGCGGACCTCCTTGACGATCCCCTCGTGGCGCGGCCGGTCGAGGATGCACACCGTGACGTCGGAAACCCCGCTGTGCTTGGCCTTCGCCACACGCCGGATGTTCTCCGCGATCGGCGCCGAAAGGTCCACCGCGCCCGCGGCCTCGGGGCCCACGGCGAGCTTCTCCATGTAGAACACCGCGGAAGGGTCGAACATCGCGCCGCGCTCGGCGACCGCGAGCACCGCGAGCGCGTTGGGCATGCCCTTGGACATCAGCGTCGTGCCGTCGATGGGGTCCACGGCGACGTCGCAGTCGGGCCCGTCGCCGTTGCCGACCTCCTCGCCGTTGTACAGCATGGGCGCCTCGTCCTTCTCGCCCTCGCCGATCACGACGACACCGCGCATCGAGACCGTGCCGATGAGCTGGCGCATCGCGTCGACCGCCGCGCCGTCACCGCCGTTCTTGTCGCCCTTGCCGACCCAGCGGCCGGCGGCCATCGCCGCGGCCTCGGTGACCCGGACGAGTTCCATCGCGAGGTTGCGGTCCGGAGCCTCTACGCGTCTCGTCGAGCTCGAGGACGTGTTGTCGGCGGTCATCTGCTGCCTCCCGGATGGCGTTGTCGACGCTGGCGTCACCTGCATACGGCCCGCCTCACCTTAACCAGGCGGCGTGCCGAATCGGACGCTCACAGTTGTCGCGGACGTCACTCCGAGTCGCGGCCGGCGGAGCCTTCGGCATCCTCGGTGGTCTCGGTGTCCGGCGCGTCCTCCACGGTAGCCAGGGCAGCCTCGATCCGCTCACGGGCGCCCTCGAGGTGTTTCTCGCACAGCCGCGCCAGCCGCTCGCCCTTCTCCCAGAGCGCGAGCGACTCCTCAAGGGAGAGGCCACCGGCCTCGAGGCCGCGCACCACCTCGATGAGCTGGTCGCGGGCCTGCTCGTAGCCGAGTTCGGCCGTGCCGTCTGGTTCGCTCACGCTGTTGTCTCACGCTCTCGATCGTTGGCGGGTGGTGCTCGCAGCGCACACTACCGCGCTGGCCATGGCGTGGTCGTAGCCGACGAAGGCCCTGGCGAACTCCCCGCCGTCACCGTCCGCGATCGCGTCCTCGATGGAGGACTGGGCGCCCGCGACGCGCCTGCGGTGCACCGACCCGTCGGCGAACCACCAGCGGGTGCCCGTGTAGAGGGACGTGGCCTCCGAGAGCCTGCGCAGCCGCGGCCCCAGCTCCCACCTGCCCGCCGTGTCGCAGCCTGCGAGCAGCGCGGTCCAGCAGTGCGCCGCGGCGGTCTCGACCTCGGCGGCCCGGTGCCGGACGACCCTCGCCCTGCCGTGCCGCTCACCGGTCGTGCTCCGGCAGAGGCGGGCGGCGGCATCGGTCGTCAGCGGGAGGAACGTGCAGTGCTGCATCCTCACTCCTCGGGTGCGAGGGCGGTCGCTCGGATCGCGCCGTCGGCAACGCGCACGCGCAGTGCGGCTCCTTCGGCAATCTGAGAGACCGATCGGAGCACCCTGAGGTTGCCTTCCTCGTCCGAGAACTGCACGACCGCGTACCCGCGTTCGAGCGTCGCCGAAGGCCCGAGCGCGGTGAGCCGCGCGCGAGCTGAGGTCAGCGCGCTCTGCTCGTGCGCGAGTGTGGTCAAGATCGCCCGCCTTCCGCGCTCGACGTTCAGCTCGACCTCGTCGGCCCTGCGCTCGATCGGTCCGAGCGGATCGGCCAGCGAGGGGCGGCTGCGGAGCTGGTCGAGCAGACGGCATTGCGTGTCGACCCAGCCGTGGAGCGCCCTGCGGCCCCGGTCGCGCAGCTGGTGCACCCTGGCGGTCTCCTCGCGCACGTCCGGCACCACGCGCTTGGCGGCGTCGGTCGGCGTCGAGCAGCGCAGGTCGGCGACGTGGTCGAGCAGCGGAGAGTCGGGCTCGTGCCCGATCGCGCTGACCACCGGCGTGCCCGCCGCGGCGACGGCCCGGCACAGCGTCTCGTCCGAGAACGGCAGCAGGTCTTCAACGCTGCCGCCGCCGCGAGCGATCACGATCACGTCCACCTCGGGGTTGGCGTCCAAAGTGGAAAGTGCGCGGACGATCTGCGGCACCGCGTTCACGCCCTGGACGGCGGTGTTGACGACGTGGAACTTGACGGCGGGCCAGCGGGCCTGCGCGTTCACCAGCACGTCGTGCTCGGCGGCCGACGCCCGGCCGGTGATGAGGCCTACCCCCTTGGGCAGGAACGGCAGCCTGCGCTTGCGCTCGGGCGCGAAGAGCCCCTCCGCGCCGAGCAGCTTGCGCAGCCGCTCGATGCGCGCGAGCAGCTCGCCGATGCCGACCGCGCGGATCTCGTTGGCCCGCAGGCTCAGCGTTCCCCTGCCCAGGAAGAACGTCGGCTTGGCGTGCACGACCACGCTCGCGCCGTCGCGCAGCGGCGGATCGATGGAGCGCAGCAGGCGCATCGGGCAGGTCACCGACATCGAGACGTCGGCGGCCGGGTCGCGCAGCGTCAGGAATGCCGTCGACGTGCCCGGCCGCGCGGAGATCTGGGTGACCTGGCCCTCGACCCAGACCGTGCCGAGGCGGTGGATCCAGTCCGCGATCTTGCGGGCGACCGTGCGGACCGGCCAGGGGCTCTCCGCGGTGGAGGCCTGGCCGGACGGCCGGGTGACGGGTTCGGTGCCGCTGCTCACCGTTCGGTCGTGTCCTCGGAGTCGCCTTCGGCCTGCTCGGCCCGCACGTTGCCGATGCGGCGGGTCAGCATGCCGGTGAACGAGGGCCGGTTGGCGTGGTCGCGCTCGTAGGCGAGCAGCTCCTCCAGCTGGGTCAGCGTGTACCGGCGCAGGCGCGCTCTGAGCTGCGGCAGCGTGAGCGAGTCGTAGTCGGTGACGCCCGCCGGTCCCGCGCTGGGCGCTCCCGGGCTGTCGAACTCGCCCTCGGTGTGCTCCTCGGCGAGCGCGCGCTCCTCGGCGCCCCACGGGTCGTCGAACGCCGTGGCGGGGCGGTGCCCGTTGGGCGCGGGAGTGCTCGGCGGTTCCTCCAGGTCCTCGTCGAACGTCGCCCAGCTCGGCGCCTCCTCGGCGGGACGCAGCGAGGACAGCGCGTCGTCCCCCTTGATCGCCAGCTCGGTGACGTGCTGCTGCACGCGCATCGAGGCCTGCAGCACCTGGCTGGCGACCGTCACCGGAAGCTCCGTGAGCTGCTTGGGAAGGTCGCGAACCCGCTCGGCGGTCGTGACCGCGAGCCCCGCGGCCACCCGGACGGGGAACGGGAGTTGCTTCATGTCCCTAAGCCTGCCGCACATGGTTCATCCTGCCCAGCCGAATGGGTTAACGCGTGTCGCGCATCCCAGGAAAGCGTCTCCCGGCTTGCCGGGCCTGTCGCACCCGTACCCTGGGTGGCATGAGTGCAGCGAGTCCCGGAACAGAGCCTGCTACCAGCGTATCGGTGCCGTCTGCCGACGACGCGTCCGTCTCCGGTGGTAAGCGCGTTCTGCTGGCGAAGCCGCGCGGGTACTGCGCCGGTGTCGATCGTGCCGTGATCACCGTCGAGAAGGCGCTCGAGATGCACGGCCCGCCGGTGTACGTCCGGAAGGAGATCGTGCACAACCGTCACGTCGTGGACACTCTGCGTGAGCGCGGGGTCGTGTTCGTCGACGAGACGTCCGAGGTGCCCGAGGGCGGCCTCGTGGTCTTCTCCGCGCACGGCATCTCCCCGGCGGTGCGGGCCGAGGCGGAGGAGCGGAACCTGCGCACGATCGACGCGACCTGCCCTCTCGTGACCAAGGTCCACAAGGAGGTCAACCGGTTCGCGCGCGACGACTACGACATCATGCTGATCGGCCACGCCGGGCACGAGGAGGTCGAGGGCACCTCCGGTGAGGCGCCGGACCGCGTGCAGCTCGTCGACACCGAGGAAGACGTCGAGAAGGTCCAGGTGCGCGACCCGTCCAAGGTCGTGTGGCTCTCCCAGACCACGCTGAGCGTCGACGAGACCATGGAGCGCGTCGACCAGCTGCGCGAGCGTTTCCCCGAGATCTCGGACCCGCCCAGCGACGACATCTGCTACGCGACCTCGAATCGCCAGGTGGCCGTCAAGGCCATGGCCGCCGAATGCGATCTGGTGCTCGTGGTCGGCTCGGCCAACTCGTCGAACTCGCAGCGGCTCGTGGAAGTGGCGCTCCAGGCGGGCGCCCGCGACTCGCACCTGGTCGACTACGCGCACGAGGTGGACGAGGCCTGGCTGGACGGCGTCGAAACGGTCGGTGTCACCAGCGGCGCCTCGGTGCCGGACGTGCTCGTGATGGAGCTCCTGGAGTGGCTCGCCGAGCGCGGCTGGGCCGATGTGCAGGAGGTCACCACGGCGAACGAGAAGATCTCCTTCGCCCTGCCGAGGGAGCTCCGGTCCGGCTCGGAGACCGCGCGCAGCAGCGTGCGCTGACCCCTCCGCCGGACCGCCGAGGCGGCTCGGCCGTGCTTGTTCCGAAGGTCCCCTTCGCCGCGGCGGAGGGGACCTTCGCGTTGGTGCCGGACCGTTGGCTCCGTGGTCCGGGGCGATCGGAGCCTCCGCGTCGGCGACGGTCCATGGTCCGAGCCCCGGCCGTGGTCCAGGCTTGCCCGTGCCGTGCCGTGCCGTGCCGTGCCGTGTTGGGCCATGTTGGGCTGGCCTTGCTGTGCCGTGCCTGCCGTGTTGGGCCGTGTTGGGTTGGGCTGGCCGTGCGTGGCTGCCGTGTTGGGCCGTGCCGGGCCCTGCCGCTCTGGGCCCGGCCGTGCCGTGCCGGGCCCTGCCGTGCCGGGCCCTGCCTTGCTGTGACCGGTTCATCGGCGCGAACGGAGTGGCCGCGCCGTCGGTGTGAACGGTGCCTTTCCGCCACATTCGAATGGATCTGCGGGGCGGCCGTGTGTACGGAGCCTCCACACCGTCGGCGCGAGCGGAGCTTCCCCGCCGGAAGCGAGCGGATCCTCCGGGGTGGCGCTGCGAACGGAACCTCCCGTCGTCAGCGCCAACGGAGCTTTCGCGTCGGAGACGCGAGTGCGGCGTCAGCCCCGGTCGCCGTCCCAGGGACGGTTGCGGCGGGGTGGCCGTTCGTCGCGCCCCGGCTCACGCCGGGGACCGCGGCCCCGGCCCGGCGGCTCGTCCGAAGGCGGCGGTGTGCGCCGTGGCCGCTTGGGGCCACGAATCGAGTCCGGCCACTCCTCGACGCGGCGTTTGCGCTCGGCGGCGTCCGGAGGAACGCGCGGCTGCCTCGGCCGCCCCGTCTGGTCCCGCGGCGGCTTGCCGCCCGGGCCCGCGTCGCGGTCGGCGGCCCTCTCCCGGCCACGTCGGGGCGCGTCCTCAGGACGCTGCCTGCGGCCACCCGCCGCGCCGGCAGCGGGACCGCCCTGTCCCGGTCCACGCCGCGGCGGTTCGCCACGGCCCTCGGGTGGCCGCTTGCCGGCCCGGTCCGCTCGTTCCGGACGATCGAGATGGTCGCCGTCTGTCTCTTTCGCACGCTTCGCCAGGCCGCGCTTGCGACCCGGGTCGCCCGCGCGCTTGTCCTCCGCCCGCGTGCCCTTGGCACGCACCTTCTCTGGCGCGTCGGGATCCCGCTCGCGGTACATGCGATAGAAGCCGAGCGCCACGGTCAGCCCGGTGGTGATCGCCATCATCGGGAACGCGTTGATCAGCGGGGTGCTGATCGCGAGCACCTTGGCCAGCGTGTCGCTGCTCGAGGGCAGTCCGGACGCCGTCAGCACCAGCACCGGGACCGTGAAGGCCAGGATCAGTGGCGGCTGCACCATCGGCCCGAACAGGTTCCGCCGCTGCACGGCGGCGACGGCCGCGAGCGAGCCGATCAGGAACATCACCTGGAACAGCACGCCCAGGTCGTCAGAGACCTGCAGGTCCACGATGGCGCCCACCACTGCCAAGCCGAGGGTGAGCAGCACCGCTCCCCACCAAGGCAGACCGCGCCGGGCGCCGAGGACGGCACGCTCATCCCACGGGATCTGCGCATCGTCATCTGCGGCGTCAGGATCGCTCCGGCGATCGCGTATGGCGGTCACGAGGCAACACCGTATCCCGTTTAGCCCCGAAACCCGCTACCACTCCGCGCCCTCGCCGCTCGCAACACCTGAGAGCGTGAGTTCAAGCACATCAGGGCGGTCACGGCCGGTAATGGTATGAACCAGCAGTTGAGAACTTCGTCAGGTTGTCGCTATTTCGTCCCCTTTCCGGATAGCGGGTACCGGAGCCGGGCTCGCTGCGGCCTCGGTGAGCGGTCCTACGCTCGCCCGGAAGCTCTCGAGCGCGTCCAGCTCCCGTCGCCGAGCCGACAGGAACCGTTGCAGGTGAGTGCTCGAGAGGTTGACCGCGTCGACGGCGTTGCCCGCCGCCCGGTGTGCCGACGCCGCGGACGAGCGCACCCGCTCGACGTCGTCGACGAG
The DNA here is from genome assembly GCF_003311655.1 of Prauserella sp. PE36. Taxonomy (NCBI): domain Bacteria; kingdom Bacillati; phylum Actinomycetota; class Actinomycetes; order Pseudonocardiales; family Pseudonocardiaceae; genus Prauserella; species Prauserella sp. PE36. The sequence goes on along the minus strand of NZ_QEQT01000110.1, from coordinate 118,395 downwards.
CGTCCGTTCCGTCGCCGCGAACATCGCGGCGGAGGCGATCACCGCGAAACCGGTTGGACCGCACAGGAACACGCGACGGTCGAGCATCCACCGCAGCAGCTCCGGGTCGGTGTCGAGTGCCGCGACCACGGCCGCGTCGGACGGCACGAACATGACCGTGCCGTAGATCGCGTCGGCCCACCGCTGGTAGCCCTTCGCCGCGAGTTCGGCCGCCCTCGACCGCAGGTTGCGGACGTGGACCCGCAACGCGTCGAGCCGCTCCTCGGGGTCGTCGGTCTCTACGGCCTCCGCCCAGCACGCCATGCTCGCCTTGGCGTCGACGGGGACGGACCGGTCCCCACCGACCCGCAGGACCATGTCCGGCTTCGCGGCTCCGCCGCCCGCGAGGTCGGTCTGCAGGGTGAAGTGGAGGCCCTCGCGCAGTCCGAGCGCGCGGGCGGTCTCGATCAGCACCTGCTCGCCCAGCTCGCCACGACCGCTGATCGAGGCGAACGCGACCTCGTAGCGGCGCAATGCCGTCTGCTGTTCGTCCACTCGCGCCCGTTCGACGTCGACCTGCCGCGCGGCCGCGTCGGCCCGGCGCATGCCGTCCTGGTACAGCCGCCACAACATGACGACCGCTCCCGCCAGCAGCAGGGCGACCACCACTGCCGCCGTGGCGAGCACCGTCGAACCCACGGGCGCGCTCCCTTCCTTCTCGTCGGGCCGATCCCGGCTCGTGATCGACTGAACGCATCATGGCGCACGCCACCGACAAAACCGGCCACGACCCGACTCGAACACACGTTCGAGTGACACGCCGGTCGTTTGTACCCCGTTCTGTCGGCCTGGCGTCCTAGCTTTGATCGCGTGCGGATGCTGCATACCTCGGACTGGCACGTCGGACGGACTTTCCACGGTGCCGACCTGCTCGCCGAGCAGGAGACGGTCCTGACTCACCTCGCCGACCTGGTGGCCGGCGAGGCGGTCGACGTCGTCCTCGTCTCGGGTGACGTCTACGACCGTGCGGTGCCGTCCGCCGAGGCTGTGCGCGTGGCCACTCGTGCGATGAAGCGGATCAGGGAAGCGGGCGCGCAGCTCGTCATCACGCCCGGCAACCACGATTCGGCGGCGCGGCTCGGTGCGTTCGCCGACTTCGCCGCGGCCGGTGGTCTGCACCTGCGCACGACGGCGGCCGAGCTGGCCGAACCGGTGGTGCTCGAAGACGACCACGGACCGGTCGCGCTCTACGGAATTCCTTATCTGGAACCGGAAATCGTCCGCCATGCACTCGGGGTGCCGCAGGCGCGCGGGCACACCGGCGTGCTCACCGAGGCGATGCGCCGGGTCACCGAGGATCTGGCAGGCAGGGAGCCCGGAACGCGATCGGTCGTGTTGGCGCATGCCTTCGTCACGGGCGGCGTCGGCAGCGACTCCGAACGCACCATCGCGGTCGGTGGTGTCGAACAGGTCCCCGGCTCCGTCTTCGACGGTGTCGACTACGTCGCACTCGGACACCTGCACGGAGCGCAGACGCTCGCGGAACACCTGCGTTACTCGGGAAGCCCGCTCGCGTACTCGTTTTCCGAGACGGCGCAACGGAAATCGGTGTGGCTCGTCGACCTCGACGCCGACGGACTCGCCGGAGTCGAACGGCGCGACCTTCCGGTGCCGAGGCGGCTTGCGACGATGCGGGGCCTGCTCGCCGACCTTCTCGAAGCCCCGGAGTACGCCGGGCTCGTGGACTGCTTCGTCTCCGCGACGCTCACCGACCGCGTGCGGCCGGTGGACGCCATGCGCAGGCTGCGAGAGCGGTTTCCCCATGCGGTGCACCTGGATTGGCAACCGGAAGGCGGCCAGGCGACCGTGCTCCGCTACGCCGAGGCCGTGCGCGGGCGGTCGGACTCCGAGATCGCGAGCGGCTTCCTCGACGACTGCCGGGGCGCCCCGCCGAGCGAGCGCGAACACGCACTGCTCACCGCGGCACTCGAAGCCGCGGGCAAGCGTGATCCCGAACAGGACGGTGATTCCCGATGAGACTCCATCGGCTCGAGGTCACGGCTTTCGGCCCGTACGCGCGGCGCGAGGTCGTCGACTTCGACGCACTCGGCGCGGACGGGCTCTTCCTGTTGCACGGCGACACGGGCGCGGGCAAGACCACGTTGCTCGACGCCGTCGCCTTCGCTCTCTTCGGCGCGGTGCCCGGAGCCAGGGGGGAGGTCAAGCGGCTGCGCTGCGACATCGCCGACAACGACACGGGTACCGAGGTGGTGCTCGAGCTGAGTGTGCAGGGATACCGGCTCCGGCTGGTGCGCAGCCCCGAATACCAGCGTCCGAAGCGGCGTGGTGACGGCTTCACCACCCAGCAGGCCACGGCGTCGCTGACGTGGCTCGGGGAGGCGCCGCACGGGCAGCCCGCCGAGGGCATCACGCGCATCGACGAGGTGTCCCGCACCGTGCAGCGCCTGCTCGGGATGAACGCCGAGCAGTTCTTCCAGGTCGTGCTGTTGCCGCAAGGAGAGTTCGCACGGTTCCTGCGGGCCGACACCACCGAGCGGGAACAGTTGCTGGAGCGGCTGTTCGGCACCCAGCGCTTCGCCGACGCCGAACGTTGGTTCCGCGAACTGCGCACGGCACGGGGACGGGAGCTCGACCGGCGCAGGCAATCCGTGCGCGAATGGCTCGCCCGCCTCGCGCAGGCGGCGCGCGAGGAGCCACCCGAGGGCGCGGGCGAGGAATGGGCGAACGTGCTCAGGCGGCGCGCGGCCGAGGCGGTCGCGGCAGCCCGCGAGGAGGAGCGGCTGGCGAGTGCGGCGCGCGAGCGCGCCGAGGCGAAGCTGCACGAGCGCAGGACCGCGGCGGAGCGCGTGCGCCGGGTGCGGGCGGCGCGGCAGCGGATCGCCGCGCTGGACGAGCAGGCGAACGAACGCGCGCGGTGGGCCGCCGAGCTGGCCTCGGCGCGGCGCGCCGTCACCGTCACGGGGCCCGCGGCCGAGGCCGACCGGCAGAACCAGCGGTTCGAGCGAGCCCGCGCCGCCGAGGCCACCGCGCGCGAGGCGCTGGTGGCCACCGGGTTCGCCGAACCGGACAGCCCCGTGGCGGTGTTGCGCGAGCGGGCGGGGTCGCTGCGGGAGGAGGCGGGCGCGCTGGCGGGGCTCGTCGCCGAGGCCGAGCAGCAGGAGCGGGACCGCAAGCGATTGCGGGACCTCGTGGAGACGGCGACCTACGCCACCGCGCAGGCCACGGCGCTCGGCGAGAAGCTGCAGGGCCTGCCCGAGCGCGCCCGGGAACTGCGGCTGCAGCGTGAGCAGGCGGCCGAGGCCGAGGTGCGGCTCGACGGCGTTCGGGCACGCGAGTCCGAGCTGGTCGGCGCCCTCGCCGATGCGAAGGAGGTTCCCGCGCTCGAGCGAGCCGCCGCGGGGGCCGTCCGCGCGGAACAGGAGGCCACCGACGCCTACAACACGGCCAGGACGGTGCTGCTGGACCTGCGGGAGCGGCGGCTCGCCGGGATGGCGGCCGAGCTGGCGACACGGCTCGGCGATGGCGAGCCCTGCCCCGTGTGCGGGTCCGCCGAGCACCCCGAACCGGCTACGGCGACGGCGGACTCCGTCGGCGAGGCGGACGAGGCCGCCGCGGCGGAGCGCGAACGCGCCGCCGAACAGCACCGCGCTGCCGCCCTCACGGCACGGCATCAGGCCGAGAGCACGCTCGCCGCCGTACGCGAGCGGCTGGGTGGGAGGACGCCGGAGGAGCTCACCGACGCACTCGCCACGGTGCGGACGGAGCTTGCCGAGCTGACCACGCTGGCCGACCGCAAGGCTCGGCTGGACACCTCCGTGCGGGCGGTCGAGGCCGAGTATGCCGAGTTGACGGCCCAGCGCGCTGAGGCCGAACGGTCGGCGGGCGCGGCCGAGGAGCAACGACGGACGCTGGCCGAACGCGTCGAGGAGCGTGAGCGCAGGCTCGACATCGCGCGCGGCAAGTTCGCCGATGTCGGTGAGCGCAGGAAGCACCTGGTCGCCGTGGTGGGCGCGCTCGACGCGCTCGCCGAGGCGCGGACGGTCAGGGCGACCGCGAAGGAACGGCTCGACGAGCAGCGGACCGCGCTCCGCGACGCGGTGCGGCAGGCCGGGTTCGCCACCGTGGAGGAGGCGCTCGCCGCCGCCCGCACCGAGGCCCGCGTCGCCGAGCTGGAGCGGGCGCTTGCCGACGCGGAGGCCGAGGAGAAGGCCGCCCGCGCAGTGCTCGCCGAGCCCGAGCTGGCAGGGGTGTCACCGGACGACGAGGTGGACACCGAGACGGCCAGGCTGGAAGCGGACGAGACGAGGGCGCGGGCCGAGGGCGCCGTCGCCACCCTGCGCGCGGCCACGCAACGGGCGGAGGAGGTGGACGGGCTCGTGGAGCGGTTCGCCGCCGCGCTCGCGGAACTTGCTCCCGCCGAGGAGGAGTTCGCGGAGCTCGACGCGCTCACCGATGTCGTGAACGGGCGCGGGCAGAACTCCCGCAGGATGTCGTTGCGGTCGTACGTGCTCGCGGCCCGGCTCGAGGAGGTGGCCGTGGCGGCGACGGTGCGCCTGCGCTCGATGAGCCAGGGGCGCTACTCGTTCGTTCACTCCGACGCCGCCGGTTCCCGTGGCACGCGAGGTGGCCTCGGCCTCGACGTGCTCGACGACTACTCGGGGGCGGTGCGGCCCGCCAAGACGTTGTCGGGTGGCGAGTCGTTCCTCGCCTCGCTCTCGCTCGCGCTCGGCCTCGCCGACGTGGTCGCCGCCGAGACCGGCGGGGCGCTGCTCGACACGCTGTTCGTCGACGAGGGCTTCGGCACGTTGGACGGGCAGACGCTGGACGTGGTGATGGACGTGCTCGACGAGCTGCGCGCGGGTGGGCGGGTCGTCGGGCTGGTGTCGCACGTCGAGGAGCTGCGCCAGCGCATTCCCACCCGGTTGCGGGTACGCAAGTCCCGAGCCGGATCCACGATCGAGCTGGGGGGAGGGATGACCGCTGCCTGATATCGCTTGGCTTCGCGGCCGGTGAGCCTCAGCCGACAGCCGCCTCGTGGTCGAGCAGCCAGCGTTTGACGTCGAGACCCCAGCGAAAGCCGCCGAGCGCCCCGCCGATCCGGTACACGCGGTGGCAGGGCACGAAGAGTGCCGCCGCATTGCGTGCGCAGGCCAGCGCGGCACCCCGGATCGCGGACGGTCTGCCCGCGAGTGCGGCGAAGTCGCTGTAGGTCTGTGGCTTTCCGGCCGGGATCGTGCGGAGGACGTCCCAGGCGTGCTGGAGGAACTCTCCGGAGCGCTGCCGGACGGGGATGAGGTCGATGGCGTCGAGTTCACCCCGGTGGTATCGGCGCACGGACCTGCTGACCGGGCCGAGGTCGCGCCGTCGGACCAGCTCGGTGGGCCTGAGCGCAGGGGAGATCCCGTCGACGAGCTCGCCGGGGTCGGCGGTCCAGCCGGAACCGAGCACGGCTCCGTCGGCCGCTACCACGGCCGTGAACGGGCCAATCGGGGTGTCCTGTGTGGACCAGTGGGCAGTGCTCATGGTGCTTGGCCAATGCCTTTCGTGCTGGTGGGGGCGCTCGCGCGCCAGAGGTACATGCCCGCGTAGGACCGCCAGGGCCGCCAGGCCTGCGCTCGTGCGGTGAGTGCGGCGGGCGTGCCGTCGAGGCCGAGTGCGGCCGCGCCCTTGCGGATGGCGAGGTCGCCGTCGAGCAGGACATCGGGCTGGCCGAGCACACGCATGAGCACGTAGTCGGCCGTCCACGGGCCGATGCCGGGTGCGGCCAGCAGCTCGGCACGCAGCTCGGCGGCTTCTCGGCCGACGTGGACGTCGAGGTCGCCGGAGGCGATCGCGGTGGCGACGTCGCGGATGGCCTCGATGCGCCTGAGCGGTCCGCGTAGTACCTCGGTCGCGTGCTCGGCGATCGCGGCTGCGGCCGGAAACAGCAGGCCGGGCTCGCCGTCGGTGGCTGTCACCGGCTCGCCCAGCTCGCTCGCGAGCCGTCCGGCGGCCGTGCGAGCGGCCGCGACCGAGACCTGCTGCCCGAGCATCGCGCGTAGGACGAGCTCCGTGCCGTCGACCGCGCCCGGTACCCGCATGCCCGGGATCGCGCTGACGAGCGGGGCCAATGCGGGGTCGGCGCCGAGGACCTGCCTCACGGCCTCCGGGTCGGCGTCGAGGTCGAGCAGCCTGCGGACCCGCGCGACGGCGTTGCCGAGGTCGCGGACGTCGGTCAGCCGCAGGTCGCACTGGACGTATCGCTCGGCCGGGGTCAGGCGGACGAGCCCGGTGCCGTGGGGCAGGCGCAACGTCCGGCGGTAGCCGTCGGTGACGTCCTCGACGCCGGGGACCGCGCGGGCGGCGAGGAACGCGAACAGGCCGTCGGCGTCGAACGGCTCGCGGAACGGCAGCCGCAGGGTCAGCCGGGCGCCTGCCGCCGACGGCTCGTCGCGGGGACCCGCCTGCTCGCGTTTGCCCGCCGCGGCCGCGCGCAGCTGAGTGGGCGTGGTGGCGAACACCTCGCGGATCGTGGTGTTGAACTGGCGCACGCTCGCGAACCCGGCCGCGAACGCGACATCCGTCAGCGGCAGCTCGGACAGCTCGATGAGGAGCCGGGCCGAGTGCGCGCGGTGAGCCCGCGCGAGCGCGAGCGGTCCTGCCCCGAGCTCGGCGGTGAGCACGCGGCCGAGCTGGCGTTCCGAGTAGCCGAGCCTGCGTGCGAGCCCTGGTACACCCTCGCGCTCGACGGTGCCGTCGGCGATCAGGCGCATGGCGCGCGCGGCGAGGTCGGCGCGGACGTTCCACTCCGGTGACCCGGGGACGGCGTCGGGCAGGCAGCGCCGGCAGGCACGGTAGCCACGCGACTGTGCCGCCGCCGACGTGGGGAAGAACTCGACGTTGCGGGCCTTCGGGGTCATCGCCGGGCACGAGGGACGGCAGTAGATGCCTGTCGTGCGCACGGCCACGATGAACTGCCCGTCGAAGCGGGCGTCACGCGACATCACGGCGCGATAGCACCGTTCGGTGTCGTGCCACAGGCTCTGGTTCGCTGGAACCGGAGCGATGAGCTGCGTCATGACCGCGATCCTGCCACCAGGTCAAAGCCTCGACTGGCGGAAATCGGACATTACCGCGCTGCATGCGGCGCGGGGCGTCCGTAATGTCGGGACCATGACGGTTCGATCTGGAAAGCGCCAAGTCCGCACTTTCGCCGCCATCGTCGCCGCCGTGGGGGCGATCGGCTTGGCCTCCGCGTGTGACGAGCCCGCCCAGGATGACGACGGTGGTACGCAGCAGGAGGAGAACGGCGGCCAGAACGGCGACGACGACGGCCAGGACGACAACAACGACAACGACGACAACAACGAGAACAACAACAACGACAACAACGACGACAACGAAGACGACGGCCAGGGCGGCAACGACGACAACAACGACGACCGCAACGAGAACGACGACGACAACAACGACGGCTGACGGGCGCCGGCCGGACGGCACGTACACTCCGTTGTCGTGAGTCTGACCCTCGGCATCGTGGGATTGCCCAACGTCGGCAAGTCCACCCTCTTCAACGCACTGACGCGCAACGACGTGCTCGCCGCGAACTACCCGTTCGCGACGATCGAGCCCAACGTCGGGGTCGTCCCCCTGCCGGACCCGCGCCTGGACAAGCTCGCCGAGCTGTTCTCCTCGGCGAAGACCGTTCCGGCGACGGTGTCCTTTGTGGACATCGCGGGCATTGTGAAGGGTGCGTCGGAGGGCGCCGGTCTCGGCAACAAGTTCCTCGCCAACATCCGCGAGGCCAACGCCATCTGCCAGGTGATCCGGGTCTTCGACGACCCGGATGTCGTGCACGTCGACGGGAAGATCGACCCGCTGTCCGACATCGAGACGATCAACACCGAGCTGATCCTCGCCGACCTGCAGACGCTCGAGAAGGCGTTGCCCAGGATGGAGAAGGAGGCGCGCACGAAGAAGGAGGCCCGGCCCGCCCTCGAGAACGCGCGGCGCGCGAAGGATGTCCTGGACTCCGGCCGAACGCTCTTCTCCGCGCAGAAGGAGATCGACGCCGAGGGCCTCCGCGAGCTGAGCCTGCTCACGACCAAGCCGTTCCTCTACGTGTTCAACGCCGACGAGGGCGTACTCGGCGACCAGGCCAAGCGCGACGAGCTGAGCAAGCTGGTCGCCCCCGCCGACGCCGTCTTCCTCGACGCCAAGGTCGAGGCCGAGCTGCTGGAGCTGGACGATGAGGAGGCCGTGCGCGAGCTACTGGAGTCGGTCGGCCAGGCCGAGCCCGGCCTGTACGCGCTCGCGAGGGCCGGCTTCCACACGCTCGGCCTGCAGACCTACCTGACGGCGGGGCCGAAGGAAGCCCGTGCGTGGACGATCCCGCAGGGCGCCACGGCGCCGCAGGCGGCTGGCGTGATCCACACCGACTTCGAGCGCGGGTTCATCAAGGCCGAGGTCGTGTCGTACGACGACCTGGTCGAGGCGGGCTCGATGGCGGCGGCCCGTGCGGCGGGCAAGGTCCGCATGGAGGGCAAGGACTACGTCATGGCCGACGGCGACGTGGTGGAATTCCGCTTCAACGTGTAGTCGAGTTCCGGTCACGGATCGAGACTGCCTTGGAGCCGTATCGCGACAGTCGCGCGATCCTGTCCTTCGACGATGCTGCCGCAGAGCAGTACGCGGATGTGCTCGTGGCACGCGAAGCGGCGGGCCTTCCGATCAGCACGGCCGATGCGCAGACCGCGGCGATCTGTCTGGCGCACGACGCTACTTGCGCGACGCGGAACCTCAAGGATTTCGCGCACACCGGTGTCGATCTGCTCGATCCGTGGAAACAGCAGCTGTGACCAGGTCGGCGATCGAGGTCGTCGCGCACGGCTCCGGCGGACGGTCAGGAGCGGGTCGCGGATGCCGCGTAGCGGGCGGCCATCGTTCGAGCCGCCTCGTCGATGACGCGGAGGACTTCGTCGTCACTGAGCGACCAGTTGGCATGGACCAGGCGTGGCCAGAAGACGACGGTGGCGATCATCCCGAGGAACTGCGGTGCTGCCACGTCCGGATCGTCGACGTTGGCGTTTCCTGCCGCGTTCTCGGCCTTGAAGTAGCGCTTCAGGGCCGCGAGGACGGGCAGGGTGCCGAAATCGAAGGTGCGCTCGCGCAGCTCCGGGAACCTCGGGGACTCGGCGATCACGAGCCGGATCAGGTCCGCCATCCGGGGGCGGGCCAGCAGTTCTGCGTACGCCATGCCCAGGGTGATCAACCCTGCCTGGAAGTCTCCTGGTGGAGGGTCGATGAGTTCCCCGTCCGGTGTGTCACCCGCTGCGAGCACGGTGGCCTCGAAGAGCTCCGACTTCGTCGGGAACTGCTTGAACAGCGTCGCCTTGGACACCCCGGCACGTTCCGCGACACGCGCCAGGGAGGTCCGGTCGTAGCCCGACTCGAGGAACAGGTCCGCGGCCGCATCGAGGATGGCCGCCCGGTTGGAGGCGGCGACCTGGCGGTGGTACGCCGAGATTTCTCGCGACATGTCCCCATTGTGCCACGGAGGTGAGTTGATTGACTCACCTCTCAGCGAGGCCTACCCTCGTTGAGGTGAGTCGATCGGCTCACCTCAATTGGAAGGTGCGGACAATGGCACGGGTGATCATCCACGCAACGGTGTCGCTCGATGGATTCATGGCCGACAGCGACGGCGGGACCGACTGGATGTCCGGCTTCCCCATCGCGCCCGAGGACGAGGAGCTCGTCGAGAAGGTCACGAAAGAGATCGGCGCGGTGGTCGGGGGAGCGAACAAGGCGCAGACGATCGAGGACGGAGAGGTTCCGTATGGAGGCAGCCTGCGGGTGCCGGTCTACCTCATGACTCACAGCGCTCACGAACCGGTCGAGAAGGATGGTGTCACCTACACCTTCGTCGTCGACGACATCGAGCGGGCGGTCGAGTTGGCCAAGCAGGCGGCCGGAGACGACAAGTCGGTGAGTCTCTTGGGTGGCAGCATCGCGAGGCAATGCCTGGCGCTTGGGCTGGTCGACGAGATTCAGCTGCACGTCGTGCCGATTCTGCTCGGCAAGGGCATCTCGCTATTCGCCGGCCTGGACAGGCGCGTCGACCTCGAGCGCGTCGAGACCGCCGCCTTTGCCGGCGAGGCGCACGTGCGCTACCGCGTCCGTTCCTGAGTGATCTCCGGAGAAACGGGGCCGGTCACTGCGGCGGCCTTCGGTGGCGACAAACGCCTGTCGCGGATGGCGCTCTCCGTGTTCCACGGCCTGAACGGCATCGATCACACCGCGCCGGAGCACGATTCGCGACCTCGTGGTCGGCGCCTCCACGGCGTCCTTCCGTGTCCCGAGATCGCGGCAGGTTCACCGCCTTGACGCGAGCACGCTAGCGCCGAGGCGCCGGGCGGACCGGGCGCCTCGGCTTCGGCGTGTGGTGGCTCAGCCCGCCGCGGCGAGCAGGATCACGAACAGAAGGGTGACGGTGACCGCGAACGCGGTCACGACGGCCTGCTGACCCGGTGAGAGAACGGGGGCGCGGTTCATGTGGTCCCCAAAATGACTGGTGGTGGGCGATTCACCCCTGACAGCGCCTGACCCGTCCCCGTTGTTAGCTTCGGCGGTGAACTGTGGGCCAATTCACAATCGACGGCCTTTCGCGGTGTAGAACAGCACCGCGCCCGCCAGCGCGATGATGAGTGCGAATGCCCCACCGCCCACCACGAGCGCCTGCGTGATGTCGCTGCCCTCTGCGGTGGCCGCTCGCTCCCGGGTCTCCGCTGCCGCGGGCAGCGCCCCGACGCCGAAGACCATCAGCATCAGCAGCCCCGAGACGATCGAGAGCCTGCGATGGGACGTGGCACCCGAGACTCCGGATGTGTTGACAGCGTTGCTCGAACGGCTCATCGCGCACTCCCTTCCACCCTCTTGCGGCTACCCGGACAACGCGCCACGACACACCGGAGGTTGCCATCCCGGCGGAGATCACATCTCGTCGATCACCCCGTCGATCTCGGCGGCGAGGGAGATGTCCTTCTCCGTGATGCCGCCCTCGGAATGGGTGCTGAGCCGGAAAGTCAGTGTGCGCCAACGGATGTCGATGTCCGGGTGGTGGTTCTCGTTCTCCGCGATCTCGGCGACGCGGTTCACCACCTGGATCGCCTGTGAGAAGGAAGCGAGCTTCGCCTCGCGCCGGATGGCGTCACCCTCGCGCTGCCATTGGGGCAGGTGCCCCAGCGCTTCGTCGATGCGTTCGTCGTTGAGTACGTCTGCCATGCGTCCATGGTGGTACCGAGGCGAGTACGCTGCACGTTTGCCACGGGAGTCCGGCGAAGGCCGGGCTGAGAGGTGGGCGAGAGCCCACGACCGTTCGCACCTGATCCGGATCATGCCGGCGCAGGGAGGCCCCACTCCTTGCCGGGACGACGCCGGTCACGACAAGGAGGGTTGATGAGGTTCCTTCGTGCGGCGGCCGCACTGTCACTGGCCGGGCTGCTGACCGCGGGTTGCACCCTGACGGGTGGGAACGACGACCAGGAGGCCGAGGGTCCCACCACGGTCACGCTCGTCACGCACGAGTCGTGGGCGGCCCCGCAGGAGGTGCTCGACGCATTCGAGCGGCAGTCCGGCATCCGCATCCGCGTGCTGAAGGAGGGCGACGCCGGTGAGCTGACCAACAAGCTCGTGCTCACCAAGGCCAACCCGATCGCCGACGTCGCCTACGGCGTCGACTCGACGTTCGCCTCACGCGCGCTCTCGGAGAACGTCTTCGAGCCCTACACCAGCCCGGAGGCCGACCGCGGCCCGCAGCGGTACTCGGTGGACTCGCAGCACCGGCTCTCCGCGGTCGACGTCGGCGACGTGTGCGTGAACATCGACACCGGGTGGTTCGCCGAGCGCGGCCTGCCGGAGCCCGCGACGTTCGACGATCTCGCCGACCCGAGGTACCGCGACCTGCTGGTGGTGGAGAACCCCGCGACGTCGTCGCCAGGGCTCGCGTTCCTGCTCGCGACCGTCGCCCGTTACGGCGAACAGGGCTGGACGGAGTACTGGCAGCGCCTGAGGGACAACGGCGTGCAGGTGGTGAGCGGCTGGACCGAGGCGTACACGCAGGAGTTCTCCGGCTCCTCGGGCCAGGGCCCGAGGCCGATCGTGGTGTCGTACGCGTCCTCGCCGGCCGCGGAGATCGGCGACGACGGCAAGCCGCGCACCAAGGCTCTGCTCGACACGTGCTACCGGCAGGTCGAGTACGCCGGGGTGCTCGCGGGCGCCAAGCACCCCGACAAGGCCGGCAAGGTCGTCGACTTCCTGCTCTCCCAGCAGTTCCAGACCACGGTCGCCGAGAACATGTACGTCTACCCGGCGCGGGAGGGTGTGGCGTTGCCGTCCGGCTGGGCGCAGGCCGCGCCGCTGCCGGAGGACCCCGCGTCGCTGCCCGGCGAGCAGGTGCAGGCGGGCCGTGAGCGGTGGATCGAGCAATGGCGCGCGCTGCTGGAAGGCTAGGAAGGCCAGGACTCCGCGCGGGTCCGCGAACCTCGGCCGCGGGCGTCACGGCGCTCGCGGTGGTGCCCATCGCGTTCCTCGTGGTCTTCTTCGCGTGGCCGGTCGTGGCGATCCTGCGGCTCGGCTTCACCGACGGCGGCGTCGCCAAGGCACTCGTCGAGGCGCAGACGTGGCAGCTCGCCGCGTTCACCGTGGCGCAGGCGGCCGCCGCGACCGTGGTCGCCGTCGTCCTCGGCTTCCCCGTCGCCTTCCTGCTGGCGCGCGTGCGCCTGCCTGGGACGGCGCTGGTCCGCACGTTCGTGCTCGTGCCCTTCGTGCTGCCGACCGTGGTGGTGGGGCTCGCGTTCCGGGCGCTCTGGCCGGACGGCGGAGTGACCACGATCGTGCTGGCCAACGCGTTCTTCAACGTCGCCGTGGTAGCGCGCACGGTCGGCGGCCTGTGGGCGCACCTCGACCGGCGGGCCGAGGACGCGGCGAGGGCGCTCGGCGCGTCGCCGTGGCGGGCGTTCCGCACGGTCACGCTGCCTGCGCTCGCTCCGGCCGTCGCGTCGGCGGCCGCGGTGGTGTTCCTCTTCTGCGCCACCAGCTTCGGTGTCGTCCTCATGCTCGGCGGGTCGCGCTACCGCACGCTGGAGACCGAGATCTACCTGCGCACGGTGAACCTGCTCGACCTCTCCGGCGCCGCCGCGCTATCGCTCGTCCAACTGGCCGCCGTGCTCGCCGCGCTGGCCATCGGGGCGCTGGCGCGCAGGCGCAGGGAGACCGCGGTGCGGCTGCGGTCGAAGGCCGAGACGGCGCGCCGCCCGGAGGGTCGCGAGTGGTGGGTCGTCGGAGCGGCGTTCGGGGTGCTCGCACTGCTGCTGGCACCGATCGTCGCGCTCGTGCTGCGGTCGGTGTCCTCACGCGACGGCTGGAGCCTTGCCGGTTACCGCGCGCTCGCGGGCAGCGGTGAGGACGGCACGCTCGGCGTCACCGGCTGGGACGCCGCGCTGAACTCGCTGCGCACGGCGTCCGACGCGACCGTGCTCGCGCTCGTGATCGGCGTGCTCGCCGCCGGGACCCTCGTGGCGCTGAGGCGCTCGCCGGGGCGGGGAGCGCGCGCGACGGGCGAGGCCATGGACGCCGCCCTGATGCTCCCGCTCGGGGTGTCGGCGGTGACGGTCGGCTTCGGTTACCTGATCACCCTCGGCGAACTGCCCGGTGACCTGCGGACCTCGCCACTGCTCGTGCCGTTCGCGCAGGCGTTGGTGATCATCCCGCTCGTGGTGCGGATGGTGCTGCCGGTGCTGCGATCGGTGGACGAGCGCCTGCGCCAGGCCGCGGCGACGCTCGGAGCGAGACCGGCCCGGGTGTGGCGCGAGATCGACCTCCCGCTGGCGGCCCGCTCGCTCGCCGCGGCCGCCGCGTTCGGCTACGTCGTGGCGCTGGGCGAGTTCGGCGCGACGAGCTTCCTCGCCAGGCCCGACGCCCCGACGCTGCCGGTGGCGATCGGGGCGCTCGTGAGCAGGCCGGGCGAGCTGAACAGCCAGCTGGCCTATGCCTCGTGCACGTTGCTGATGCTGGTGACCGTGCTCGTGGCGACGTTGATCGAGCGGTTGCGGGCGCCGCAGGCGCAGGTAGGGGAGTTCTGATGCTGACGGTCGACGGGCTGACGGTGACGTACGGGTCGTTCACGGCCGTGCGCGACGCCGCGCTGGAGATCGCCGACGGTGACGTGCTGGCCCTGCTCGGGCCATCCGGCTCCGGCAAGTCCACGCTGCTGAGGGCGATCACCGGCCTGGAGCCCGCGGCGACCGGATCCGTGCGCTGGGACGGCGCCGATCTCGGGCGCGTGCCCGTGCACCGGCGCGGCTTCGGACTGGTGTTCCAGGACGGGCAGCTGTTCCCGCATCGCGACGTCGCGGCCAACATCGCGTTCGGCCTGCGCATGCACGGCGTCGCCAAGCCGGCGCAGCGGCAACGGGTGCGCGAGTTGCTGGAGCTCGTGGGGCTCACGGGCTACGAGCGGCGCAAGGTCACCGAGCTCTCGGGTGGCGAGGCGCAGCGGGTGGCGCTCGCGAGGGCGCTGGCGCCGAGGCCAAGGCTGCTGTTGCTCGACGAGCCACTGTCGGGGCTCGACGCGGAGCTGCGCGAACAGCTCGCCCTCGACCTCGCCCAGGTGCTGCGTCAGGCCAAGATCACGACCCTGCTCGTTACCCACGACCAGGAGGAGGCGGTGACGCTCGCCGACCGGCTCGCCGTGCTCGACGGCGGGCGGATCCAGCAGATCGGCGACGTGCTCGACGTCTGGCGCCGCCCGGTCGACGAGCGGGTCGCCCGGTTCCTCGGCGTGACGACGGTGCTGCCGGGCGAGGCCGCGAACGGCACCGTCACCTCCGCGCTGGGCGAGGTGCGCCTGCCGTGGGCGCCGGACGGCGCGGTGTCACTCGGCCTGCGGCCCAACGCCGTGCGGGTGGCGGCCGACGGGGTGGGCGCCGAGGTGCTGAGCAGGGTGCACCGGCGCGATCACGTGCGCCTTTCGGTGCGACCGGACATGGGACCGGCGCCGCTGGACGCGGTGGCCCCGATGGCCGAGCCCGCGCGGGCAGGCGAACGCGTCCGGCTGGCGCTCGACCCCGACGGCGTGGCGGTCATCTCGAGGTAGGGCGCCCCGCGGGTGGCGCCGCGTCGTAGAGCCGGATCGCCGCTTCGACGCGGTGCAGAGATGAGCCCGGCCGCAGTAAAGGCCACCTTCACTGCGTTGAATCAGACTCAGCGGCGCGGAGCACCTCCGTCTGGGTGGTGGAGGGAGACGGGCGGGCGCAGGCAAGGTGGCCTTTACTGCGGTCAGCCGCACCGGTCAGCCGTCCTTGGTGCTGAGGCGGGCGTAGGCGAGCGACAGTGCGATCGCGATGTAGCACCCCGCCCGCAGGGCTCCCTCCGCCAGCGCTCCGCCCGGCATCGGGTCGCGCAGCACGTCGCCGAGGTCGGTCCAGGAGTGGTTGAGCAGGAACGGGTGCAGCCAGTCGAGCGCGTCGAGCAGACCGAGCACCGAGAACACGATCACGCCGCCGAGGACGGAGGCGAGCACCACCATCGGGTGCTCGGTCCACGCCGAGATCGCCAGCGCCACCGCGCCCACCGCCCACAGTTGCAGCGCGACCCAGCCCGCGGCGATGGCGACCTTGAGCAAGGCGGCGGGGAACGAGAGTGTGGTGCCCGACAGTGTGAACAGCGAGCCGGTTCCGTTGATCACCAGCCCGGTGAGCACACCGGTCAACGCCATCACCACCGTGGCCGTCACCGTGAAGACCGCGATGCCGATGGACTTGACCAGCAGAAGCCTGCCCCGGCTCACGGGTCCCAGCAGCCAGCCGCGCAGCGTGCCGTGCGCGCTCTCACCTGCCAGCGCGTCGGCACCTGCCATCGCCGCGCTCAGCGGCAGCAGCAGGCCCAGCGCCATCGCGAGCGTGCCGATGGGCAGCACGAGCGCGTTGCCGCCCGCCGTGGCGAGCAGGGACTCCCCGCCGCCGTCCCCGCCTCCCGGCGGTCCGGGAGAGTCGACCAGCGTCAGCGCGATCCCGACGATCACCGGGATCACCGCGAGCAGACCGAGCACCACGAGCGTGCGCGGCCTGCGGAAGATCCACCGCAGCTCGGCGCGCACGAGCCGCGCGAGCGACGCGTGCGCGCGCCCGGCGACCGGCACGGCGGGAGCCGTCGCGACCTCGGTCATGACCTGACCTCCCCCTGTGGCTCCTGCGTCAGCCGGGCGAAGAGGTCCTCCAGCCCGGTGCGGTCCCGGCGCGCCTCGTGCACGTCGACCCCGGCGTGCACGAGGGCCGCGACCACCTCCGGCGGCGTGGTGGCGGTGAGATCCACCCGCACGCCCCCCGGGGTCAGCCGAGACGGGATCCGCTTGCTCCGCAACGCCTCCATCGCGGCGGTGCCGTCCGGTGTGGACACGAGCAGCGCGGGAGAGCCGGACTCCAGCAGCTCGGCCAGCTCGCCCTGCGCCACGACGCTGCCCGCCTGCAGCACGGCGACGTGGGTGCAGGTCGCCTCGACCTCGGCCAGCAGGTGCGACGAGACGAGCACCGTGACCCCGGCCGCGTGCAGCTCGGCGATGATCGCGCGCACCTCACGGGTGCCCGCCGGGTCGAGCCCGTTGGTCGGCTCGTCGAGCACCACCATGCGCCTCGGCACGAGCAGCGCTCCGGCAAGACCCAGCCGCTGCTTCATGCCCAGCGAATAGCCGCGGTAACGGCGGTTCGCCGCGTCGGCGAGACCGACCCGCTCCAGCGCGTCGGCCACGGCGCCCGCGATGTCCGATGTGGCCAGTCGCGGTTCCGCCGCCGCCATGCGCAGCAGGTTCTCCCGGCCGGAGAGGAACGGGTGGAAACCGGGCCCCTCCACGAGCGCGCCGACGTCCGGCAGCGCGTGCCCGGCCTGTTCGGGGACCGGGTGGCCGAGCAGGCTGACCTGCCCCGCGGTCGGCCGGACGAGCCCGAGCAGCATGCGGATGGTGGTGGTCTTGCCGGAGCCGTTGGGGCCCAGCATGCCGAGCACCGCGCCCTCGGGGACGTCGAGGTCCACGTGGTCCACCGCGACCGTGCGGCCGTACAGCTTGCGCAGCCCCCTCGTTCGCGCGGCCAACGGCACGGGCGGTGTGGACGCCGCCTCTGCGACGTCCACACCGGTGACCTGGGTGGACGTGCTCACCGTTGCGCCAGCGCGTCCGTGAGCACCTGCTGGGGCACGGCGCCGACCGCGAAGCGGCCGTCGTCGGTGACGATCGCGGTGCCCACCTTGGTCTCGATCGCGTAGCCGGAGCCGAAGTCACCGCTCACGCGCTTGCCGAGCCGGTCGAGCAGGCTCTGCACGTCGCGGCCCTCGGTGTCCTGCGCGGCCGTGAGATCGGCGGGCACGGTGCCGGTGTACACGGTGTCCCAGCCCTCACCGGAGAACTCGCCGATCGCGCCGGCCGGCATCCGCTCGTCGTGGGCCCGCGGCCGCTCCTCGGTCACCGTCGCGCCCTGCGGGGGCGTGAACTGGAACAGGTTCGCAGGCTGCTGCCCGAAGTCGATGTCGGTGAAGCCGATCTCCAGCGCGGGCTCGGTGGTGCCGTTGGTCAGCACCGACATCCGCAGCGGCACGCGGGTCTCGGAGTCGACCGCGATCCGCACCTCCCGCAGGAGCGTGCGCTCCGACGGCTTCGGCGTGAGCACCAGCTCGTAGGCGGGGCGGTCGGCGACCGATGCGGTGCCGTCCACGCTGACCGTGCTGCTCTGCCGCACGTAGTCCAGCAGCTGTCCCGCCGCCGACGTCGGGTCCGAGAACCCTTCCTGTGCGTGTGCCCGGTGCTCCCGCGTCTCGGCGGGCACCGTCAGCTTCGTCGCGGAGTTCTCCGCGGAGTCGTAGGACCACACGGTGCCGCCGTTCTGCACCACCGTCAGCTCGCTGCTGCCCTGTTCCAGCGCGATGCGGCTGCCCTCGTCACCGTCGTGGTAGACCCGGGCCGACTCGACGTCGAGCACCGGCAGTCCCGGCATCGACGGCAGGCCGAGGTCGTTCTCGATCCGAACGTTGCCCGCCAGCGCGGGAATGTCGGCCCGCAGCACGGAGCTGACCAGTTCCTGCGCGCTGACCGGTGGGAGCTCCGGCGCCTCCCCCGCACCGGCCGGCATCGCCATGACGGCCAGCCCCGCCGCCCCGATCGCGGTGCCTGCCACGGCGACGGTCACTGCTCGCTTCTTCGGGTTCACTGCCCCTCCTGTGGTCAACGTAAAGTGTGCCCCTTTTTCCGCCACCGAGCCTGCGCTTCACGCACTGAGACCGGCCTGAGATGCTGAGAACCGGCTGAGAGCACGCGCACGGGACCGCGTAAACCGGCATCCTGAGAGCGTGAAGCCTCGAGTTCTGGTGGTCGACGACGAGCCCGGTGTGCGCAAGGCGCTGCAGCGGGGGCTCGGCGCCGAAGGCATGGACGTCGTCACGGCGGCGGACGGGCCGAGCGCGCTGCGGCTGGCCCAGACCGGCGCCTTCGACGTGCTGCTGCTCGACATCATGCTGCCCGGGCTCTCGGGCTACCGCGTGCTGCAGGCGCTGCGTGCGCAGGGAGTGCACACGCCGGTGCTGCTGATCTCCGCGAAGGACGGCGAGGTCGACCAGGCCGACGGTCTGGATCTCGGCGCCGACGGCTACCTGGTGAAGCCGTTCTCGTTCGTCGTGCTCGTCGCGCAGGTGCGGGCGGTGCTGCGCAGGGCCGCCGCGCAGGGTGTGCGCGGGCTGCTGCGGATCGGCGGGCTGACTGTGGACCGGGCAGCGCGCGAGGTGCGCTGGCACGACGATCCGGTGGCGCTGAGCCCGAGGGAGTTCGCGCTGCTGGAGGTGCTCGCCGGGCGGGCGGGCACGGTGGTGACCAAGGACGAGCTGCTGCGGGCCGTCTGGGGCGACGAGCAGGCGGCCACCCGCAACGTCGTCGAGGTGTATGTCGGCTACGTGCGGCGCAAGCTCGACGCCGCGGGTGCCGGTGCGTTCGTCCGTACCGTGCGCGGACACGGCTACGTCGCGTCCGACCCGGAGCTCGACCAAGTGACCACGGGGTGATCTCTCCACGCCGCTGGTGGCTGCGGCGGACGCTGCGGTTCCGGATCACCCTCGTGGCCACCACGATCACGCTGGCGTTGCTCTTCGGGCTGGCGTTGCTCGCGGGCAAGGCGCTCGGCCCGCTGCTGGTGAACTCCGTCGACGCGGAGCTGCACGCGGCGCTCGACACCGCGAGCACGACGGTCGAGCGGGGCAGGGTGCCCAGCGCTCCCGAGGGCATCGACGTGCGCGTGCTCGACACCGCGGGCGCCCCGGTGGACGGGGGAGAGCCGGTGCGGCTCGACGCCGGGGACGTGAGCGCGCTGAAGGCCGGGCTGCCGGTGAGCACCGAGTTCACCGGTGAGGTCACCACCAAGCTGCGCTGGCTCGGCGCCGTGGTGACGGCACCGGATGGCTCGCAACGGCTCGTGGCGGTCGGCACGGCGATGGTGGGCTCGGAGGCGGCCAAGACGAACGGCGCGCGCTGGCTGCTGCTCGTGGCGCTGGTCGGGGCGCTCGTAGCGACGCTCGCGACGTGGCTCGGGGTGCGCTCGGCGCTGCGCCCCGTCGGTCGGATGCGCCGCTCGGCGAAGGACCTGCCGCCGGGCGGCAGGCTCCCACTGCCGGAGGCGCACGACGAGCTGCGCGCTCTCGCTTCGGACTTCAACGCGCTGCTGGCGAGGCAGGAGGAGATCAGCGAGCGGCTGCGTCGCTTCACCGGCGACGCCGCGCACGAGCTGCGCTCACCCGTTGCGTCGATCCGGGTGCAGGCGGAGGTGGCCGTCACCAACCCCGATCCCGACCTGGCGCAGGAGACGCTCAGCGACATCCTGGAGGAGGCCGAGCGCCTCTCCGCGCTGCTCGACGGCCTGCTCGCGCTCGCGCGTTCCGACGCGGGCGAGGTGCCGCCCGCCGAGCCCGTCGAGCTGGTCACCGAGGCGCGCGACGCCGTGGCCAGGCTGCCCCATGGCTCGCCGTCGGTGCGGGTGAGCGCCGTGGTGCCGCAGGCGTGGGCACTCGCCACGCACGCCGAGGTGGAGCTCGTGCTCAACAACCTGCTGCGCAACGCGTGCCGCTACGCCGACTCACAGATCGTGGTGTCCGTGCTCGCCTCGCGCTCCCGCGTGCGCGTGGTGGTGGACGACGACGGACCCGGCATCGCGGCGGAGCACCGTGAGCGGGTGTTCGACCGGTTCTACCGGGTGTCCGACGACCGCGCGCGCACGTCCGGCGGCAGCGGGCTGGGCCTGGCGATGGTGGCCGAGGCCGCGCGCAGGCGCGGCGGACGGGTGACGGTGGGGGAGTCGCCGGACGGCGGCGCCCGGTTCCAGGTGAGCTGGCGCAGGCACGCACGCTAACGTCCTCCGGCGTGAAGCCCGTGGTGATCGTCGGAGCCGCCATCGTCCGTGACGGTGCGCTGCTCGCCCAGCAGCGCGCGTACCCGGAGGAGGCGGCGGGGCTGTGGGAGCTGCCCGGCGGCCGGGTCGAGGAGGGCGAGCCGGAGGAGGCCGCCGTGCGCCGGGAGTGCGCCGAGGAGCTGGGCGTCGCGGTGGAGGTGGGCGAGCGCGTCGGCGCCGACGTGCCGTTGCCGGGAGGGAAGGTGCTGCGGATCTTCGCGGCGACGCTCGCCGAGCCGTCGGCGCGGCCGCACGCCGTCGAGCACAGGGCGCTGCGCTGGGTGGGCACCTCGGACGTGGCCGGCCTCGACTGGCTGCCCGCCGACCGCGTGCTGGTGCCCGAGCTGGAGAAGTTGTTGCGCGACACCGGGTCCGCATGATCGAAAACGCAGGTCAACGGGCGGTTAACAGGTATCACCGAGGGCCTGCGGGCTTACCGTGAGGATATGTATGTCGTGCTGCTCACGTACACCGCGCCCCTGCCGGAGATCGACTACGTGCTGCCAGACCACGTCGAGTGGGTCGCGAGGCAGTACGACCACAACCACCTGCTGGCCTCGGGCCGCAGGGACCTGCACCTCGGTGAGGTGATGATCGCA
This sequence comes from Prauserella sp. PE36, assembly GCF_003311655.1. Taxonomy (NCBI): domain Bacteria; kingdom Bacillati; phylum Actinomycetota; class Actinomycetes; order Pseudonocardiales; family Pseudonocardiaceae; genus Prauserella; species Prauserella sp. PE36. Next base: position 97,343 of record NZ_QEQT01000110.1, on the reverse strand, counting down.
AGGCCGATGGCCCGGCTGAAGCTCGACGCGATACTCGCCACGGACCCGCTGGCGGCCAGCCACCTGGCCCACTACGAGGTGGTGGAGTTCTCGGCCACCCGGACCTGCCCCGAGCTACGCCTGCTCAACGAGGCCATCCCGCGCTAGCGCGCCGTTCTCACGCGGCCTTGGTGATGTCGGCCTTGGCCTTCTTCAACGCGAGCACAGGACACTTCTTGCAGCGCGGCTTGGACTTGCAGCACTTCTTCTTGACCTTGCCCGACTTGATCAGCTTGCGGACGACGGCCTTGGGGTCGTCATCGCCCCCGTGCTTCTTGCCCACGGATCACACTCCACGCCGGTCGATTCCTCAAGTCAGGTTAGGTGAGCCTATCCTTGATCGAGGTGTGGCGCTGGGCACAATGGTAGCCCGGCTATCCTGGAGACGACCATCGTTGGCCTCGAGAGCCGATGGCCGCCCCCGTTCTCTTCCCACAGGAGTCGACGCGTGCCCGCAGTCACCGCCGAGAAGGTCCGCACGGACCTCCGAAACATTGCCATCGTGGCACATGTCGACCACGGCAAGACGACCCTGGTCGACGCCATGCTCCGGCAGTCCGGCGCGTTCACCGAACGCGCCGAGCCCGTCGACCGCGTCATGGACTCCGGTGAGCTGGAGCGGGAAAAGGGCATCACGATCCTGGCGAAGAACACCGCCATCCGCAGGCAGACGCCCGACGGCGCGGTGACCATCAACGTCATCGACACCCCCGGCCACGCCGACTTCGGCGGCGAGGTCGAGCGCGGCCTCTCGATGGTGGACGGCGTCGTGCTGCTGGTGGACGCCAGCGAGGGCCCGCTGCCGCAGACCCGGTTCGTGCTGCGCAAGACGCTGCAGGCCGGCCTGCCCGTGATCCTCGTGGTGAACAAGGTCGACCGCGCCGACGCGCGCATCGCCGAGGTCGTCGAGGAGACCCACGACCTGCTGCTGGACCTGGCCTCGGACATCGAGGACGCCGATCTCGACGCGGTGCTCGACCTTCCGGTGGTCTACGCCGCCGCGCGCGACGGCAGGGCCAGCCTGGAGCAGCCCGCCGACGGTGCCGTGCCCGACAGTGAGAACCTCGACCCGCTGTTCGAGGTGCTGCTCAACCACATCCCGCCGCCCACCGCCGACCCCGAGGCCCCGCTGCGCGCGCTGGTCACCAACCTCGACGCGTCGAGCTTCCTCGGCCGCATCGCCCTGGTCCGCATCCACGCGGGCAAGCTGCGCAAGGGCCAGACCGTCGCGTGGCTGCGTGAGGACGGCTCCGCCCAGTCCGTGCGCATCTCCGAGCTGCTGGTCACCGAGGCCCTCACGCGCGTGCCCGCGCAGGAGGCCAGCGCGGGTGACCTGGTGGCCATCGCGGGCATCCCGGACATCACCATCGGCGACACCCTCGCCGACGTCGACGACCCCGAGCCGCTTCCGAGGATCACGGTCGACGAGCCGGCGATCTCGATGACGATCGGCGTCAACACCTCGCCACTGGCCGGCCGCGGTGGTGGCGACAAGCTCACCGCCCGCATGGTCAAGGCGCGGCTCGACGCCGAGCTGGTCGGCAACGTGAGCATCCGCGTGCTGCCCACCGAGCGTCCCGACGCGTGGGAGGTCCAGGGCCGCGGCGAGCTCGCGCTCGCGATCCTCGTCGAGCAGATGCGCCGCGAGGGCTTCGAGCTGACCGTCGGCAAGCCGCAGGTGGTCACGCGCATCATCGACGGCAAGCTGCACGAGCCGTTCGAGCGGCTCTACGTTGACGCGCCCGAGGAGCACATGGGCGCCATCACGCAGCTGCTCGCGTCCCGCAAGGGCCGCATGGAGCAGCTGGACGGCCACGGCACCGGCCGCATCAAGCTCGAGTACGTGCTGCCCGCGCGTGGCCTCATCGGCTTCCGCACCGACTTCCTCACCGAGACGCGCGGCACCGGCATCGCCAACCACGTGTTCGAGGGCTACTTCCCGTGGGCGGGCGAGATCCGCACGCGCCACAGCGGCTCGCTGGTCGCCGACCGGTCGGGTCCGATCACCAGCTACGCGATGCTGCAGCTGGCCGACCGCGGCACGTTCTTCGTGGAGCCGGGCGCCGAGGCGTACGAGGGCATGGTCGTGGGTGAGAACCCGCGAGCCGAGGACCTCGACATCAACATCACCAAGGAGAAGAAGCTCACCAACATGCGGTCGTCGACCGGTGACGAGCTGGAGCGCCTCGCCCGCCCGCGCAAGCTGGGCCTGGAGGAGGCGCTGGAGTTCTGTTCCGTCGACGAGTGTGTCGAGGTGGCTCCGAACGTGGTGCGGGTGCGCAAGGTCACCCTGGACGTGTCGCAGCGGGCCAAGGAACGTTCGCGCGCGAAGAGCCGCGACAAGAACGCCTGACGCGCGGCCCGATCCCGGCGTGCCGGGAACCGCGTGGTTGGATCATGCCTCACCCAGGTGGCGGTATCTGGTCCAGTACCTCGGCTTGACGTCCGGTCTGGCAGTCTTCTGGTTCCGGCAGTGCTGAGGGTGCCGATCACGACAGGTTCGACGAGCAGGAGGGGCTGCGGCGTGCGCGCGACTGGCGGGAGAGCGAGAGTGCGGTTGCTGGCGCTCGTGTTCGCGCTGGTGACCGCTGTGCTCGCGGCGTGCACCAACACCCCGCCGCCACCCGTGGTCAGCTCGCCCGTCGCGGCGACGTCCACACCTCCGGCCGAGACGCCCTCGCAGATCGTGGTGAGCCTCGACGACATCACGGGCGGGTACAACCCGCACAACCTGGCCGACCTCTCCACGGTCACCTCGGCGCTGTCGCAGATGCTGCTGCCGTCGGTGTTCCGGCCCGCCGAGGACGGCGCGCTCGAGCTCGACGAGAGCCTGATGACCTCGGCCGAGGTGACCTCGCAGGAGCCGTTCACGGTCTCCTACCAGATCCGGCCCGAGGCGTCCTGGTCCGACGGCGCGCCCATCGCCGTGGAGGACTTCGCCTACCTCGCCGACGCGATGAAGAACCAGCCGGGAGTCGCCGACGCGGCCGGTTACCGGCTGATCACCGGCATCCAGCCTGGCGCGGGCGGCAAGCGGCTCGACGTGACGTTCAGCGAGCCGTACCCGGGCTGGCAGACCCTGTTCGACAACCTGCTGCCCTCGCACCTGCTCAAGGACGCCCCCGGCGGCTGGCGGGGCGCGCTCGCGGACAGCTTCCCCGCCTACGGCGGGCCGTTCTCGATCAAGACGCTCGACAAGGAGCGCGGCGAGATCGTGCTGGAACGCAACGAGCGGTACTGGGAGAAGCCCGCCGCGGTCGACCGGATCGTGCTGCGCAGCTCCGACCACTCCGGCATGGTCGCGGCGCTGCGCAGCGGCAACGACCAGTTCGCGCTCGCAGGCACCGACGCGACGGGGCTGGACCTGTTCTCCGAGCTGGGCAAGGACGTCGAGCTGCACACCGTCGCCAGGCCGTACCTCGCCTCGACGCTGCTGCGGCCCGTTGGCGTGCTGGCCGACGACCAGGTGCGCGCGGGCATCGCCGCGCTGCTCGACCGCGAGAAGCTGATCGCCGAGGGCACGCGCGGCGGTCCCTCCGAGCAGTTGCGGGCCGGTGCGCACGTGCTCCCGCCGTCGGCCAAGGACTACCAGCCCACGATCCCGCGGTCAGGCTCGCCGCTGACGCCCTCGCCGCGCAAGGCGGAGCAACTGCTCACCGCGGCCGGGTACACGCGGGAGGCGGGCACCTGGACCCGCGAGGGCGTGCCGCTGTCGATCGTGGTCGCCTCGCCGGGCCAGCAGGAGCCGTACGCGAGCATCGCGAGGGAGCTGAGCAGACAGCTGATCGCCGCGGGGGTCGAGGTGACGACCGTGAACCCGCCCGCCCGAGAGCTGTTCAACTCGCTGCTGCCGACGCCGGTGAGCGGCACCGAGGAGGAGCCTGAGGACGGCACCGAGGGCGCCGAAACACCCACCACCGAGCCCACCACGACGACGCCTGCCCCGCCGCCCAACGGCAACGTGGCGGTGGACATCGCGGTGGCGCCGCAGCCGGTGAGCTACGACCCCGCGTCTACGCTGGCGTCGACCTTCGGCTGCCCGCCCGGCTGGGACGCCGACCAGGAGGGCGAGTCCGCGCCGCGGGTGCCGGCCAACACGGCGGCGTTCTGCGACGAGGTGCTCCAGCCGACGATCGACGCCGCGCTGAGCGGAGCCGAGCCGCTGCGGGACAGCCTCGCCTCGGTGGAACCGGCGCTGTGGCAGAGCAACGTGTCGATCCCGCTCTTCCAGCTCGCCGACACGATGGCGATCGGTACCACCGTGTCCGGCGTGACCGCGGGCCCCGCCATGGCGGGCCCCTTCTCCAACGCCGTCAACTGGACCCGCGCCCCCCGCTAAAGGCATGCGCAGAGGCCCCCAAGGCCACCTTTGTTGCGTTCAACGCAACAAAGGTGGCCTTGGGGGCCGTTGGGGGGAGCCTCAGAGGAGCTGGGCGGATTCCGCGTAGTGGCAGGCCGATGGGTGGCCCTGGCCGCGGTCGACCAGCTCCGGCACCTCGTCGACGCACAGCTTGCGCTCGCCCTCGCTCAGCTCGTTCGCGAACTTCGGGCAGCGCGTGCGGAACCGGCAGCCGCTCGGTGGGTTGGCCGGGCTCGGCACGTCACCGGTGATGACGATCCGCTGCCGGGTGCGCTCCTTGCGCGGGTCCGGCACCGGGATCGCCGAGATGAGCGCCTGCGTGTACGGGTGTGCCGGCCGCTCGAACAGCTGCTCGGCCGGGGCGATCTCCACGATCCGGCCGAGGTACATCACCGCGATGCGATCGGCCACGTGCCGCACCACCGACAGGTCGTGGGACACGAACAGGTAGGACAGTCCGAGCTCGGCCTGCAGGTCCTGCAACAGGTTCAGCACACCGGCCTGAATGGACACGTCCAAAGCGGACACCGGCTCGTCGAGCACCAGCACCTTCGGCTCCAGCGCGAGCGCCCGCGCGACGCCGATGCGCTGGCGCTGTCCACCGGAGAACTCGTGCGGGAAGCGGTTGCCGTGCTCCGGGCGCAGGCCAACGGTGGCCAGCAGCTCACGCACGCGCTCCTTGCCGCCGTTCTCGTAGAGCCCGTGGATCCGCAGCGGCTCGGCGATGATCTCGTTGACCGGGATCCTCGGGTCGAGCGAGGCGTACGGGTCCTGGAACACGATCTGCATACTCCGGCGCAGCCGCCGCATCTCCTTGCCGCCGAGGCTGTTCAGGTTCTGGCCCTCGAAGGAGACCTCACCGGCGGTCGCGGGCTGCAGGTTCAGCACCACGCGCGCGGTGGTGGACTTCCCGCAGCCGGACTCACCGACGAGGCCCAGTGTCTCGTTCGGATAGAGATCGAACGAGACGCCGCACACCGCGTGCACGTCGCCGATCCTGCGCCGCAGGATCCCGCCGCCGTGCACGGGGAAGTGCTTCACGATGTCGCGAGCCGAGAGCACGGGCGTCCGGCTGGTCGTCGACTCCACGTCGAGTGCCGTCTCGGTCATTCGCGGACCTCTCCTTCGGTCGCGCCGGTCGGCAGCGGGTCATCCGCCGCCTGCCGGAACAGGTCGGCAGGCTCGTGGCCCTCGACCCGGTAGCTGAAATGGCAGGCCGCGAGGTGCTCGGGGTTCGACCCGGGCTCCAGTGACGGCTCCTCCTGGTCGCAGATGTCCTCCGCGAGCGGGCACCGGGGGCTGAACGGGCAGCCCGGTGGCATGTTGATCACCGAGGGCGGCGCGCCCGCGATGGGAGTGAGCCGGTCGGTCTTCACGTCGAGGCGGGGCAGGCTGCCGAGCAGGCCGAGGGTGTAGGGCATCCTCGGCGTGTAGAACACCTCGTCGGCGGTGCCCTTCTCCACGGGCTTGCCCGCGTACATCACCATGACCCGGTCGGCCTGGCCCGCGATCACGCCGAGGTCGTGGGTGATCAGAATCATCGCCGCGCCGGTCTCGTTCTGCGCGGTCCGCAGCGCCTCCAGGATCTGCGCCTGCACGGTGACGTCGAGCGCGGTGGTCGGCTCGTCGGCGATGATCACGTCCGGCTGGTTGGCCATCGCGATCGCGATCACCACGCGTTGCCGCATACCGCCCGACAGCTCGTGCGGGTACGCCTTCGCCCGCTGCTCCGGGTTCGGGATGTGCACGGTCTCCAGCAGTTCCACGGCCTGCTTGCGGGCCGCCTGCTTGGTGATGTCGTTGTGCACCAGGAGGGTCTCGGCGATCTGGTCGCCGATGGTGTAGACCGGGTTCAGCGAGGTCATCGGGTCCTGGAAGACCATGGAGATGCCCCTGCCCCGGACCCGGGAGAGCTCCTTGTCGCCGGACTCGAGCAGCTCCCGGCCGTTGAACCGCACGGAGCCGGACACGCGGGCCGTCTTGGGCAGCAGGCCCATCACGGCCAGCGACGTCACCGACTTGCCGGAGCCCGACTCGCCGACGATGCCGAGCACCTCGCCCCGGCGCAGCTCGTAGCTGACACCGCGGACGGCCTGGACCAGGCCCTCGTCGGTCGGGAACTGCACGGTCAGGTCCTCCACCTCGAGGACGGTGTCGCCCGTCGTCGCAGTGGGGTCTGTGGGGGTCATGCGCGTACCTTCGTCTGCTGGGGGTCGAACGCGTCCCGCAGTCCGTCCCCGATGAAGTTGATCGTCAGCGCGATCAGGATGATGAACAGGCCCGGGAAGTAGAACAGCCAGGGCCGCGTCGACACCGCGGTCTGGTTCTGGCTGACGAGCAGGCCGAGCGAGGTGTCCGGCGGCCGGACGCCGAAGCCGAGGAACGACAGCGACGTCTCGATCAGGATCGCGATGGCCACGAGCACCGTCGCGTTCACGATCACGGAGCCGAGCGCGTTGGGCACCAGGTGGCGGAAGATGATCCGGGCGTCGGTGGCGCCGAGCGCCTTCGCGGCCTCGATGAACTCCTTCTCCCGCAGGGAGAGCACCACGCCACGGGCGACGCGCGAGACGTAGGCCCAGTAGAGGCCTGCGATCACGACCGCGATGAGCCACCACGTGCCCTGGGTGTTGTGCCCGAGCACGGCGGCGACCGCGAGCAGCGGCAGGGTGAGCACCAGGTCGGCGACGCGCATGAGCACCGTGTCGACCCAGCCGCGGTAGAAGCCGGCCACCGCGCCCCAGATGGTGCCGACGATCGTGGCGAACAATGCCACGAGCACGGCGATGCCGATCGAAATCTGCGTGCCCCGCAGCACCTGGGCGAAGCTGTCGTGCCCGATCGCGTCGGTGCCGAACGGGTGTTCCCACGACGGCGGCTGCGAGTGGTCGCCGGTGAGGTCCTCGACGCCGTACTTCCACAGCCAGCCGCCGACGAAGGCGAGCAGGATGATCAGGATCAGCACGATCAGGCTGCCGACAGCCAGTTTGTGCTGCAGGAACCGGCGGAGGACCAGCTGGGCCTGGCTGCGCTCGGCAACGGTGAACTCGCGTTCGACGCGGGTCCGCTTCTCGGGTCCGCTCGTCCTGGTGGGCACGGGGGAGACGTCGCTGTTCGTGTTGTCAGGCATAGCGGATCCTCGGGTCGAGCACGCCGTAGAGCAGGTCGGCGACGAGATTGAGCACGATGATGACGGTCGCCGAGATCACGAGCCACGCCATGATCGAATAGACGTCGTCCTTGCGGATTGCCTCCAGCAGGAACGTGCCCGCTCCCTGCCACTGGAACACCGTCTCGGTCACGACGGCGCCGGAGATGATCGAGCCGAGGTCGAGCGCGGTCACGGTGGTGAGCGGGATGAGCGCGGTGCGCAGCGCGTGCTTGCGCATCACCTGCCCCCGCCGCAGGCCCTTGGCCCTGGCCAGCCGCACGTAGTCGCTGTTGAGCACTTCGAGCATCGCGGCGCGCTGGAACCGGCTCCAGGCCGCGAAGGACAGCAGCGCCAGCGAGATCGTCGGCAGGACCATGTGCCCCGCCGTGTCGAGCACTTTGTCCCAGGCACCGCCCGCCACGTACACGGAACTGTCCCCGATGGTGAACAGCACCTGCTCGCCGACGGCGTTGTTGAAGCTGATGCCGGCTTCCTTCAGCAGGATCGCGAACCAGAAGGTGGGCATCGCGAGGAAGAGGAAGCCGATGAAGGTGAAGGTGTAGTCGATGCCGGAGTACTGCTTCACGGCGCTCACGACACCGGCGATGATGGCGAGGATCAGCGCGAGGAGCATGGCGAGCAGCACGAGGCGCAGCGTGACCAGGTAGCGGCTCATCACCTCGTTGCCGATGTCCATCGTCGATTCGACGGAGGGGCCGAAGTCGCCCCGGAAGAGGCCGGTGAGCCAGTTCCAGTAGCGCTCGAAGATGGGCTGGTCGAGGTGCAGGCGCACGCGCTCGGCCTCGATGGTCTGTGGTGGGGGCGGCGGGCTGATCGCGAGGAGCCGGTTGAGCGGGTTGCCCGACAGCGCCGCCATCAGGAAGACGACGAAAGTCGAGGCGATGAAGATCGGCACCGAGATCAGCAGTCGGCGCAAGGAGTAGGCGAGCATGGAGGTCTTCCTGCTGGAACGGGTCAGCGAGCGGCGAGGCCGCTCGTGGCGGTACCGCCGATCAGGGTACGTTCGTGATCTTGTTCTCGCCCGATGGGGGAGGCCGCCGGTGAAAGGCGACCTCCCCCATCGGGACGTCGGATCAGGAGGTCACGCGCCGGGCATCAGCCCTGGCGAATGCCCCACTCACCGATGTTGTACACCGGCCCGTCCAGCGTCGAGTTGTTGCGCACGTTCGCGAGGTTGTCGTACGCGGCGATGAACGTCGGCTTCTGGTACAGCGGAAGCACGTAGGCGTCCTGGGCCATGATGCGGTTCGCCTCGTTCACCTTGGCGAGCGCGTCCTGGCGGTCGGTCGCCGCTGCCGCCTCGTTGAGCAGGCGGTCGACGTCCGGGTTGCTGTAGTTGCCGAAGTTGTTGCCCTGACCCGTGGTCCAGTTCTGGACCGCGTTCGCGAACGGGTACGGCGAGGCGACCCACGCGAACAGCATGATGTCGTACTCACCGCTCTCGAGCGTGCCGCCGAGGTCGTCGGTCGGCGAGACGTTCACGGTGACGCCGAGCTGCTTGGCGGACTGAGCGAACAGCTCGCTCGAGTCCTGACGGATCTGGTTACCCGTGGTGTAGCGGATGGAGAGCTCGGGAACGGGCTGGCCGTTCGGAGCCATCAGGCGGTCGCCCTGCTGCTTGTAGCCGGCGTCCGTGAGGATCTGCTTGGCCTTCTCGATGTTCCCAGAGCCCTGACCGGTCTCGCTGATGACGTCCTCGTAGCCCTCCTGCTGCGGCATGAAGTTGTTGCTGTTCAGCGGCTCCACCTTGTCGGTGAACTGGCCGACGGTGCCGTCGATCAGCGCCTGCCGGTCGACAGCGGTGAACAGCGCCTGACGCAGCGCCTTGTCCTTCAGTGCCGGGGTGTCCAGGTTGAAGTCGAAGTGCTCCCAGGTCAGGCCGAGGCCGACGTAGGAGGAGACGTTCGGGATGTTCCGCACCTGGTTCACGAGGTCCACCTGCGGCTGCGGGTAGATGATCTGGACCTCGTTGTTCTGCAGGGCCGTGGGCTCCTGCGCGGCGTCGGTGATGATCCGGAAGATGATGCGGTCCAGCTTCGGCTTCTCGCCCCACCAGCGCTCGTTCGGCACCAGGGTCAGCGACCGGTTCTTCTGGAAGTCCTCGATCTTGTACGGACCACCGGAGTAGGTCGGCATGTTGGCGCCGAACCAGTCGAACGCCGACTTCAGGCCCTGCGGGGTGTTGAGGTCACCGTGCTGCTTGGCGATGTGCGCGGGGTAGATCGGCTGGCCCGACTCCCACAGCTGCTGCCAGTCGGTGAACGGCTTCTCGTAGGTCACGGTCACGGTCTTGCCGTTGTCCGAGCCCTCGACCGAGCGCACCTGGTCGTAACCCGCCGTCGTGGCGACCGCGCAGTCCGGGCAGTCGCGGCCGTTCTGGGTCTTCCAGATGTAGATGAAGTCCTCGGCCGAGATCGGCGTGCCGTCCGACCACACCGCTTCCTGCTTGATCTTGTACTCGATCGTCTGCGGGTTGGTGTTGACCTGTTCCGCGGACTCGAGGACGTCCTCGTTCATCGCGAACTTGAGGTCAGGGTTGCTGACGAACGTCGAGGGCAGCACGCCCTTCAGGGCCATGCCGGTCTCGAAGACGTTGCCCTCGGAGGAGTTGAGGTTCCAGTTGGCGATGTCCTTCTCCAGCGCCATGGTGACCTCGCCGCCGTCCTGCAGCTGGTCGGCAGGCGCGGAGTTGCACTCGTTGGGGTTCGCATCGCACTCGGCGAAGATCTGCCCGGTCTGGGCACCATCCCCGTCGCCTCCGTCGTCGCCACCGCCGCACGCGGACAGGACGAGTGCCGCCCCTGCGACGAGCGCGGCCGCCCGCGCCGCGCCTGACTTACTTCTCAACATTGACTCTCCTTGCTGGACGCCATCGGGGTTCGAGGCGATCTCTCCCCTTGTCGGTGAGCCGTCGATGTGATCGATGGTGCTCGCCGTAACCGTGCACGCTAAGCACAGTTGCGGCGACCGTGCCGCTCCGGACAGCGATCGTGATCCAACGGTGATTACCCAACGATTACTCCGAACGAGTGATATGGAGCATACCCCCGGATCGGAGCGTCACTCCGTGTCGGTATCCCACCCGCTGTCTTCCCACCACCTCGACATGGCGCTATGCATGACGCCGGGAGAATAGCCCAGGTATCCCGGCATGTGGACACGACGAAAGGACTGAATGCCAATTGGTGACCTTTTGGCAGCCGATCGGTGAACTGGCTACGCCGTTAGGGGCAGTCCGGTGGTCGCGCGCCCGCCCGTAGGCTGGCGGCGTGAGGTTGCTGCTCGTGCACGCGCACCCGGACGACGAGAGCATCACCACCGGGGGCACCATCGCGCGCTACGCCGCGCAGGGAGCGGACGTCACGGTGGTGACGTGCACGCTCGGTGAGGAAGGCGAGATCATCCCGCCCGGTCTGGACCAGCTCGGTGCGTGGGCGGGCGACCAGCTCGGCGGCTATCGGGCGGGCGAGTTGTCCGCGGCGGGCGCCGAACTCGGCTGGAGCCGCCATCGGTACCTCGGCGGCATCGGCCGCTGGCGTGACTCCGGGATGGCGGGCACACCGTCGGCAGAGCACCCGCGCGCCTTCGTGCGCGGCTCCGTGGCCGAGCAGGCGGCGCAGCTGCTCGACGTGCTCGACGAGCTGCGGCCCGAGGTCGTCGTCACCTACGACTCCTTCGGCGGCTACGGCCATCCCGACCACATCCGCGCGCACGAGATCACCACGATGGCGGCGGAGCGGGCCGAGTCGGTGGTGCGCGTCTTCCACACGGTTTCCTCCGCGAGCGCCACCGCACGCGGGCTCGCGCGGCTGCGTGCCGAGGGCGCGCCCTTCCGCGTGCCCGGCGACGGCGAGCTGCCCACGGTCCCGGACGAGCGGATCACCACGACCGTCGACATCGGCTCCTACCGCGAGCGGAAACTCGCCGCCCTGCGTGCCCACGCGACCCAGGTGAGCGTCGGCGGGGACTGCTTCGCACTGTCCAACGGCATCGCGCAGCCGGTGCCCTCCGCCGAGTACTTCGTGCTCGCGCGCGGGCCGGCGGAGGGCGCGGAGACCGACCTGTTCGGAGGGCTCGGGTCGTGACCGGGTCCCTGCGGCCCGTCGACCGGGTCCTGCTCGTGGTGCTGGCGGTCGACGCGGCCCTGCTCGCCCTGCTGGAGATGTTCTTCCTGCCGTTGCGGCTCGACGGCCTGATCCTGCCGAGGGCGGGTGACGTGCCGCTGCCGCTGAGCGTGCTCGTCGCGCTGGTGACCACGCCGCTGCTGGTGTCGGCCGCCGCGCGGCTGGGAAACCGGAGGCTCGGGATCGTGCCGCTGGCGGTATGGATCCTGACGCTGCTCCTGGTGGGCGTGCAGGGTCCTGGCGGCGACGTGATCCTGACGCTCGACTGGCGGGCGCTGGTGCTGCTCGCCGCGGGGGCGTTGCCCGGTGCGCTGGCGGCCGGTTTCTCACTGGCAAGGCCGGGCCCGAAAGCGAGGAAGGGGAGCTGACGATGGCCGAGCCCATCTCCGACAAGCAGGTCGTCGGCGTGCTGCGCCCATTCGTGCGCGCCACCGGACCGGTGGTCGACGCGCTGCGGGAGGCCGACCCCTTCGGGTTCATCGCGGGCGAGCGTGAGCAGGCGGCGAAGGTGGAGCCGAAGCTGCGCCAGAAGCTGCTCGACGTCGCGAAGTCGATGAAGGTGCCCGGCACGCGCGCGTGGGCCGCGATGAACGTCGAGCAGCGCACGAACTGGTGGATCAACCGGGTCGGCCGGGTCACCTCACTCGTCACCGCGGTGCCGGGGCTCGGCGGCGCGCTCGCGGACCGGCTGCCGGTCCAGGACACCCTCGGCGCGGCGTCCCAGGGTCTGCTGCTGTGCGCGATCGCGGGCGAGCACGGGATCACCGGCACGGGCGACCGCGTCCGGCTGCTCGCGTGGGTGCTGTTCGAGCGCGAGGTGAGCCCGGAGCTCGCCGAGGGCACGGCCGCCGACCGCGCGGCGGAGGACGCCGAGACCGAGAAGCTCACGGAGGAGCTCGACGAGTCGTCCCGAAAGCACGGCAAGGTGACCTTCAAGGCCGTCGCCCGCACGCTCTGGCGGCTCGGCCGCTCCCTGCTCGCCGTGACCGACGAGCTGGAGAAGCGGCCCAGCGGCCGCTTCTACCACCAGGCGATCGGCATGCTGCCCGTCCTCGGCATGGTCGGCGACTATCTCGGCGAGCGCTCCGGGCTGAAGCGCGTCGCCAAGCGTGCCGGTAAGTGGTTCGCCAGCGAGGTCAGTAACGCCAGAACATGAAACCCATCTGACCGAAGTCCGACAGGACCTCGTCGCCGCCGACCGCGCCGAAGATGAAGTCGGTGAGGTCCCAGAGCGCCTCGGCGAAGGGGGGCACGGCGATGATCAACGCGAAGAGCACGAGCGGCGCCCACGGCCGCGCCTTCGCGCCGAACTCACGCGCCTGCGGCGAGAGGTACGGCTCGATCGCGCCGAAGCCGTCGAGGCCGGGCACGGGCAGGATGTTGATCACGAACGCGAGGATCTGCAGCGAGGCGAGGTACGACAGGCCCATGGCGAGGCCGACCGGCATCTCGACGAACACGACCACGATGGTGAGCACCACGCCGATCGCGAGGTTGCTCAGCGGACCGGCGAGCGACACCCACGACGCCACCGACCGGTTACGCAGCGCCCAGCGGTTGATCCACACCGCGCCACCGGGCAGCGGGATGCCACCGATCGCGAGGATGATCAACGGCAGCACGAGCGACATGACCGGGTCCGTGTAGCGCCGGATGTCCATCGACAGGTAGCCCTTGTGCGCCACCTCGTGGTCGCCGCCCCTGTACGCGACGATCGCGTGCCCGAACTCGTGCAGCGTGAGTGACAGCGCCCAGCCGCCGAGCACCAGCACGACGATGCCGAGCGTGCCCAGCGCGTCGCGTTCGAGCATGCCGGTGGTCGCCGTCCACGGCGCGACGAAGGCGGTGAGCACGCCACCCGCGATGGTGACCAGCAGGATGGCGTAGAAGAGCAGGCTGGGGCGAACCAGTGATCGTTGCACGGCCACAGTCTGTCCTATCCGTCGTGGGGTGCGTGTCCGGTGTTGTCGGATCCTCGTGAGCTTCTCTCGGCGTGTCCGCTTGCGCGCGGCGCCCAAAGTATCCCCCAACCTTGCTACTCGGCTTGACCTGGCCGCACTACACAGGTGTAATCACATTGATGTCATTCGCCGCCGTAAGGGGGGTGGTGATTGGCAGTTACACCGCCACAGCCTGGGAGTGCGTGAGAGCGAGGAGGCGGACGTGCGGTTGGACACTAGTGGAAGGGAATGGGGGCACGTCATGGATTGGGGTGGGCACCCGGAGGAGGATCTGGGCGCGCTCACTGATCTGCTCGACGTGACGGAGGAGCAGGACTGGCAGGAGCGCGCGCTGTGCGCGCAGACCGACCCGGAGGCGTTCTTCCCGGAGAAGGGTGGATCGACGCGGGAGGCCAAGCGGATCTGCCAGGGCTGCGAGGTGAAGGACGACTGCCTCGAGTACGCCCTCGCTCATGACGAGCGATTCGGCATCTGGGGCGGGCTGTCCGAACGAGAACGGCGCAAGCTCAAGAAACGCGCTGTGTGACACCGGTTTCGCATCCGGGCCGGGCCGCGATGGCGATCGCGGGCCGGGCCTGGGCAGCCTGGTCCGGGGCACGTCGGCGCTTCGCTGTGTCTCTCGTAGGGTGAGCGCACCCGCCCACCCGCGATTCGCCTGACACACGGAGAGGTCCTTGCCCCGCACACCCACGCCGCCCCCGGTCAGAACGGCACCGGTTCTCGCGATTCTGGTGTGCCACAACGGAGAAGACTGGCTGCCGCTGACGCTGTCGGCGCTGCGGCGCAGCACGATCAGGCCGAGGCACGTCCTCGCCGTGGACACCGGTTCCACGGACGGCACCGCCGCGTTGCTGGAAGCCGCGGCGGCGCAGAACCCGGAGAGCGCGGACGGCGCGGCGGGGCCGCCGGTTCTCGACGGCGTCATCACGCTGCCGGACACCACCGGGTTCGCCTCCGCGGTCGCGGAAGCCGTCACTCGGGCGAGTGAACGATGGGGCGATCCCGGGCAGTGGATCTGGCTCCTGCACGACGACAGCGCCCCGGAACCCGACTGTCTGGACCTCCTGCTGCGGGCCGCGGAGACCGCGCCCTCGGCGGGTGTGCTCGGCCCGCTCGCCGTGGACTGGGCCGATCCGAGGCTGATCGTGGAGGCCGGGCTCTCCACCGACGCGTCCGGACACCGGCAGCCCGCCGTTCCCCGAGGGCTCGGCGACGAGGAGTCGCCGGAGCAGAGCACGGAGGTGCTCGCAGTCCCGAGCGCGGGCTCGCTCATCCGGCGCACGACGTGGGAGGAACTCGACGGCTTCGACCGCGAGATCGCGTTGTTGCGCGAGGACATCGACTTCGGCTGGCGCGTCAACGCGGCGGGCGGGCTCGTGCTGTGCGTGCCGGTGGCGCGGCTGAGGCACGTGCGCGCGGCCGGCGCCGGCAGGCGGCAGCCGAGTGCGCTGCCCGGCTCGTTCGCCGGGATCGAGGAGGCCGACCGCGTCTACGGGCTGCGGACGTTCCTCGTCAACTGCTCCACTGTCTCCTGTGTACTCGGGCTGCCGCGCCTCGTGCTGTTGTGCGTGCTGCGCGGGCTCGGTTTCGCCTTGCTGCGCAACGGAATCCGCGCCAGGGCCGAGTTCGCCGCGGCGGGCTATCTGCTCGGCGGCACGAGCCGGTTGCGGGCGGCGAGGGCGGCCCGGCGGCACGGTACGGTGCGCGGGATGCTCACGAGCCGGTTCGCGCGGCTGCGGGGCGCTCTGCGCGGTGGCGTCGTGCATCTCGTGCGAAGGCGCGTCGAGAGCGAGGCGGCGCTCGGCAGACTTCCGGAGACGGCCGCGGACGACACCACGGCGTGGATCCCGCCCGAGGTCCGCTACTCGCGACCCGTCCCGGTGGGTCCGGACGCGTTGCCGGCCGGGGCGACCCGTGCACTGCGGTCGCGGGCGACCGGGCTGCGCAGGCCTGCCGACGTGGTGGCCGTGCCGTTGCCGGAACCGGAACCCGCGGAGCCGGAGCAGGAGACCGCCCAGCCGTCGCCCGGCGGCGAGGCGGCAGAGCGCGAGCTGGTGTTCGTGGAGGTGGACCGGCGCCGGATCCTCGCCGCGACGCTGTTCGCGCCACCGGTGGTGCTGCTGGTGGTGCTCACCGCGCTGGCCCTGGTGTTGAACGGCGGCAGGCTCGGGCTCGACCTCGCCGGTGGGAGCCTGCTGCCGGTCGGCGACCTCGCGCAGACGTGGTCGACCTACCTCGACTCCTGGCACGCCGTCGCGGGCGGCACGGCCAGCGCCGCTCCCGTGGCGCTGCCGGTGCTCGGCTTGCTGGGCGCTCCGCTCGCGCCGCTCGGCGGACCCGCCGCGCTCGTGTCGCTGTTGCTGATCGCCGACATCCCGCTCGCGGCGCTCGTCGCCTACGCGGCGACCCGGCGGTTGCGCGTGGACCGCTGGGTGCGGGCCGGTGCCGCCGCGGCGTACGCGCTGCTGCCCGCCGCCACCGCGTCGGTCGCGCAGGGCCGGATCGACGTCGTGGTGGTGCACATCCTGTTGCCCGCGTTGATCGCTGGCGTCGTCGCCGTGCTCACGCGCGCCGATGCGAGGTGGCTCAGCACGAGCGTGCTGTGCGCGCTGACGCTGGCCGTGGTGGGCGCGTTCTCCCCGCTCGCGCACGGGCTCGCGCTCGTGGCGCTCGTGCTCGGCTTCGTGGTGCTGCCCCCGCCGGGGAAACGGCCTGCCCGCGGTGTGCCCGCGGTGGCGATCGTCGTGCTGCTGCCGCTCGTGCTCCTGCTGCCGTGGCTGCCGACGCTGCTGACGAACCCGTCGCTGCTGCTGCACGGCCTCGGCGCCCCGGCTCCGTTCGCGGCGGGAGCCGACCTCGCCGGACTCGACCCCGGTGGGCCCGGCGGCTTCCCGTTCGGGCTCGTCGTCGTGGTCGCCGCGCTCGCCGCCGCCGTCGTGAGGCCGACGGCGCGGGTGGTGCCCGGGCTTGCGGTGCTCGTGCTCGGCGTGGTCGGCACCGGGGTGACGCAGCTGGTGGAGTTCGCACCGCCGAGGGGCGGCGAACCCGCCCCGGCGTTCGCGGGCGTGCCGCTGCTCGTCGCGGGAGCGGGCCTGCTGCTCGTGGTGCTCGGCACGTGTGCCGGCGGGCTCGGCACGGCGCCGAGGGCGCTCGCGCGGGTCGGCGCGCTCGGTGGCGTCGCGGTGCTGCTGACGCTCGCGGCCGGCGGAGTCGCGACCGGGCGCGAGGGCTCCGTGCGCGCCGGTGGTGGCTGGACGCTCGCCTCGTCACTGACCCAGGAGCTCGCCGACACCGGCCGCGGTGTGCTCGTGCTCGCAGGCCCCGGCGAGCCGGTGAGGCAGTCGGGCGGGCGGCTGCCCGCCTACGGCGACGACGCCCTCGTGCCCGTGCCCGGCACGCCCGAACGGCTCGACGCCTGGCAGCGCGACCTGCTCGGCGGCTCGCGCGAGGCTGTCACCTCGGCCGCGGCGGCGGGGGTGCTGTTCGTCGTGCTCCCACCCGGCGAGGAGGGCGCCCGGCTGCGGCAGGCGGCCTCGGACCTCGTCCGCGACGCGCCGACGACCAGCGACGGCCGCGTGGTGCTCCGGCTGACACCCGTGTCCGGACAGGTCACGCTCGTCTCCCCGGAGCAGGCGCGGCGTGCCGTCAGCGGTGAGCCGCCGAGCGGGGAGCTGATGACCGGCTCATCGGTGGCCGAGGTGGAGGCGCGGCTGCCGGACGTGCGAGTGCGGGTCTCCGACGGCCCCGACGGGCGCCTGCTGGTGCTGGCCGCCGAGCAGGAGGCGGGCTGGCGCGCGACCGTCAACGGCGAGCCGGTTCCGATCGTGCCCGCGTGGGGTCACCAGGTGGCGGTCTCGGTGCCACCGAGGCAGTCGGAGGTCACCGTCGAGTACTCGCCCGCGCTGCACAACGTGCTGCTGCTGGTGCAG
This sequence comes from Prauserella sp. PE36, assembly GCF_003311655.1. NCBI lineage: Bacteria > Bacillati > Actinomycetota > Actinomycetes > Pseudonocardiales > Pseudonocardiaceae > Prauserella > Prauserella sp. PE36. The sequence continues at coordinate 79,758 of NZ_QEQT01000110.1, read as the reverse complement.
GTGGCGGCACTGCTGTTCACGGTGCTCACCGCGATCCCCGGTCGTCGGGGGCCTCACTCGCCGTCGATGATGTCCGGCTCCACGCCGAGGTAGCTCGCGACCTGCTCGACGAGGACGTCGTGCACGAGGTCGGCCAGCTCGCTCGGGTCCTTGGCGCGGGCCTCGAGCGGGCGCCGGTAGAGCACGATCCTCGCCCTCGTCGGGAGCCCCGCCCTGTCGACGCCCGCCGGTACCAGCCTGGACAGCGGCACGGCGCCGTCGTGGAGCACACCCTCGGCCTGGGCGGGGGGCAGGTCCTCACGCACCTCGGGTACGTCGTCCACGGCGACGTCGAGCCTGGTCAGCTCCGTGCGCCAGCGGGCCTCGATGGGCTCCAGCGCGTCCAGCACGAGCGCGTCGAACTTCTCGGCGCGGCTCGCCGCGGCAGGCAGCGACGCGGGGTACAGCGGACCGCGCAGGCCGCGACCGTGCCGGTCGCGGCGCAGGCGCTGCCGATGCCGGGAACTGCGTGCCGTTGCCACGTTGGGAAGCCTAACGCGGCCGGGTGCGGGCAAGCCGGTGTGTCATCGGCGCGCCCGTGCGCCGAGGGGCTATCGTGATCAACCGTGCCGAGCGTACGGAAGTGTTCGCGGACGGGCTGCCTCGAGCCCGCAGTCGCCACGCTGACCTACGCCTACAGCGACTCCACCGCTGTGGTGGGACCTCTCGCGACGGCGTCGGAACCCCATTCGTACGACCTCTGCGAGGCCCACGCCCTGCGGCTCACCGCGCCGCGCGGCTGGGAGGTCGTCCGGCACGAGGGCGAGTTCGCCGCGCCGGAGCCCTCCAGCGACGAGCTGACCGCGCTGGCCGAGGCCGTGCGCGAGGCGGGCCGCTCCGATCCGCCGCCCGCTCCCGAACAGCCGGAAGCGACCTCGGGCAGGCGGGGTCACCTCCGCGTGCTGCCCGGCCGCGCCTGACTCTCCCCTCGACTGGGTAGGCTTCTCCCGAGTACCGAGGCTTGCGGAAAGCCGACCAATCGGACGACCACCGGGGAGAGGGCGTGTCAGACCTGTCGGGCATCGTGAAGGCCTACGACATCAGGGGCGTGGTCGGCGACCAGCTGAACGCCGACCTGGTCAGGGACTTCGGCGCCGCGTTCGCCCTGCTGATCAAGCCGGACTCACCGTCGGTGGTCATCGGCCACGACATGCGTGAGTCGTCGCCGGCCCTCGCCGCGGCCTTCGCCGACGGCGTGACGTCGCAGGGGCTCGACGTGGTCTCCATCGGCCTCGCCAGCACCGACCAGCTGTACTTCGCCTCCGGCAGGCTCAACATGCCCGGCGCGATGTTCACCGCGAGCCACAACCCCGCGCAGTACAACGGCATCAAGCTGTGCCGCGCCGGTGCCGCCCCGGTCGGTCAGGACTCCGGGCTCGCCGAGATCCGCGACACCGTCGAGCAGGGCGTGCCGGAGTTCGCCGGGCAGGCCGGCTCCGTGGTGGAGCGCGACGTCCTCGCCGACTACGCCGCCCACCTGCGCACGCTCGTCGACCTCACCGGCAGCAGGCCGCTCAAGATCGTCGTCGACGCGGGCAACGGGATGGGCGGCCACACGGTGCCGACCGTCTTCGAGGGGCTGCCCTTCGAGCTCGTGCCGATGTACTTCGAGCTCGACGGCAGCTTCCCCAACCACGAGGCCAACCCGCTCGACCCGAAGAACCTCGTCGACCTGCAGGCGAAGGTGCGCGAGACCGGCGCCGACGTGGGCCTCGCCTTCGACGGCGACGCCGACCGCTGCTTCGTGGTCGACGAGAACGGTGACCCGGTGTCGCCGAGCGCGGTCACCGCTCTGGTCGCCGTCCGCGAGCTGGCCAAGGAGCCGGGCGGCACGGTGATCCACAACCTGATCACGTCGAAGGCCGTGCCCGAGATCGTGACCGAGCACGGCGGCAACGCGGTGCGCACCCGCGTCGGGCACTCGTTCATCAAGACCAAGATGGCCGAGACGGGGGCGATCTTCGGCGGCGAGCACTCCGCGCACTACTACTTCCGGGACTTCTGGCGTGCCGACACCGGCATGCTCGCGGCACTGCACGTGCTGGCAGCGCTCGGGGAGCAGGACGCCCCTCTCTCCGAGCTGACCAGGGAGTACAGCCGCTACGCGGCGTCGGGGGAGATCAACTCGACGGTCGACGACCAGGTGGCGAGGCAGCTCGCGGTGAAGGATGCATTCGCGGGGCGCAACGGTGTCACGATCGACGAGCTGGACGGTCTCACCGTCGACCTCGGCGAGAAGGGCTGGTTCAACCTCCGGCCGTCCAACACCGAGCCCCTGCTCCGGCTCAACGTCGAGGCGCCCGATGAGGCCGCGGTCAAGGCGCTGACCGACGAAGTGCTGGCGATCGTCCGCCACTGAACCGACCGGGCCGACCGATCGTGATAAAGAGGAAAGATGGCTGTCACCCTTGATCCGCAGCTGCTGGAGATCCTCGCGTGCCCCTCGCCGGACCACGCGCCGCTGACGCCCGGCACGCGGGACGACCCGGCAGCCGACGCGCTGACCTGCACTTCCTGTGGACGGACGTATCCCGTTCGCGACGGCATCCCCGTCCTGCTGCTCGACGAAGCGACCCCTCCGACGGACGGTGAGCGAGACTCCCGTGACGAACCCAGTTCCGATGGTGCTTGACGACTCCCTCCTCGACGATCCCGCCCGGCTGACCGAGGCCGACGGCGCGGGCCTGTTGCGCTCCGCTGCGATGGCGGGCGCCCAGGTGCGCGCCACCATCGAGGCCGCCGCGGAGCTCGAGTTGTCCGACCGCCTGGACATCGGCCGCCCCCGGTCGGTGGTGCTCGTCGTGCGTCCGGGCGTGAGCCGCAGCGCGACACTGCTGCTCAACGCGCTGCTAGCGCCCGCGTGCCCGGTGCCGGTCGTCATCGCGGACAACGTGCCCGGCTGGATCGGCGCGCTCGACGTCGTGCTCGCCCACACCGACGATCCCTATGACAGCGACCTCGCCGCGTCGCTGGAGCGGGCGGCGCGCTACGGCGCGACCGTGGTGCTCTCGGCCCCGCCCGACGGGCCCGTGGCCTCGGCGATCGCGGGCCGCGGTCTGCTGATCGCGCCGAGGGTCCTGGTGCCGCCGGAGCTGTCCTTCGCGAGGGCGTTCACGGCGGGTCTGCTCACGGCCAACACACTCGGCCTGCTCGTCGCCGACGTCGAAGGGCTCGCCGACCGGCTCGACAGTGAGGCGGAGCGCGGCCATCCCAGCCACGAGTCGTTCGTCAACCCGGCCAAGGCGCTCGCGCTGCGCATAGCCGAGCACACGCCCCTGCTGTGGGGGCTCGACCAGGTGGGTGTCGCCGTCGCCCACCACGCGGCGTACGCGCTGGGTGCGCACGCGGGCGTCGTCAGTGACGCCGCGGACTTCCGGCAGGCGCTCGCGAGGCCCGCGTTGCACCGCGCGGCCGCGAGAAGTCTCGGAGAGCGCAACATCTTCGCCGATCCAGACGACTCATCTGCCGAAGGCCTTCCACCGAGGGTCTTCCTGCTCGCAGTCCGCACCGGCCCGGCGGCGGACGGCGCGCGGTACCGAGCGAACGAGATGCTGCCCTCAGCCGACCTGCTGGCGCCCGCCGACGAGATCACCGCCGACGACGCGGGTTGCGCGGCTGTACTTGCATTGCGGTTCGAGCTCGCGGCCGTCTACCTCGGCCTCGCGGCTGGAACCATCGGGGGAGCTGGCCGGTACACGCCGGCGACGGCGTAGGCCAGCGATCGAGGAAAGGCCGGTTACCGAGAACGGCCGGCGAGGAGTGGAGTTGACCGTGGAACTGCTGCGCAACGCCGTACGGCCATATGCGTGGGGGTCCCGAACCACGATCCCGGAGCTGCTGGGGCGTCCGGTCCCCGCTCCGCACCCGGAGGCCGAGCTGTGGATGGGCGCCCATCCCGGCGACCCCTCGCACGTGATCGGCCCCGACGGCACCGAGCGGAGCCTCCTCGAACTGGTGGAGACCGACCCGTTGGGCCAGCTCGGCGCGCGCTGCGCCGACCGCTGGGGCGGCAGGCTGCCGTTCCTGCTCAAGATCCTCGCCGCCGAGGAGCCGCTGTCGATGCAGGCGCACCCGTCGGCCGAGCAGGCCGCGGAGGGCTACGCGCGGGAAGAGGCCGCCGGCATCGCGCGCGACGCGGCCAACCGGAACTATCCGGACCCCACCGCGAAGCCGGAGTTGGTGTGCGCGCTAACCGAGTTCCACGCGCTCGCCGGGTTCCGCGACCCGCACCGGACCCTCGAGCTGCTGCGAGCCATCGACACGCCAGGGCTGACGAAGTACACCGAGCTGCTCGCCGCGCAGCCGGACCCCGACGGGCTGCGGGCGCTGTTCACCACGTGGATCACGCTGCCGCAGGGCGCGCTGGACGAGCTGCTGCCCGAGGTGCTCGACGCGTGCGTGCACCACGTCAAGGAGCACGGAGAGTTCGACACCGAGTGCCGCACGGTGCTCGGGCTCGGCGAGGCGCATCCGCGCGACGCCGGGGTGCTCGCGGCGCTGCTGCTCAACCGGCTCACCCTGCGGGCGGGCGAGGCGATCTACCTGCCCGCCGGGAACCTGCACCTGTACCTGCACGGCACGGCGGTGGAGATCCTCGCCAACTCGGACAACATCCTGCGGTGCGGGCTCACCCCGAAGCACGTGGACGTGCCCGAGCTGCTGCGCGTGGTCGACTTCGCGTGCGGTGACATGCCGGTGCTCTCGGGCGAGGCCACGGGCCGGACCGCCGTCTACCGCACGGAGACGCCGGAGTTCGAGCTGTCCAGGGTCGAATGGACGGTTGAGGACCGAGGCGAGCTGGACGTCCACGGCACCGGCCCCGAGATACTGCTGTGCACGGCGGGGGAGCTCCTGCTGTGCTCCGACGACGGCACGAAGCTCGAACTGCGGAGGGGCGAGTCGGTGTGGCTGCCCGCCTCCGACCCCGGCGTGAAGGTGCGGCCGGTCGGTCACGAGCCGGCTCACCTGTTCAGGGCAACGGCGGGGACCTGTCTCGACTGAGCTCCACACACTGTGTTCGCTCCGTGTGGTGCTGTTCTCCATAGTCCTCTGTACGGGTGACGAACTTCGTCATCCACAGGGGATCGATTCAAGGAGAACAACGCAGTGACATCGCAAACCGCGGCCGGTTCGGTGCAGGCGGCCCCGGCCGTCAGCCGTCCCGGCACGCTGCTCGCCGCGATCGTCGTGGCGGTCGCAGGGGGACTCGCCACTGTCGTCAACGGCATTCTCATGGCTACCGGCGGCGACGACCTGGCCATCGACATCCTCGCGTCGGCCCTCGGCGAACCGGCCGAGTCCATCCGCGCGGCCGGTGCCGACTTCGTCGTCGCCGAGGTGGCCGACACGCTGTCCGGCCGCGGCACAATGGCGCTCGCGTTCGGCGGCGGGCTGCTCGTCTTCGGTCTGCTGCTGGCGCGCGCGGCCCTGTGGGCGCGCATCCTGGTGACGATCTTCGCGCTGCTCACGGTGCTGATCGCGGGTCGCGTGGTCACCGACGACGGCACGGGCACACTGATCGCGCTCGGCGTCGCGGGGTTGCTCTGCGCCCTCGTCACCATCGTGCTCGCGTGGTTGCCCGCCAACGGCCGCTACGCCAAGGCGTTGAAGAACGCCCGCTGACTCACGGGCGCTGACCGGGGGTGATGCCGGGCGCGTGAGGGCTCCCCGTGAGCGCGCGTCCGGCATCCCGGGTCAGCTCCAGCAACAGACCGGCCAGGGTGGCCGCGCTCGCGTCCCTCGGGTCGCCGAGCCGGTCGGCCTCGGCCAGCGCTTCCTCCGCGCGGGCACTCTCACCGACGGCCTCGTACGCCGCCGCCAGCACCCGCAGCGAGATGACCGTCGACGCCACGCTGCCCATCGAACGGAACTCGGCGAGCCCGCTGCGCAGCAGCGGAATGGCCTGGTGAGCCTTGCCCTCACCGACCAGGCTCGCCGCGATGGCCCTCGCGCAGGACAGCTCCCTCGGTCGCTCGTTGAGCGACCTCGCGAGATCGTGTGCCTCGGTGTAGGCGGCCACCGCGGCCTCGCGGCGTCCCAGCCCCGCGTTGATCGCGCCGAGCGTGCGCAGGCAACGGGCCAGCGCCGAGCGCGTCGGCAGCTGCCGCAGCAGCGCGACGGACTCCTCGGCGGGCTCCCGCGCCGCCTCCAGCTCACCGGCCAGCGCGAGCGACCAGGCCAGGTCGCTCAGGGCCAGCGCGATCGCGGCGGGATCGCCGGACAGCCGTGCCGCGGCCAGCGTCCGCCGGGTCACGCGCACCGAGTCGCCCAGCCTGCCGAGCCGGTTGAACGCCTCGGTCCTGATCCGCTCGACGTGCTGCAGCGCGGCCTGGTCCGGCTCTCCGTCCAGCAACGCCAGTGCCTCGTCGGCCACCTCGAGCGACTCGCCGGGCCTGCCGAGCCCGATCAGGCACCGGGCGAGGTTCGCGGTGACCCACGCGGCCGACCGCCGTTCCCCGAGCTCGGTCAGCTCTCGCGTGCACGCCCGGTAACGCCGTTCGGCCTCCTCGTGTTCTCCCCTCGCGTGCACGATCACCGCGAGGTTCGCCTCGGCCCACGCCGCGACCCGCGACAGCCCGGCCCGCTGCGCGAGCTGCCGCAGGCTCTCGTGGCAGGCCCGCAGGTCGGCGTACTGGCCGTGCAACCACAGGTAGCCGGTCAGCCGCTCCAGCAGCAGCACGGCCTCGCGGTGCCAGCCGATGCGGAAGATCGAGCCGACCACCGTGACCAGGTTGGCCTGCTCGGTCGCGAACCACGCGTGCGGGTCGTCGACGAGCCGGGCGACGGTGTCGCGGGCGAGCGACTGGTCCGGCGGGTCGGCGGGCCACCTCGGCAGCGGCACGGTCCACGGCAGCTGCTGCCCGGCGGCCTCGGCGAGCCCGACGGCGGCGTGCACCAGCGTCCGGATGCCCGGCGAGGGGCCCTCCTGTTCGCGGGCGAAGACCCGGACCAGATCGTGGAGCCGGTAGCGCGGCTCGCCGGTCGGGTCGGTGCCGATCGGGGCCAGCAGGCTCGCCTCGATCAGCTCCTCGACGGCTCCGTCCGCGCCGGGGTCGTCGATCAGCACCGCGATGGCCCACGCCGGTGCGCTGATGTCCCCGCACAGCGCGAGCGCCCGCACGCCCGCGCGGGCGAGCGGGCTCAGCGCGTGGAAGCTCAGCGCGATGCTCGTGCGGACCTGCCGGTCACTGACCGCGAGCTCGTCGAGCCGGTTGCGTTCGTCGTCGAGCCGGTCGGCGAGCGTCGCGAGCCGCAGGTCCGGGCGGATCGCCAGCCGCGTGCCCGCGATGCGCAGCGCCAGCGGCAGGTTGCCGCACGCGGCGGAGATGCGGGCGGCGGCTCCGCGCTCGCCGTCCACCCGCGCCGTGCCGACGATGCGGGCCAGCAGCGCCACCGCGTCGGCATCGCTCAGCGGGCCGAGCGGCACCCGGTGGGCGCCGTCGAGCGCGCTGAGCCTGCGGCGGCCGGTGACCAGCACCGCGCAGCCCGGCGTGCCGGGCAGCAGCGGCAACACCTGTTCCACGGAGGCGGCGTCGTCGAGCACCACGAGGACCCTGCGGTCGGTGAGCCTGCCCCGGTAGGCCGCGGCCCGCGCGTGCGGGTCGTCGGAGATCGCCGGGCCGGTCACGCCGAGTGCACGCAGTAGATCGGCGAGCACGTCGGCCGGGTCGCGTGGCTTTGACGAACCGCTGAGCTGCACGAACAGCTGTCCGTCTGGAAACTCCGACCGCACCCGGTGGGCGACGCGCACGGCGAGCGTGCTCTTGCCCGCCCCGGGCTCACCGCTGAGCACGGTGACCGGAACGGCGCCGGAAGCGCCGGTGATCGACGCGGCGACCACGTTCACCTCGTCCTCGCGGCCGGCGAAGTCGGCGAGATCGGGCGGCAGCTGGCAGATCGGCCAGACCGCCGTGGCCTGCGCCGGATGCGTCTCCTCGCCGCGCAGCACGGCCGCGTGGGCGCGGCGCAGCTCGGCACCGGGGTCGACGCCCAGCTCGTCGCGCAGCGCGGCGCGAGTCCGGCCATAGAGGGCCAGCGCGTCGGCCTGCCGCCCCGCCCGCTGCAGCGCGCGCATCAGCAGTGCCGCCGCCCGCTCGCGCAAAGGGTTGGCGAGCAGAAAGCTCTCCAGCTCGGCGACGAGCTCGCCGGGCACGTCCGCCGCCAGCTCGGCCTCGGCGCGGTCCTCGAAGACGGTGAGCCGCTCGGCGTCCAGCCTCGCCGCGATCGGCGCGAGCAACGGCACGTGGACGTCGGCGAGCGCGGGCCCCCGCCACTGGGCGAGCGCGGTGCGCAGGTGGGCCGCGGCGGCCACGGGGTCGCCCGCCCGCGTGGCGCGGCGGCCCTCGGCCACCTCGGTCTCGAAGCGCACCAGGTCGCTCTCGGCCGGTCCGGCCGCGAGCCGGTAGCCGCCCGCGCCGTGCTCGATGGGCACCGCGAGCCGCTCGCGCAGCCGCGAGACGTAGGTGTGCAGGTTCGAGGCGTACGACTTGGGCGGTGGCACGTCCGGCCACAGGGCCTCGACCAGCTGGTCGACGGGAACGGCGGAACCGGGGTGGGTCAGCAGCATCGCGAGCAGCGACCGCTGCCGCTCGCCCCGCAGCCGCACGGGCCGCCCCTCGGGATCGGTGACGAGCAGTGGCCCGAGCACACCGAAACTCGTCATCACGTCCTTCCCCAGGCCGGAGGGACATCTTACGCAGCGATGGGAGGAGCCCTCTAAGCTGCACGCCGTCACGCAACCAGTCCCAAGGGGGTAAGGGTGGCAGCAAGCGGTGGCACCAAGGCGATCCTGGCCGCGCTCGGCGCCAATGCCGGAATCGCCGTTGCCAAGTTCGTCGGCTTCCTCATCACGGGTTCGTCGTCGATGCTCGCCGAGTCGGTGCACTCCGTGGCCGACACCTCGAACCAGGGCCTGCTCCTGCTCGGACAGAAGACCTCGAAGCGCAAGGCCACGAGGGAGCACCCGTTCGGCTACGGCCGTGACCGCTACTTCTACTCGTTCATCGTGGCGCTGATGCTGTTCACGCTCGGCTCGGCGTTCGCGCTGTACGAGGGCATCCACAAGGTGCAGCACCCCGAGGAGCTGACCTCGCCGATGGTGGCCGTGGTGATCCTCGTCGTGGCGATCTGCCTGGAGATCTACAGCTTCCACACCGCGATCGTCGAGTCGAAGAAGATCAAGGGCGACAAGACGTGGTGGGGCTTCATCCGGCAGTCCAAGACCCCCGAGCTGCCCGTGGTGCTCCTCGAGGACGCCGGGGCGCTGTTCGGCCTCGTCTTCGCCCTCATCGGCGTCGGGCTCTCCGTGGTCACCGGCAACCCGGTGTGGGACGGCGTCGGCACGATCATGATCGGTGTGCTGCTCGGCGTCATCGCGGTGACGCTGATCATCGAGATGAAGAGCCTGCTGATCGGGGAGGGCTCCGGCGAGCGGGAGCTGGAGACCATCGTCAGCGAGCTGACCTCCGGCGATGTCGAGCGCGTGATCCACATCCGCACGCAGTACATCGGTCCCGACGAGCTGCTGGTGGCCGCGAAGCTCGCGCTCCGCAGCGGCCTGCCGATGGCCGAGGTCGCCAGGGCCATCGACGAGGCCGAGCGGCGCGTCCGCGAGAAGGTGCCCGTCGCGCGGCTCATCTACCTCGAGCCCGACCTGGACCGGACCTTGGCCTGACACCGTCCGGGCCACGGGTTAGGGTTCCGAACCGGTCCTGCAACCCAGGCGTTTCAAGGAGGAGACCGTGCCGGGAACCGGTATGTGGCGAACGAAATCCGTCGAGCAGTCGATCGCGGACACCGACGAACCGGACACCCGGCTACGCAGAAATTTGAGCGCGTGGGATCTGACGGTCTTCGGTGTCGCCGTGATGATCGGCGCGGGGATCTTCACGCTCACCGCGCGCACCGCCGGCGACCTGTCGGGTCCCTCGGTGTCGGTGGCCTTCGTGCTCGCCGGCATCGCGTGTGCGCTCGCGGCGCTCTGCTACGCGGAGTTCGCCTCCACCGTGCCCGTCGCGGGCAGCGCCTACACGTTCTCCTACGCGACCTTCGGCGAGTTCCTCGCGTGGATCATCGGCTGGGACCTCATCCTCGAGTTCTCGGTGGCCGCCGCCGCCGTGGCGAAGGGCTGGTCGGTCTACCTCCAGGAGGTCCTCGTCGCGGCCTTCGGTGAAGGGGTCTCGACGACCGTGGACCTTGGCGGCATCAGCTTCGACTGGGGCTCGCTGATCCTGGTCGCCGTGCTGGCCGCGCTGCTGACGGCGGGCACCAAGCTGTCCTCGCGCTTCAGCCTGGTGATCACGGCGCTCAAGGTCGTGATCATCCTGTTCGTGATCATCCTGGGCATCGCCTACATCAGCCCCGACAACTACACCCCGTTCGTGCCGCCCGCGGCCGAGGGCGGTGAGTCGGGCGCCGGTGTCGAGCAGTCGCTGTTCTCCGTGCTCGTCGGCGGCTCGAGCAGTGTCTACGGTGCGTTCGGGCTGCTGGCAGGCGCCTCGCTGGTGTTCTTCGCGTTCATCGGCTTCGACATCGTCGCCACCACCGCCGAGGAGACCCGCAACCCGCAGCGCAACGTGCCGCGCGGCATCCTGGGCTCGCTGGCGATCGTCACCGTGCTCTACGTCGCGACGTCGCTCGTGGTCGCCGGGATGGTGCCCTACACCGAGCTGGCCACCGACGCCGAGCCGGAGGGCCGCAAGACGCTGGCGACGGCGTTCTCGCTCAACGGCGTCGACTGGGCCGCGCACATCATCTCCATCGGTGCGCTCGCCGGTCTCACCACAGTGGTCATGGTGTTGCTGCTCGGCCAGCAGCGCGTGCTGTTTGCCATGTCGCGCGACGGTCTCCTCCCGCGCAAGCTCGCGAAGACGGGATCCCGCGGCACCCCGGTGCGCGTCAACATTCTCGTCGGCGTCGTCGTCGCGATCGCCGCGACCTTCTTCGACGCGAGCAAGCTCGAAGAGATGGTCAACGTCGGCACGCTGTTCGCGTTCGTGCTGGTGTCGGCCGGTGTGCTGGTGTTGCGCAAGAAGCGGCCGGACCTTCCGCGCGGCTTCCGAGTCCCGTGGGTGCCGGTGATCCCGGTCGTGGCGATCATCGCCTGCGTGTGGCTGATGCTGAACCTGACCGTGCTGACGTGGCTGCGCTTCCTCGCGTGGATGGCGCTCGGCGTGCTCGTGTACTTCGCGTACGGCAAGCGCCACTCGCTCCTCGGGAAGGGTGAACAGCAGAAGGTGTCCGCCGAGGAATGACGCGGCGTGATCACCGGAAGGAAACGAAACGATCACTAGCATGAGGTCGGCGTAAGGCCATCCCCCGGCCGGGGTACTGTCCGTGCGGTTCGTATGCCGAGAGCGGCGTTTGTCCGTTACCTCCCACCTCGTACGGAGTACCGCATGCCTTTGACTCAGAGATTGCCCCATCGCGCTGTCGTCGTCGCCGCGCTGACGGCCGGCCTGCTGGTCGGCTCGGCCGTCAGCGCTTCCGCGACTGCCCACGAGGACCCGCGCGCCGAGATCGGCGAGGGCAATGCCACCACCTGTGAGCACGCCGGTCTCGATGGAGACCTGATCGACAAGGGCGTCCTCACCTACGAAGGCGGCAAGCACAACGTCGACCAGTACGTGACTATCACCGACGTGCCCGGCAACGTCACGGTGACCGGCATCGTCGTCAAGGGCGGCGACAGGCACAACGTCTACGAGCCCGGAAAGCGGGGCCTGCCCACCACGCCTCCGTGGACGGACCTTCGTTCGCCGCTGAACAAGGGCGGCAACATCCCGGCGATCAGCCACTGGTACGTGTGCGGCGTCGAGACGACCACGACCACGACCACAAGCACGACCACCACCGAGACCTCGACGACCGAGACCACCACCTCGGAGACCTCCACGACCACGTCGGAGTCCAGCTCGACCGAGACCACCACGAGCGAGTCCGGGGACACCGCCACCACGACCACCACGTCGTCCGTCGCCGGTGGAGCCGGCACCTCCACCAGCGCGGCTCCGGTCTCGCCCGCGGGTGACAGCGGCGACCTGGCCTCGACCGGCTTCGGCGGGGCATGGCTCATCGGCCTCGGCGCCTTGCTGCTCGTCGGCGGCGGCGCTCTGGTCTTCCTGACCCGGCTGCGGCGCAGTTCCTAGCGGGATCGCCACCCGCAGTGAAGGCCACCTTCACTGCGTTGAACGCAGTGAAGGTGGCCTTCACTGCCGCGGTAGGGGCCACGGACGCGCCGTAGGCCCTAGCCTTCCCTGACGCGCGGCTGGCCGAGCAGGCCCTCGAAGAGGGGCACCTGTTCGGCCAGCCGCGCCGTCATGTCGGCCCGTTCGAGGCCGGCGGCCAGCACGACGGCGCGGTCCCACTCCGGGTCGGCGACGTAGTCCGCGTGCCTGCGCACCCCGGCCACCCAGCGCCTGCCGTTGATGGGCTCGCGCAAGGGATCCGGCAGCCAGTGGTCGCCGCCGAGCACGAGCGCCCCGGTCGGGCCCTGCACCGCGGGCTCCAGCGCGCCGACGCCGCCGTCGGGCAGGTAGCCGATGCCGAGAAGCTTGTCCTCGGTGACCTGATGCCGCCACGTCGTGGCGCCGCCGCCGAACGTGTCGGTGCCCCGGCACAGCCCGCGCCAGCGCCCGTCGAGCTGCCCGTAGAGGCGGGCGAGCGAGTCGTGCGGGAACACGGCCGGGAACGCGCGCTGGTAGCCCCACTGCAGGGGCGCCCCCGCCGTCACCACGCCGACTCGTTCGCGGTCGGCGGCGGGCAGCTCGGCCGCCAGCCTCGCCGCGCTCATCACCGCGAGCAGCCCGCCGACGTGGTATCCGGCGAGCACCACGCGCGCGCCGGGCTCGGCAAGGTGCTCGCGTGCCCGCTGGGCCAGCTCCGGCACCACCTTGAGCGCGTACGACGGCGGTACGGCGGGATGCGCCGCCCTCGGCCAGAAGCACACGAGGTCGGAGAACGCGCCGAGGTGACGGCTCCGCTCCGGCCCGGTCGCCGCCGTGTAGACCACCCGCAGCAACCCGGCCGCGAGCCCGCCGAGCGTGAGCACGCCGACGCCGGAGAGCGGGTTCAGCGCGGTCGGCACCGAGCCGAAGCCCAGCCGCACCGCGAGCAGCGCGGCCACACCCACGGCGAGCACGAAGACGATCGTGAGCACGATGCGGTGCAGGTACTTGCGCTCCCAGCTCGACCGCGCCCACGCCGTGGCCGCCTCCTCCTCGTCCTCCTCACGCGTCTCCATGAGCCGGACGACGTCGGGGATGCCACGGCGAGCGCGCCGCAGCGGCACCGCGACCGCGAACCCGAGCACGGCGAGCAGCGCGCCGACCGCGAGCCCAGCGCCCCACAGCAGCGTGATGAGCGTGTAGCTCTCCGGCAGCCGCAGACCACGGGTGCCGACGAGCTCGCGCAGGGCGATCGCGAGCCCAGCGCCGAACCCGCCGCCGAGCAGCCCGGCGAGCGCGAGCGCTGGCGCCGCGGCCCAGCCACCAGCCCACGGCCGCAGCCGCCTCGGCAGCGTGGCCCACGCCGGCCTCGCCAGCAGCGCGGCCGGGATCAGCAGCAGCCCGAACAGCACACACACGACGAGCAGCGCGGCACCGATGCCCTCGACGGTGTCGTCGGTGCCGGTGAGCGTGACCGGCAGCGGTGTCCGCACCACGGCGGCCGCGACCGCGAGCCCCGCCGCGAGCGCCAGCAGCGCCGTCCGCGGCACGACCGGGAGCAGCCGGTGCGCGCGCACCATGGTGGCGAGCACCGCGATGCCCAGTAGCCCGAGCGTGGCGAACCACAGCACGGCGTCGGCGGTCCGCTCCGGCACCCGCAGCGGGCCACCGAGCAGCAGCAGCGCGACGCACGCGAGCGCGGCGACCGTGTGCAGGCAGCGCAGCATCGCGGTGTCGGCGCCGTCGACCAGCTCGTCACCGGGCAGTCCCTTGCCGGGGAGCGGGCGTCGTTCCGGCGCGCTCACCTTCCACTTCGCCGACGACACCCGGAAGAGCACGAACACCACCAGCAACAGGGGCACCACGCCGAGCGCCATGCGCACCCCGTCGACGTCCCGCACCCAGGACGGCGCGGCCGTGAGGCATCCGCTGCCCGGCGCCAGGCACTGCGCGGCGAACAGGTCGAGCGTCACCACGGCGAGCTGGCTCACCAGCAGCATCGTGAGCAGCAACGCGGCGAGGCGCAGCAGGCCCCGGCACAGCACGCCGAGCACCGAGGGCAACCGCTTGCCCTCGGGCACCGGCGGCAGCATCCAGTGCGCCACGTTGGCTAGTGAGAACGGGAACAGCAGCGCCCACGTGGCCTTCGCGGCGCCGCCCGAGGTCATCCGGCTCCACAGGTAACCCTCCAACGTGCGCGGCACCGACCGGCCGAGCGCCTGCAGGACCGGGCCGGGCGCGGGCCTGCGCAGCCGGTCGGAGGGGCGGATCACGCGGCCGACTCCGTCACCGGCCACGTCGACCGTGCCGACGGAGTCGAGCAACGACTCGCCACTCGTACCTATCAGCCCCGGAACGCGCAGTTCGACGACGCGGGCATCGGGGCCGGGGAGGGGCACCTGGGGATCTCCTCGCTGGTTGGCAGGACGACGAACGAACAAACAACGGTAATGTGCAGGTGTCGGTCCGTCCGGTTGGCGGCACAGCGAGTCTGGAGGATTGTTCCGAGATGGCCCCTGAAAGCGTTGCTTCTCTGCACCAGACGCGAAACGGTGTGGAGTTCGCGGTCGCCGATCTGGCGCTCGCGGAGTTCGGTCGCAAGGAGATCCGGCTGGCCGAACACGAGATGCCGGGGCTGATGGCGCTGCGCAGGGAGTACGCCGACGTGTACCCGTTGCGGGGCGCGCGGGTGTCCGGCTCGCTGCACATGACCGTGCAGACGGCGGTGCTGATCGAGACGCTGGTCGCCCTCGGCGCTGAGGTTCGCTGGGCCTCGTGCAACATCTTCTCCACGCAGGACCACGCGGCCGCCGCCGTGGTGGTGGGCCCGCACGGGACGCCGGAGGAGCCGCGGGGCGTGCCGGTGTTCGCGTGGAAGGGTGAGTCGCTCGCCGAGTACTGGTGGTGCACCGAGCGGATGCTGACCTGGGACGGCAGTGATGGTGCCGGTCCGAACATGATCCTCGACGATGGCGGCGACGCCACGATGCTCGTGCACAAGGGCACCGAGTACGAGCGCGCCGGCGTGGTGCCCGCTGCCGACGACAACGACCCCGACGAGTGGAAGGTCTTCCTGCAGCTGCTGCGGGACTCGCTGGCCGCCGACACCGGCAAGTGGACCAAGATCGGCGAGGGCATCCGGGGCGTCACCGAGGAGACCACCACCGGCGTGCTGCGGCTGTACCAGCTCGCCGCGGCCGGCGAGCTGCTGTTCCCGGCCATCAACGTCAACGACTCGGTGACCAAGAGCAAGTTCGACAACAAGTACGGCATCCGGCACTCGCTGATCGACGGCATCAACCGCGGCACCGACGTGCTCATCGGCGGCAAGGTCGCGGTGGTGTGCGGGTACGGCGACGTCGGCAAGGGCGCCGCCGAGTCGCTGCGCGGGCAGGGCGCGCGCGTGGTGGTCACCGAGATCGACCCGATCTGCGGGCTGCAGGCCGCGATGGACGGCTTCCCGGTCAAGACACTGGAGTCGGTGCTGCCAGAGGCCGACATCGTGATCACCACGACGGGCAACAAGGACGTCGTGATGGCCGAGCACATGGCCCGGATGAAGCACCAGACGATCGTGGGCAACATCGGCCACTTCGACAACGAGCTGGACATGGCCGGTCTCGCGCGTTACCCCGGGATCCGCAGGGAGAACATCAAGCCGCAGGTCGACGAGTGGACCTTCCCGGACGGTCACTCGATCATCGTGCTCTCCGAGGGGCGCCTGCTGAACCTCGGCAACGCCACGGGGCACCCGAGCTTCGTGATGTCGAACAGCTTCTCCAACCAGGTCATCGCGCAGGTGGAGCTGTTCACCAAGCACGAGGAGTACGACAGGGAGGTGTACCGGCTGCCGAAGAAGCTCGACGAGAAGGTCGCCAAGATCCACCTCCAGGCCCTCGGTGGAGAGCTGACCAAGCTGACCAAGGAGCAGGCCGAGTACATCGACGTCGACGTGGAGGGCCCGTACAAGTCGGACCACTACCGCTACTGACGCACCAGGGCCGCATCTCGCCGTGGCGCCGCACGACACGGCGGCACTCGTCGGCGGTGAGCCGGTGATGTTCGTGACACGGGACGAACGGCAGGGCGACGTGGCGAAGGCGAACGGCCTCGAGGTGCGCTGACTACAGTGGCCACGTGGGTCGACTGGTGGTCATCGAAGGTCTCGACGGGGCGGGCAAGCGCACGCTGAGCGACGCGCTGACGAAGGCGCTGCACGACCTGGGCTCGAGCGTGGCGACGCTCGCGTTCCCCCGCTACGGCGAGAGTGTGCACGCCGACCTCGTCCGGGAGGCGCTGCACGGCGAGCACGGGGACCTCGGCGAGTCCGTGTACGGCATGGCGCTGCTGTACGCGCTCGACCGGCGCGACGCCGCCGAGGCCATCCGCGCCGACCTGCGCACCCACGACGTCGTGCTGCTCGACCGCTACGTCGCCTCGAACGCCGCCTACCAGGCCGCCCGCCTGCACGAGGGCGCGGACAGTCCCGTGGTGGAGTGGGTGCGGCGGCTGGAGCTCGACCGCTTCGGGCTGCCCGTCCCCGACGCGCACGTCCTGCTGCGCGTCTCGCCGGAGGTCGCCGCCGCCCGCGCCGAGAGCCGGGCGCGGGCGGACGCCGACCGCCGCAAGGACGCCTTCGAGTCCGACGACGACCTGCAGGCCCGGTGCGCAGCCGTATACGACGAGCTGGCCGCGCGCGACTGGCTCTCGCGCTGGCACGTCGTCGACGGCGCCGAGCGGGTCGACGCCGCCGCGCTCGCAGAGGCGATCACCCGGCCAGGCGCTTGAGCAGCCAGTCGTGAAACTCGCCGATGTGGTGTTCGGAGGGGGCGAGCACGCCGCCGTCCGCGTAGGAGCTTGAGTTCATCGCGGGCCGGCAGCACTCGCACGCCGCGAAGTCCTGCTCGTTCACGCGGTGGAACAGTTCCATCGACGGGGAGATGTCCCGTCCCGACCCGACGACCTCCGGTGAGTCCAGCCAGTCGCACTCGACCACCTGCGGTCGGCGGCGAGCGGGAACATCCGGTGCACGATCACGTGGTCGGGCAGGGGCTGCCTGTGCGTGCTCGGATGAACTTGTGGTCGAGGGCAGGCGCCTGGCTCAGTGAGGTGGGGCCGGTGATCGCAGGCGCGGGGGTTGCCATCGCCAGGTGGGGTTGCCGTTGGCAGCGATACCTTTGCGCCACAAGGGTGCGGGCATCAGCCGGATCATGGTGACCATGGCTCGGTGGGCGGTTCTGGAGGTGGTGCGTCGGCCGTCGGTGCGGGCCCCCGGGCGGTGGCTTGGGTTCGCGGGCGACGTTCGGTGTCGTAGCGGAAGAGGGCCGTCTCGATCGCGTTCTCGTCGGCGAGGGCGGCGGCGAGAACGACGGCGTCCTCAATGGACTGCCCGGCGCCCTGGCCGCGGTCCGGGCTCATCGCGTGGGCGGCGTCGCCCAGTAGCGCTACCCGACCGTGGACGTAGGTCGGCAACGGGTCCAGGTCGTGGATGTCGATGTGGATGATCCGCTCGTCCGGGGTGGCGTCGATCAGCTGCGGGATCGGCTCGTGCCAGGTGGCGACTCGGTGGGCTACCTCGACCTTGTCGTGGTCGTAGCGGAGGCCGGGCTCGTCGGCGGTGGTGACGTGGGCCCAGTACGCGCGGCCGCGGGCGATGGGGTGGATGAGGAAGTAGCCGCCTGGACCGAGCGTCATGCTGCCGGGCAGGTCTGCGATCTCGGCGATGCCCAGCCATGCGGTGCGGCCCAGGAAGCGAGGTGGCGGCGCGTCCGGCCACAGCAGCCGGCGGACGGTGCTGCGGATGCCGTCGGCGGCGACGACCAGTTCGGCGTTTAGCTCGGTGTCGCCGCACGCGACGGTTACCGAGCTGTCGTCCTGCCATACCGCGGTGACCTCCGCATCCGTGCGGACCCAGCCGGTAGGCAGCGCATCGAGAAGCACCTGGTGCAGGTCGGCGCGGTGGAAGGCCAGCAGCGCGGTGGTGTCGGAGGGTCGGGCGCGTTGCAGGTAGCGCCCGTCGGGCCGGCGGAGGTTGCCGGAGGCGTGGGTAGGCACTCCGACCGACCGGGCTTGCTCCTCGACACCGAGTTCGGTCAGCGCGCGCAGGGCGTTGGGGGACTGGGACATGCCCGCGCCGATTTCGCCCAGTTCGGGTGCGCGCTCGAGCACGGTGGCCTGCCAGCCGATCCGGTGCAGGGCCAACGCGGCGGCCAGTCCGCCGATGCCGCCGCCGACCACGATCGCTTGCCTGGTCATGCTGTCTCCCCGCCGGTCGGGTCGTCGGTGTGCAGGGGTGGCGCGTTGTCGAACACCGCGGCCATCCATTCGAAGGTGGCGTGCGCCTCGCGAACGCGCCCGGCGCGGCCGTCGTCCGGGCCGACCAGGTCCAGGCCCTTGCGGGTGATGTCGAGGAATGAAGTGATGCCAGCGATCTGCCTGCGGACTACGACCGCCCAGGCTCCTTCCGCCATCCGGTAGTAGACCGTCCGCTCGCCCGGCCGGGTCCGGCTGGTCAGAAACCCCATGCTGGACAACACCCGCAGGTTCGAGGTCAACGAGGCGCGACTGGCGCCGATGGCTGCGCTGATCTGCCCGGCGGACTGCTCCGGCGGGTCGCAGACCATCAGCCAACCCAACACCCGCCCGGCGATCGGCGGCACACCGTCGCGCGCCAGGTACATCGCGACCTGCTCCACCCACTCCAGCAACGCCTTTTGCTCGCTCACGCGACCCACTTCCTACAGCAGTTTCAGCATAAGCTAAACTCACTGTAACACTCGACGAACTCGTGGGGCGTACCAAGGGAGAGCCGGGAAGTGCTGTTCGAGGCCGAGCACCCGCTGCCCGCGCTCGGCGACATGGGCCGCGGCGCTGCCCATGTCGCCGAGCCCGATCACGTCGTACGCCACCTCGTTCCCCCTCAGGACCGCACCGCCACCTTCGGCGGGCAGCCACGCGTAGGCGATGTTGAGCCCGGCCTCCCACAGCAGGCGCCCGAGGTCGGCCGTGGTGTAGAGCTCCCAGCCCAGTTCGCCCACATAGGACAGTCGCAGCGCGGTGCGGGCGCGTTGCCCACGAAGGTCTCCGCGCCCTTGAAGTAGCCGAGCACCTTGGGAGAGAGGTCCGTTGTGGACAGAGGCTGGAGCATGTCGCGTGCCTTCGGCCCCCACAGCCCGGCGCAGCACGTGCCGGAGGTGATCTCGCGCAGGCTCACCGCGCCGTCGCCGGGCAGCGGCCTGCGCAGCCAGTCGATGTCGAGCGGACTGTTGAGCCCGACCTGGAAGCGTTCCGCGTCGAGCCGGGCCACGGTCAGGTCATTCCACGTGGCAAGCCCGTTCTGGCAGGTGGGTTACGCGGGGAAGTGGCCGAGCTGGCCGGACAGTTCCGCGGCCGCCGCGGTCATGGGCCGGACGAGCTGACGGATCCGCTGCCGGGAGAGCCGGTAGGACGGCCCCGACGCGCTCATCGCGGCGATCACCTCGCCGCCGTTGCCGTAGATCGGCACGGCGACGGCATGCAGGCCGAGTTCGAACTCCTCGAAACAGGCGGCGTAGCCGTCGTCGGCGACGCGTTCCAGCTCGGCGGCCAGCTCGCCCGGCGCCGTGAGGGTGCGCGGGGTGAACTCCTCCAGCCTGCGGTGCAGCACCTTGCGCCGCTCGGCGCTGTTCATGAAGGCCAGCAGCACCTTGCCGCTCGAAGTGGCGTGCAGGGGGGTCCGCCTGCCGGTCCAGTTCTGCGCGGCGACCGAGGCGGTGCCAACGGCCTGGCTGATGTTGATCGCGATCCCGCCGTCGGCGACGGCGATGTTCACGGTCTCGCCGAGGGAATCGGCGAGCGACTGGCAGGTCTGCGTGCCGAGTCTGGCGAGGTCCATGCGCCCGGTCGCGGCGCCCGCGAGCCGCACGATGCCGAACCCGATGGCGTACTTTCCGCGTTCTCCGAGTTGTTCGACGAGGTTTCTGTTCTCCAGCGCGGCCACGAGTCTCGACGCGGTCGACTTGTGCACGCCCAGTTCGTCCGCGATCTCCGTGATCCCCGCTTCGCCGTTGCGGGCGAGCAGTTCGAGCACGTTGATCGCCCGGTCCACGGACTGGACCGGGCTGGCGGCTCCCTTGGCCTCATCGGAGTTCCGCATGGCGCAACACTAACTCTTGAACGCAAGACCACTGCGCCGTCCGGGCGACATCGGCGCGTTATAAGCAGGTGAACTCCTCGACGGGTGAGGTCCTCGGCGCGGGTTGTTGCGTATTGCGATGTTGACCGCATAATACGCAACAGGTCGTTTCTCGGAGGTCAGGAATGATCCGAGCCTGCGATGTCGCGGACCTTCCCGAGGGGGAGGCCGTGCGCGTCCTCGCGCACGTACCGATCGCCGTCTTCAACGCCGAGGACGGCTACTACGCCGTCGACGACACCCGCACCCACCAGGACGCCTCGCTCGCCGACGGCTGGGTGGAGGGGTGCTTCGTCGACACGAACGTCCGGAAGGGGTCGCATGAGGACGGTCGGGGTCGTGGGCACCTCGCTCGCCTGGCTGCGCGCCGCGCAGGAGCTGCGGGCGCAGGGCTGCTCCGGACGGCTCCGACGGCGTCGTCGCCACCACCGGCGCCACGGCGAAAACCCTTGCGGGCACAGCAGAACTGCTCGGTGTCCACGCCCTGCGGACCCTCGACGACGCGCTCTCCCTGCGGGCGGAGCTCACCGACGGCGCGCGGGTCGTGGTGATCGGAGCCGGGTTCATCGGCGCCGAGGTGGCTTCGGCGTGCCACGCGCTCGGCTGCGCCGTCACGGTCGTGGAGGCGGCTCCCGTGCCGCTGGCGGGGGTCCTTGGCGAGCGGATGGGCGCCGTCGCCGCGGGGCTGCACAGCGACAACGGCGTCCGGCTGCTCGCGGGCACCGGAGTGACCGGAGTGACGGCGGCGAGCGGCCGCGTCACGGGCGTCTCGCTCGCCGACGGGTCGTGGCTGCCTGCCGAGGTGGTCGTGACCGGTATCGGGAGTACACCCGCGACCGAATGGCTTGCCGGTTCGGGACTCGCCGTCGGCCACGGGGTGTGCTGCGATCCCGGCTGTGTCACGAGCAATTCCCGCGTGGTCGCCGTCGGCGACGTCGCAGGCGGTGAGCACTGGACGACCGCGAGTGAACAACCCCGCATCGCCGTGCGGAATGGTTCGTCGCGACCTACCACCGCGAGGGCCTGCTCACCGGGGTGCTCGCGATGAACCGGCCGAGGCCGTTCCTGCGGCTGCGCAAGCGCCTGGAACACGACGCGGCGATCGTCCAACTGGGCTAGTCTCGGCGCCAGATGGCCGGGTCATGCGAAGTGGCGTGCGAAGTGGTGCGAATATGTGCTCATGAAGGCACGTGTGCTGGTCGTCGACGACGACCCCGCCCTGGCTGAGATGCTGACCATCGTGCTCCGCGGCGAGGGGTTCGACACCGCCGTGGTCGCCGACGGTTCGCGCGCGCTGCCCGCGCTGCGCGAGCTGAAGCCGGACCTCGTGTTGCTCGACCTGATGTTGCCGGGCATGAACGGGATCGACGTCTGCAAGGCGATCAGGGCCGAGTCCGGGGTTCCGATCGTGATGCTCACGGCCAAGAGCGACACCGTGGACATCGTGCTCGGCCTCGAGTCCGGTGCCGACGACTACGTCGTCAAGCCGTTCAAGCCCAAGGAGCTCGTCGCGCGCGTGCGCGCCCGCATGCGCCGCACCGAGTCGGAGCCCGCCGAGAGCCTCACCATCGGAGACCTGGTCATCGACGTGCCGGGGCACGAGGTCACCAGGGAGGGCAAGGCCATCCCGCTCACGCCGCTGGAGTTCGACCTCCTCGTCGCGCTGGCCCGCAAGCCCCGCCAGGTGTTCACCCGCGAGGTCCTGCTGGAGCAGGTGTGGGGCTACCGGCACGCCGCCGACACGCGCCTGGTGAACGTCCACGTCCAGCGCCTGCGGTCCAAGGTGGAGAAGGATCCGGAGCACCCGGAGGTCGTGCTGACCGTGCGCGGTGTGGGTTACAAGGCCGGCCCACCATAATCGAGCCATGAGACAACGACTGGCCTCCTTCGGCTGGTCGGCGATAGCGCTGGCCCGTCGCGCGGCGACGTACGGCCGGCGCAAGGTCGTCGCGTTCGGCGAGCTCTGGCGGCACTCGGTGCAGTTCCGCGTGACCGTCTCGACGCTTGCCCTGTCGTCGGCCGTGGTGTTCGTGCTCGGCATGGTGTTGCAGAACCAGATCACCGAGCGGCTGATGGACACCAAGGAGCGGGCCGCGATCGCCCAGCTCCAGGTGGTCGTGCAGACGGCCGAGAGCGAGCTCGTCGGTGACGCGGGCCAGGACGAGGCACTGCGCAACCGGCTGAACAACGCGATCAAGAAGATCACCAGCAGTTCGACGGCGACCCAGGACACCGCCAGCTCGGCGGCGGGCGCGTTCGAACCTGTGCTCGCCGCTGGCGACCCCGACGAGACCTCCGAGCACGCGGTCTACGCGGGGCCCTACGACAAGGTGCCGGGCGGGCTGCGCAACTTCGTCGAGAACAACTCGCAGGCCAAGCAGATCCACACCGCGGAGGGCATCACCTACCTCGTCGTCGGCACCCCGGTGACCACGACGACCCGGCCGCTGCAGCTGTACCTGCTGTTCCCCCTCACCACCGAGCAGAACACCGTCGCGACGGTGCAGAACACGCTGCTCGTCGGTTGTCTGGTCCTGCTGCTCCTGCTCGCCGGCATCACGAACATGGTCACCCGCCAGGTCGTCCGGCCGGTCCGCCGTGCTGCCGAAGCCGCTGAGCGCTTCGCCGAGGGCGAGCTCGACCGCAGGCTCGATGTGGTCGGCGAGGACGATCTCGCCAAGCTGGCGCTGTCGTACAACGAGATGGCGGCGAGTATCCAGCGGCAGATCCGGCAGCTGGAGGAGTTCGGTCAGCTGCAACGCCGGTTCACCTCGGACGTCTCCCACGAGCTGCGTACCCCGCTCACCACGGTCCGCATGGCCGCCGACGTCCTGCACGCCTCGCGCGAGCAGTTCCCGGCCGGCCTCGCCCGGTCAACGGAGCTGCTGGTCGACGAACTCGACCGGTTCGAGACGCTGCTGGGGGACCTGCTGGAGATCAGCAAGCTCGACGCGGGCGTCGAGGAGCTGTCGGCGGAGCTGATCGACGTCCGCCCGATCGCGCGCCGGGCCGTCGAGCAGGTCAAGGTCATCGCGGGCACCGCGGGCAGCGACATCGAGCTGGACCTGCCGGAGGAGGAGGTCACCGCCGAGGTCGACGCCCGCAGGGTCGAGCGGATCCTGCGCAACCTGCTCGCCAACGCGGTCGACCACGGCGAGGGCGAACCCGTGCGACTGCGCCTCGTGGCCAGTGACGACGCCGTCGCGCTGACCGTGCGCGACTACGGTGTCGGCCTGCGGGCGGGGGAGGCCGAGCTGGTGTTCAACCGGTTCTGGCGCGCCGACCCCTCGCGCAACCGGCGCACCGGCGGCACCGGGCTGGGCCTTGCCATCAGTCAGGAGGACGCCCGCCTGCACGGCGGCACCCTCGACGCGTGGGGCGAGCTCGACAGGGGCTCTTGCTTCCGGCTCACGCTGCCGAGGCGGGTCGGCGAGCCGCCGGGGGAGAGCCCGCTGCCGCTGCCGCCCGAGGACGCCGCTCCGGCGCGCGCCCCGGAGCCCGTGCAGCGCAACGGGCACGCCGAGCTCACGGTCACGGTCGTGGAACACGAGGAGGTCCGGTGATCCGGGGCAGGTTCCGCGTGCTGCTCGCGGTGCTCGCATGCGTCGTGACCCTCGGCGGGTGCGCGGCCATCCCCGCGGAGTCGCAGCCTGAGGCCATCCCGCGCGAGCGGCTCGGCCAACCGACCCAGGAGGTGCCGGAGCCGACGCCCGACCTCGACCCGCTGTCGGTGGTGCGCGAGTTCGTCCGCGCGAGCGCGCAGCCCACCAACGACCACGCCGCCGCGCGCGCCTACCTCTCCGGCAACACCCGCAGGGAGTGGAAGCCCGACCAGTCGCTGGCGATCATCGAGGACGAGTTCGGCACCGTATACGGGCCCGGCAGCCAGCAGTCGCCCGACGCCGACGAGCGGCTCGTGATGCTGCGCGGCAACTTCGTCGGCAGGCTCGGCTCGGACAGCGCGTTCATCCCCTCCGACGAGCCGGTGCAGGTGCCGGTGCGGTTGCGGCTGCAGGCCGACGGGCAGTGGCGCATCGTCGATCCGCCCGACAGCATCCTGGTGACCTACAGCGACTTCACCGACAGCTACTTCCGCGTGCCGGTGTACTTCTTCGCTCCTGACTCCAGCGCGCTCGTGCCCGACCTGCGTTACGTCGTCGCGCGGCCGCAGTCGGGCCTGCCCGCTCGGGTGATGGACCTGCTGCTCGCCGGGCCGTCGAACGGGCTGAGCGGCGCCGTGCGCAACCCGCTCGGGGAGTCGGCGACGCTCGAGAGCAACGTGACGGGTGCGAACGACGGGGCGCTCGTGGTGCCGCTGAGCGGCGTCGAGGAGCAGAGCGTGCAGGCCAAGGAGCTCATCGCCGCGCAGGTGGTCCGCTCCCTCCAGTACGTGACCACGAGCCGCATCAGACTGCTCTCCGACGGCACAGCGCTCGTACCGGGCCACATCGACTGGCGGCCGAGCGAGGTGCCCGCGTACGAGGCACAGGCCTCCCCCAGCTCGGAGCTGCCGGGGCTGATGGCGGTGGGCGGCCAGCTCCGCTCGCTCGGCACCGGCGCGCCCATCGACGGCCCCGCCGGTGACGGGTCGTACACCGTGGAGAGCGCGGCGCAGTCGATCACCGGCGACCAGCTCGCGGTGGTCGAGCGGGTCGGGCCCGCCGTGCGCCTGCGGGTGGGCGACTACGGAGCCGAGGACCGGATCGTCGACCTGCCCGGCATGACGATGACGCGGCCGAGCTGGCGGCCCGCGACGTCGAGCGGGGGCAAGTCGGGCGAGCTGTGGACCGTCGTCGACGGGTCCAACGTCGTGCGGGTCCTGCGCGGGCCGGACGGTCGGTGGCTTCCGCAGTCGGTGAACGCCTCCGAGGTGCTCGCGGTCGGGCCCATCACGGGCCTGCGGCTGTCCAGGGACGGCTCGCGGGTGGCGATGATCGCGGGCGGGCACGTGGTGGTCGCCTCGGTGGTGCGTGCGCCGGACGGCTCGTCGGTGACCCTGCGCGCGCCGAGGATCCTGCAGGCAGGGGAGCTGCACAGCGTGGTGGACGTCGACTGGATCAGCCAGGACACGCTCATCGTGGCGACGGGTTCCGACTCGATCCCGGTCGCGCGCGTGCCCGTCGACGGCCTACGGCTCGATCAGTTCAACAGCTCCAACCTCACGCCGCCGATGCGGGCCATCACGGCGGCGCCGGGCAGGCCGATCGTGGTGGCCGACGCGAGCGGGTTGTGGACGGCGAGCGACGTGGGTGACGTGTGGCGCCCGCACCCGCACAGCAGGCCGGAGGCGAAGCCCTTCTATCCCGGCTGAACCGGAACTGTCGGTGGTGGCCCGCATGCTGGCGGGCGTGCTCACCCGTCGACTGTCCTCCATGGGCCTGGCCACGCTCGACCTGCTGCTGCCCTCCACCTGCGCGGGCTGCGGGCGGCGGGGCTCCCCGTGCTGCCCGGAGTGCGCCGCCGCGTTCGGCGCGCCCCGGCCCAGAGGTGAGGGCGTCTACGCGCTGGCCGCCTACGACGGCGTGGCCAGGCGGCTCGTGCTCGGCTACAAGGAGCGCGGGCGTCGCGACCTCGCCGAGCCGCTCGGGCGACTGCTCGCCGGTGCCGTGCCATACCTGCCCGGGGCGCGGCCGGACCAGCACGGCACATGGTGGCTCGTGCCGGTGCCCTCCCGCAGGTCGGCCGCTCGAGCGCGGGGCGGGCCGCACGTGCTCGGCCTGGCCAGGTGCTGCGCGGCCGTGCTCGCGCGGGGCGGCCGCCCCGCTGCCGTGGCCCCGGCGCTCGAGCTGGCGCCTGGCGTGCGGGACGCCGTCGGCCTCGATCGCGCGCAGCGCGCCGCCAACCTGGAGGGCAGGCTGCTGCTGCGGTCCGCGGGAGCCCCGCCAGCGGGCGCTCCGATCGTGCTGCTCGACGACGTCGTGACCACGGGGGCCACGCTGGCGGCGGCGCGACGGACGCTGACCCTCGCCGGGTTCGAGGTAGCCGCGGCGCTCACCCTGACGGCGGTCTGATCGGAGGGCTTGTCGGAAACTTTCACTCGATCGGGTGGGTGGGAACCCGGCGGCGGAGCCCGCGCGTTGGAGGGGTATGAGGCGGCCCGCTGTCACCCCGACGCAGGCATGGGTGAGCCGCGCGCGCCTGGGTGATGCCCGCAGGGGCGGTGCGCTGCTCCGAACGGGGCCCGCGTCCGCCCGGGACTCCATGAGTCCATTGCGGATCGTGACCGCCACTCACCGTTCGACGTCCCCCGCCTCGGGGGCTGTTGTAAGTGAGACAAGCGGGCTAACGTGCTCCGCTAACAGCTATCCCGGCACGCAGGGAGGTGACGAGCCGATGCCCCTAGCGCCGGAGGAACCCTGAAGTTCGCGGGAGCGCGCACGAGGAGTCGTGCCGGCGTGATCCCTTGTCCCCCCGGCGCTTTTCGTCCAGAAGGTAACTCGCCGCAATCAGCGAGGGAGGTCGTGTATGGACATCGTCGTCAAGGGTCGCAACGTGGAGGTGCCTGAGCACTACCGGCTCCATGTCAGCGAGAAACTGGCGCGGCTGGAGCGTTACGACAGGAAAGTGATCCGGTACGACGTGGAGCTCTTCCACGAGCCGAACCGGCGGCAGTCCAAGAACTGCCAGCGCGTTGAGATCACCGGCAAGGGCAAGGGCCCCGCCGTCCGGGCCGCTGCCGCTGCGGGCGACTTCTACGCCGCGCTCGACTCCGCCATCAGCAAGCTCGAGAACCGGCTGCGGCGCATGCACGACCGGCGACGGATCCACTACGGTCGCCGCTCCCCTGAGTCCGTCGCGGAGGCCACGTCCGCGGCCGCGATGGCCGCAGGCCCCAGCGGTTCCCCCACGAGCGGGCGGCGCTCCGCCGCGACCGCCGTGATGGAGGCGCCCGCAGAGCCCGCGACGGCAGTGTCCGCCGAGGAGATCGAGCTCCCAGAGCAGCGCTGGGACGACGGTGTGGCCGACCACGAGCCCGGCCGCATCGTGCGCGAGAAGCAGCATTCCGCGGAACCCATGACCGTCGACCAGGCCCTTTACCAAATGGAGCTGGTCGGACACGACTTCTACCTCTTCAACTGCTCGGACACCGGCAAGCCGAGCGTCGTCTACCGCAGGAAGGGCTTCGACTACGGCGTGATCCGCCTGGGCTGACCGCCCGTCCGCGCTTCGACCATTCCGCCCGACGGCCCGTGCGCGTTCCCGCGCACGGGCCGTCGGCCTGCATGGACGTGGGTGGAGTGGGATGCCCGTTCGCGACGCCGTGTGCACGCGGGTCCCGAGATTCCCTACGATGGGGAGTACTGCGTGGTCTCAGGGCCGCGCGTGTCAAGCTGCCCGGCACCCGCTGGGGTGCTGCGACGACGACCACCGGATACAGCTAGCGAGGTCGACCCGGATGCTTCTGAACCGCCTGCTCCGTGCGGGCGAGGGCAAGATGGTGAAGCGGCTGCGCCGCATCGCGGACACCATCAACACCCTCGAAGACGACGTCAAGGACCTCTCGGACGCCGAGCTGCGGGGCAAGACCGCGGAGTTCCGCAAGCGGCACGAGAGCGGCGAATCGCTCGACGACCTGCTCCCCGAGGCCTTCGCCGTCGCGAGGGAGGGCGCCAAGCGGGTGCTCGGCCAGCGACCCTTCGACGTCCAGCTCATGGGCGGTGCCGCCCTGCACCTCGGCCAGGTCGCCGAGATGAAGACCGGTGAGGGCAAGACGCTGACCTCGGTCCTGCCCGCGTACCTCAACGCCATTTCCGGCAAGGGCGTCCACGTCGTCACCACCAACGACTACCTGGCAAAACGTGACGCGGAGTGGATGGGTCGCATCCACCGCTTCCTCGGCCTCGAGGTCGGCTCGATCCTGTCCGACATGCCGCCGTCGGCGCGTCGTGAGGCGTACAAGGCCGACATCACCTACGGCACCAACAACGAGTTCGGCTTCGACTACCTGCGCGACAACATGGCGTGGAGCCTCGACGACTGCGTGCAACGCGGGCACAACTTCGCCATCGTCGACGAGGTCGACTCGATCCTCATCGACGAGGCGCGGACCCCGCTGATCATCTCGGGTCCCGCCGACCAGTCCTCTCGCTGGTACACCGAGTTCGCCAGGATGGCGCCGCTGATGAAGCGCGACGTCCACTACGAGGTGGACGAGCGCAAGCGCGCCGTCGGTGTCACGGAGCAGGGCGTTGAGTTCGTCGAGGACCAGCTCGGCATCGAGAACCTGTACGAGGCGGCCAACACTCCGCTCGTCGGCTTCCTGAACAACGCGCTCAAGGCCAAGGAGCTCTACAACAAGGACAAGGAGTACATCGTCCGCAACGGCGAGGTGCTCATCGTCGACGAGTTCACCGGCCGCATCCTGGCGGGCCGCCGTTTCAACGAGGGCATGCACCAGGCGATCGAGGCCAAGGAAGGCGTCGAGATCAAGGCGGAGAACCAGACGCTCGCCACGATCACGCTGCAGAACTTCTTCCGCCTCTACGAGAAGCTCTCCGGCATGACCGGTACCGCCGAAACCGAGGCGGCGGAGTTCCACCAGACATACAAGCTGGGCGTCGTGCCGATCCCCACCAACCGGCCGATGGTGCGTGCCGACGAGGCCGACCTCATCTACAAGACGGAGCCCGCCAAGTTCGAGGCCGTCGCCGAGGACATCGCGGAGCGCCACGAGAAGGGCCAGCCGGTGCTGGTCGGCACCACGAGCGTCGAGAAGTCGGAGTACCTCTCGAAGCTGCTGCTCAAGCTCGGGGTGCCGCACGAGGTGCTGAACGCGAAGGCGCACCACCGCGAGGCGCTGATCATCGCCAAGGCGGGCCGCAAGGGCGCCGTCACGGTCGCAACGAACATGGCGGGCCGCGGTACCGACATCGTGCTCGGCGGCAACCCCGACATCATCGCCGACGAGGTGCTGCGCGAGCGCGGCCTCGACCCGGTTGAGAACTCGGCCGAGTACGAGGCCGCGTGGCCGAAGGTGCTGGAGGAGGTCAAGGCCGACGTCGCCGAGGAGGCCGAGGCCGTGCGCGAGGCCGGCGGCCTCTACGTGCTGGGCACCGAGCGGCACGAGTCCCGCCGCATCGACAACCAGCTGCGTGGTCGCTCCGGACGTCAGGGCGACCCCGGTGAGTCGCGGTTCTACCTGTCGCTCGGCGACGACCTCATGCGCCGCTTCAACGCGGCCATGGTCGAGCGCGTCATGACCACCATGCGCCTGCCCGACGACGTGCCGATCGAGCACAAGATGGTCAGCCGCGCGATCAAGAGCGCGCAGACCCAGGTCGAGCAGCAGAACATGGAGATCCGCAAGAACGTCCTCAAGTACGACGAGGTCATGAACCGGCAGCGCAAGGTGATCTACGCCGAGCGCCGCCGCGTGCTGGAGGGCGAGGACCTGCGCGAACAGGTCGAGCACATGATCCGCGACGTGGTGAGTGCGTACGTCGACGGAGCGACCGCCGAGGGCTACGCCGAGGACTGGGACCACGAGAAGCTGTGGACCGCCCTCAAGACGCTGTACCCGGTGGGCGTCAAATGGGAGGACATCGCCGAGCAGGAGGACGACCTCGACGCCGAGCGGCTGCGTGAGATCCTGCTCGAGGACGCCACCAAGGCGTACGAGCGGCGTGAGGCCGACATCGACGGCAAGGTCGGCGAGGGCGCCATGCGTGAGCTGGAACGCCGCGTGGTGCTGTCGGTGCTCGACCGCAAGTGGCGTGAGCACCTCTACGAGATGGACTATCTCAAGGAGGGCATCGGCCTGCGCGCGATGGCCCAGCGCGACCCGCTCGTGGAGTACCAGCGCGAGGGCTTCGACATGTTCAACGCGATGCTCGACTCGCTGAAGGAGGAAGCCGTCGGCTTCCTGTTCAATCTCCAGGTCGAGCAGGCCGACCAGCAGCAGGCACAGGCGCAGCCCGCGGCGGCGGCAGCACCGGCCGCCGCGGCCAGTGCGGGCAACGGCCAGCAGGCGGCGACGGGCAGGCACGCCAGGCCGGTGCCGCAGCAGCCGGACACCGGCAGGCCGGCCGGACGCGAGGCCGTTCCGTCCGCGCTTCGGGGCAAGGGTCTCGACGGCGACGGGCAGCAGGCGCTGACCTACTCCGGTCCCGCCGAAGGTGGCGGCGTCGAGAAGCGCGGTTCCGCCGATGGCGAGAAGCGTGCCGCGGGCGCCGGCGGTGGGGGCACCCGGCGGGAGCGCCGTGCCGCCGCGCGTGAGCAGGCGAAGAAGAACAAGAAGGGTGCTCGCCGGTAGTAGCCGGGCGAGGACCGGATTCGGCCCGTGTCGCATTGTGCGGCGCGGGCCGAACCCGTTCCGGGCTACCGGGGCCCGAGCCTGCCCGGCTCCAGCACGGTGAACGACGTGCAGCGCCAGTTGCCGCGGCGATACTCGAACCGGGCGGTCACGGCCAGTACGCGTTCACCGGTGTCGGCGGTGCCGCACACCTCCACCACGCTCTCCGCGGGCCGGCACGTGTACACCTTGTGCAACGTGTAGCGCGGTCCGGTCATCCGAGCGCGTTCCCGCATTCTCCGTTGCAGCGCAGGCGTAAGCCACTGTCCGAGTTGGACAGCGGGTCTGCGCCCGGCGTGGACCTCCAACATCGCGGCCAGCACGCGGTGCAGTTGCCTCCGCTCGAGCAATGGTCGCGGCCGCCCGCCCGCGCGCTGCGCGGGAATGTCGGCGAGCAGGTCGTCGAGCGTGAGCTGGCCCTCCGGCAACTCGGTGCTCGGCGACGCGTCCCGGCCTTTCGCGGGTTCGTACGGATTGAGCGGTAACAGCCCCCGCAAAGGCGAATGAGTAATCATACTTACCCCCTGGATTCCGGTGGAACGGTAATGCGGGATGGCCCCCTCGGCCACCCTGTGGAAATAGAGGTGAAAAAACCGCGATTCGACTCAAAAGTCGCCCGAGGTGGTGAAAGATGCGATTCCGGTTCCGGGTCGCGTCGTGATGCGCTACGGAAGAATGCGTCTCGTGGCGCCAACGGAATTGTCACAACAGCCGAGGAGGGCCGGTGGAGTGGATGCTGCGGGGAATCGTCGTGGACTACGCGGGCGTGCTGACCGACGTGGACGGCCCGCGGCTGCTCGACGTGCTCGACACCGCTCGTGACCAGGGCGTCCGCACGGCACTGCTGTCGAACGCGGCGGGTGGTGGAGCCGTGCGACGGCGGCTCGCTGGCTGGTTCGACACGCTGGTCTTCTCCGGCGAGGTGGGCGTCGCCAAGCCCTCGGAGGAGGTCTTCCGCCTGACGGCCGACCGCCTTGGCGTACCGGTCTCGACGTGCGTGCTGGTGGACGACTCGGCGGTGAACGTGGCCGGAGCGGTGGCCGCGGGCATGGTCGGTGTGCACCACACGTCGATGGCGGACACCCTCGCTGAGCTGGGCGCCCTCTTTCCCGGCATCGTGAGCGAGAACGCCTGACGGGGGCCGGTACGTTCGGCTACGCTCCTGTACCGGATGGTCACGCGCAGCTTGGAGATGGGGATGGCCGAAGAGCTTTCGGGCGAAAAGCGCCTCGACGACGTGTTCGCGGGCGCCGGAAGCGCGCTCGCGGAGGTCCAGAAGGTGTACGGCACCCAGAACTGGGTCCAGACGGCGGTCGACGTGACGGCCGGCAAGTGGACCTTCGACGCGGAGCAGATCGACGCCGTGATCGGCCAGTGGGAGGACCTGCTCGAGGATCTCGCAACCGACCAGACCGCGATCAGGCTCATGGTCGACAGGCTCACGCCGCCTTCAAAGGATGATCCGAGCGGTAACTTCGTTGATGGTCTCCGCGAGGGGGTCAGGTCGCTGGAAGACTCGAACCTCTCCATGATCGCCTACGTCGAGGATTTCCTGGGCCGACTTCGCGAGGCGAAGACGAAGATCGGCACCACCGAGGAGACCAATGCGGCTCCGATGCAGGCGGCGACTGGACAGACGAACTGATGATTTCCGCACGACGCGCGCCCCGTGCGGCAGCTGCTGCGTTGATGGTTGGCCTGCTCGCTGCGGGCTGCGCGACTGAGGAGCCGGGTACGCCGTCGGCCTCGTCGTGGACCTCGAGTGCCGACAACAGCACGTCAGCCTCCGGCGGGGATGTGCCTCAGGTCTCCAGCCCATTGGATGCCTCGGCGTATCTGGACCGCCCGTGCGACCTCGTCCCGCAAAAGGTCATGAACGAACTCTCCTACACCGAGCCCGGCAAGGCGCTCACCGCCGATGAGAACAGCACTGCGGCCCTGTCGGGACCGGGCTGCGGCTGGAACGTGCGTGGGCATGGGCAATCAGTCGTCGTCGGTATCCAGACTGGGAACCAACAGGACGGCATGGGCGGGTTGCAAGGAATCTACGACGGCTACCAGGACGGACAGTTCGAGTACTACGAGCCGACCACCGTGGACGGCTATCCTGCGGCATTCAGCGATATCTCAGACAATCGCGACCGCGGGAGCTGCGCCATGTACGTCGGCATCGCCGATGATCTGACCTATTCGGTCTACGCAGGGCCCTATGGAGACGAGCCCGAGCAAGCCTGTCCTGTCGTCGAGCAGGTGGCCGGCGCGGTGATCGAAACGTTGAAGGGGGGCGCGTGACATGGGTGGCCTGAGTGGTGCGGAGGTCTTCGACAACTTCAAACAGGGCGAGGGCACCTCGTCGCTGCAGTTGATCGCGAACGAGTTGCTCAAGCTGCAGAAGACCTACGGCGACCGCGCGGAGGCGATCGAGGGCATCCAGCAGTCCATGGAGTCGGCGTGGAGTGGGGACGCCAGTACCAGGGCGCGGCAGGGGGCGGCGCCGCTGATGCCCGCGCTCGAGGAGTCCGCCCGGAACATGGACAGCACGGTCAACTCGATGAAGACGCAGGCCGGTGACTGGCACACGGCCGCCAACTCCGTCGAGCCCGTGCCGCCGCTGCCGGACAAGCCGAACCCTTGGACCACCGGTCTGAAGGCCGCCATTCCCGTCGCGGGGCCGTTCATGGCCTCCAGCGACCTGCGGTCGTACCAGGAGGGCGTCGAGGCCCACAACCGTGCCGCTCAGCACAACGTCGACGTGATGTCCGCCTACTCGAACCAGACGAGCAGCAACTCGAACTTCCCCCGCACCTACGGGGTGCTCGAGCCGGGCTCGTCGCCGATCTCGGTCGCCAACAGCTCCACGCCGAGCGCGATCTCCGGTGACCTGCACTCCGACGTCACGCGCAGCTCCACGGTCGCCGCCCCTGTCGGGACCGGTACGCCCACCACGAGCGGGCCGATGACCAGCGCCGTTCCGCAGGTGGGTTCGCCCGTGTCGACCGGAACGGGCGCGCCCAACACCACGCCGGGGCCGATCACCTCCGGGCCCAGCGGTCCTTCGGGTCCGAGTGGGCCGACGACGGGGCTCGCCGCTGCCGGGCCGGTGCCTCCACCCGCCGGCTCGTCTTCCGGCGACCGGGCGCGGCCCGGGTCCACACCGCCCGGGCGCAGCACCTTCGGCACCACCAACCCGACGAAGCCGGGCGCCCCGCGCGGGCTCAACGAGCGCGCGGGCAGCAGGCTCTACGGCCCCGGCGGCGGTTCCAGCAGCGGCCCCGGGGGCACCGTCGGCCGCGGGGT
Source organism: Prauserella sp. PE36 (assembly GCF_003311655.1). Lineage (NCBI taxonomy): Bacteria > Bacillati > Actinomycetota > Actinomycetes > Pseudonocardiales > Pseudonocardiaceae > Prauserella > Prauserella sp. PE36. The sequence goes on along the minus strand of NZ_QEQT01000110.1, from coordinate 45,794 downwards.
CGGCGGTGGGGGCGTCGGTGGTGGTGTCGGGAGTGGCGGGTCCGCCGGTGACGCGGCTTCCCGCGCACTTGGCGCCGGCAAGGGTACGGGCGCCGGGCTGCCCGGTGGCGCCGCCTCCGCCGCGGAGTCCGCCGCCGCACGGGGCGCCGCGGGCGCCAGGGGCACCGGCATGGGTGCGATGGCGCCGGTCGGAGCGGGCCGGGCGAACCGCGAGGAGGACGAGGAGCACCAGCGCGCCGCGTACCTGCAGGAGAACGACCCCGACGAAGTGTTCATCGGTGACCTCGGCAAGACCACGCCGCCGGTGATCGGCGAGTGAGAGCCAACAGAGTCGAGCTCCCGCTCGGCGTGCTCGCCGGCCTGGTCGAACGCGAACGGGTGGGCACGCTCCACGTCGTTCTGCAGCCCGAGCCGATGTGGTTCCCGGACGAGGAGAAGGCCGCGCTCGACTCGGCGCTGACCAGGAGCCTCACCGAGGCCGGGCTCGTCGACCGGCGTGGCCGCGTCGAGGTGGAGCTGCTCGACTGGTTGCCCCTGCTCACCACCGCCTCGCTGGAGTACTACGGCTGGTTCTCCCACGGCGAGAGCACCTGGGGCGTGCTCGCCGCGGCACGCGGCGTTCAGGGCCTGCTGGCCGTGCGGGCCGGCGACCTGGTGACGCTCACGCCGGTCGGCGTCGTCGAGCTGGCCGACGCCTTCGTCGAGCAGTTGCCCGAGCTCTATCCCGGCGGCGGCACGCAGTGGTCGGTGCGGATCATCGACCTGGAGGAGGCCGCCAGGCGCGGCGGGCCGCGGAACCGGCTGCCCGCCGACGTGCAGGAGATCGTCAAGGTCGTCCAGCGTCCGGTGACGGGCGGCGGCGAGCTGTACGTCGCCGAGCGCGACGAGCTCGGCCGCTACGGCAGGCTCGACTCGCCACTGCACTATGTGGACACCGACTGGGGCCGGTATCTCAACTACACCACGGGATCCGGGGCCGAGGCCGAGATCCACATCGCCCCGGGGAGCCCGTCGGCGATCGCCGCGACGCTCGAGAAGCTGCGCGCGACGCTACCGGGCTGATCACCCTCGCCGCACGACCTCGAAGCACAGCACGGCGGCGGCCGCGGACACGTTGAGCGACTCGACGTCACCCGGCATCGGGATCGACACCCACTCGGCCACGTAGCGGGCGACCTCCTCGCTCACGCCCTGACTCTCGCCGCCGAGGACGAACGCCGCGCGCGATGGCAGGTCGAGGCCGAACAGCGACGCCGAGCCCGAGGCTCCCAGCGCGTAGACGGCGTAGCCGGCCTCGGTGAGCTGCTCCACCGCGTCGAGAGCGGTCACGCAGCGCAGCACGGGAGCCCGGAACGCGACGCCGGCCGATGCCTTCACCACCAGCGGGTCCAGTGTCGCGACCCCGCGCCGGGGGACCACGATGCCGCCGAAGCCCGCCGCCGTCGCCGTGCGCAGGATCATCCCGACGTTCGCGGGCGTGGTGATGCCGTCCAGCACGAGCACCCTCGACGGTGGCCGCTGCTCCGCCAGCGCTGTGGCCAGCGGGCGCATCCTCGGCGCGACGACGTCGGCCAGCACGCCCTGGTCCTGCTTGCCGTTTCCGGCGAGCACCTTCACCCGGTGCGCGCTCGCGCGCTGCACCGGCACCCCGGCGGCCTTGGCCGCGCGCTCGATCTCGGTGACCGCCTGCCCTCTGGCCACGTCGGCGAGTATCACTTTGTCGACATCGAGCGCAGGGTCGGTCAGCGCCTCGAGCACGGGTTTGCGCCCGTAGACGGTCAGGAAGCGGTCCTTCGGGGACACCGCGGAATCGTCACCCACGGCGGGAAGTCTCCCACCTGTGCCAGGATCACCACATGTCCGACCGTCTCTCCGCGCTGGACGCATCGTTCCTGTACGTGGAGGAACCGGCCACCCCGATGCACGTCGGCAGCGTGGCCATCTTCGACCGGCCCAGGACCGGCTTCGACTACGGCGCCCTGCTCGCGCTGGTGAACCACCGCCTCGGCTACCTGCCGCGCTACCGGCAGCGCGCACTGCCTGTGCCGGGGCACCTGGCCAGACCCGTGTGGGTGGACGACGTGGACTTCGACCTCAACTACCACGTCCGCCGCTCGGCACTACCCGCTCCGGGCAGCGACGAGCAGCTGTTCGACCTGGTCGCGCGGCTGATGGCTCGTCAGCTGGATCGGGAACGGCCGCTGTGGGAGGCGTACTTCATCGAGGGGCTCGCCGACAACCGCGTGGCACTGGTCACCAAGACCCACCAGTCGCTGGTGGACGGCCTCGGCACCGTCGACCTCGGCCAGCTCATCCTCGACGCGGGTGCCGCCGAGCGCGATCCCGGCGAGGACACCTGGACGCCGCGCCGCCCGCCCAACCGCGCGCAACTGGTGCTCGACGCCGTGGGCGAGGCCGTGCAGCGGCCCGGCGAGCTCGTCGAGAACGCCCGCTCGGCCGCGCGGGACCTCGCCGCCACGGCCGAGAAGACCATCGGCGCCGTTGGCGGTCTCGCGTCGGCCCTGCGCAGCGTGATCCGGCCCGCGCCGGCGGGGCCACTGAACTGCCACGTCTCCGGGGGCCGCGTCTTCGTCGGCCTGCGCACCAGCCTCGACGATTTCCGCAAGATCCGCGCCCAGCACGGCTGTACCGTCAACGACGCCGTGTTCGCCGTGCTCACCGGTGCGCTGCGGTCTTGGCTGGGCTCGCGCGGCGAGCCGCTCGACGACTCGGCGACCGTTCGCGCGCTTGTGCCGCTCGCGGTGCTGGAACCCGACGCGGCCGAGTTCTCCACGGCAGGCCTGGTCAACAACCGCGTCAAGCCGTACCTGGTCGACCTGCCGGTCGGCGAGTCCGATCCGGTGCTGCGGCTGCAGCACATCGCGCACGCGATGGCCGAGCATCTCGACGCCGAACGTTCGGTCGCCGCACGGGCCATGCTCAAGGTGGGCGGTTTCGCGCCCGCGACCATGCACTCGCTGGCCGCGCGGGCGGCCGGGTCGTTCTCCGGGCGCATCTTTAACGTGCTCATCACCAACTCGCCGGGCCCCCAGGAACCCGTGTACGCCGGGTCGGCGAGGATGGCCGCGATCTATCCGGTGATGCCGCTCGCCCGCGACCAGGCGCTGGCGATCGGGGTGACCTCGTACCACGGCGGTGTCTACTTCGGATTGAACGGCGACCGCAAGGCGTTGTTCGATGTGCGCCTCGTGGCGGAGATGATCGAGGAAGCGCTGGAGGAACTGAAAGGGACGAACTGGTGAGGGTCTACCTGCCCGCGACGATCGGCATTCTGCGGCAACTGGTCGAGGACGGTGAGTTCCGGCCGCTCAGCGGCACCGGCTTCGCGCTCACCCCGGCGCTGCGGGAGTCCTACGTCAGCGGTTCGACGGAGGAGCTGGAGTACGCCGCGCTGCTGGACGCGGCGCGGGCCTCGCTGCGGCTGATCGCGGCCGCGCAGGAGGACGCGCACGACGCCAAGGAGCCGCCGAGGCGGGTGGTGGTGTCCGCCGACGTCGAGGACGTGACGCTGCGGCCCGACCTCGACCACGCGGTGGTGCGCCTCTCGGGGCCGGTGCGGCTCTCCGACGTGGCGGCCGTGCACGTCGACGCCGCGGAGGCCGAGCCCGCCGTGCTGGCCGCCGCCGCCGTGATCGACGCCGCCGATCTCGGGGACCCCGACGCCGAGTTCACCCTCGGGGACGTCGAGGACCACGAGCTCGCCTGGTACGCGCCTCAGGAACTGCCCTTCCTGCTCGAGCTCATGTAACCATGAGGTCAGACCGCCCACGAAGCGGAGCGATTCCGGGAGGCGAGACTGACCCATGGACGCCGTCACATCTGTTCCGGTACCGAAGAACGAGCCGGTGCGCACCTACGCGCCGGGCACCGAGGAGCGCTCGTCGCTGCAACGCAGGCTCGCCGAGCTGAAGGGCGACAAGCACGAGCTGACCCAGACCATCGGCGGCAGGCGCGCGCTCGCGGGCGGAGAGCCGTTCGACGTCGTGCAACCGCATGATCACGGGCACGTGCTCGGGGTGAGCGCGCAGGCGACGCCCGAGGACGTCTCCGAGGCGGTGCGGGCCGCGAAGGCCGCGGCGCCAGAGTGGCGCGAGCTGCCCTTCGACGAGCGCGCCGCCGTGTTCCTGCGCGCGGCCGACCTGCTGGCGGGGCCGTACCGCGACACGATCAACGCGGCGACCATGCTCGGGCAGTCCAAGTCGGTGCAGCAGGCCGAGATCGACGCGGCGTGCGAGCTGATCGACTTCCTGCGTTTCAACGTGAGCTACGCGCGCCGCATCCTCGCCGAGCAGCCCAACTCGGTGCCGGGCGCGTGGAATCGCATGGAGTACCGGCCGCTGGACGGCTTCGTGGTCGCGATCACGCCGTTCAACTTCACCGCGATCGCGGGCAACCTGCCCAGCTCACCCGCGCTGATGGGCAACACGGTGGTGTGGAAGCCGACGCCGTCGCAGCAGCTCGCCGCGCATTTCACGATGCAGGTGTTCGAGGAGGCGGGCCTGCCCCCTGGCGTGATCAACCTGGTGACCGGCGACGGTCACGCGGTCAGCGACGTCGCGCTCGCCGACCCCGGGTTCGCCGGCCTGCACTTCACCGGCTCCACGGCGACGTTCAAGCTGCTGTGGCGAAAGATCGCCGAGAACCTGGACGGCTACGCCTCGTACCCGAGGATCGTCGGCGAGACCGGCGGCAAGGACTTCGTGGTGGCGCACTCCTCGGCGGACCCGGACAAGCTCGTGCCCGCCCTGGTGCGGGGCGCGTTCGAGTACCAGGGCCAGAAGTGCTCGGCGGCGTCGCGGGCGTACCTGCCCCGCTCGCTGTGGGAGGGCGGCGTGCGCGAACGGCTCGCCGACGTCACGAAGAGCGTGAAGTACGGCGACATCTCCGACTTCTCGCTCTTCGGCGGCGCGGTGATCAACGCCAAGGCGTTCGCCAAGCACCGGGAACTGCTGTCGCGTGTGGACGGTGACTCGGCACTGGAGGTGCTGGTCGGCGGCGGTTGCGACGACCAGATCGGCTACTTCGTCGAGCCGACCGTGCTGCTGACCGACGACCCGGCGCACGAGGTGCTCTCCACGGAGTATTTCGGCCCGATCCTGGCCGTGTACGTCTACCCGGACGGCGAGTACGAGCGGGTGCTGGAACTGGTGGACACGAGCGCTCCGTACGCGCTCACGGGCGCGGTGTTCGCCGACGACCGGGCCGCGATCCAGCAGGCGCACCGGGCGTTGCGGTTCACGGCGGGCAACTTCTACGTCAACGACAAGCCGACGGGCTCGATCGTCGGCCAGCAGCCCTTCGGCGGGTCGCGGGCGTCGGGGACCAACGACAAGGCTGGCTCCATGTTCAACCTGCTGCGCTGGACGAGCCCCAGGTCGATCAAGGAGACGTTCGACGCGCCCACCTCGATCGCCTACCCCCACATGGAGTAACGAAAAAGTCCCCCAAGGCCACCTTTGTTGCGTTCAACGCGGCAAAGGTGGCCTTGGGGGACGTTGGCTCAGCTCAGCCGAGGGCGGGCGTCAGCCCATCGGCATCTCGCCGACCTGGTCGGCGGGCGGGGCCTCGACGGTGACCGGGGTGCCCCAGTCGCTGTACTTCATCGTCATCTTGGCCTCCTGACCACCGGCGCCGGCGGCCTCCATCATCTTGCCCATGTCCATGACGACCTGGACCGGCAGGTTGTCGCTGTTCAGCCACAGCTCCATCGGCAGCTTGGCGGGCAGCTGCTCGGCCTGCTCGGGCGTGATGCCGGACGCGGCGCCCATCTCCGAGGCGACCTTCTTGAAGTCCAGCTCGATCGTGTAGTGCGTGACCTCCTGGCCGTCCAGGGTGGTCTTCTCGCTGTTGGTGATCTCGCCGGCTTCCTTGATGTACTCGAGCGTCTTGGTCGGGTCGCTCTGCTCCATCGAGCTGCTCAGCTGCTGCGACATCGGGTCGGTGCCGTCGAGCGAGATCTTCGCCCACGGCTTGCCGCCCGTCTGAGCCTCGAGACCGGCCATCTTCATGTACATCGCCTGGTCGACCAGGCGCATCTCGATGGACTGGCCCATCATCTCCATGTTCATGGACATCTTGGTGTTGGCGCCGTCGTAGAGGCCCGCACCTTCGGCCGTCATCTGCATGCCGGCCATGTTCATGTCCATCGAGAACTTCGACGACTTCGACTCAGCCGTCTTCTCGGAGGCCGCCGCCGCCAGCTGCTGTGGGTCGCTGAAGAAGCTCGAGCCCGCGTCACCGCCCGGGTTGCCCCCGAACGCGTTGCCAGAGTCACCGTCGCTGCCACAGGCGCTGAGCGCGATGACCAGCGCAAAGCCGCTGGCCGCCAGAGCCGTCTTACGCATGAAGATCCCCTTGTGAGTTTGATCGTGTGAGCGGTTCGCCCCTCTTCTGCTCGGACGGGCGATCCCCTATGAGGGTTCCATGCTTACCGGATCGGCTTCACATCGGCTTAACCAACGCGGCGTGTCAGGGCTGCTCGAGACCCGCTCGTGACGCCAGCAGCCTGCGCAGTGACGCGAGCCTGCCCGGTCGCGCCTGCCCGTCCTCGACCACCTCGTCCAGCGCGCAGTCCGGGTCATCCGGCGGGCCGAGGTGCCCGCAGCCGGACGGGCACTCCTCGGCGGCCTCGGCGAACTCGGGGAACGACATGACGATGTCGTCGGCCGTGACATGGGCCAGGCCGAACGAGCGCACCCCGGGAGTGTCGATCACCCAGCCGCCGTCGGGCAGCGGGAGCGCGATCGCGCTGACCGACGTGTGCCTGCCCTTGCCGACCGCGCTCACCTCGCCGGTCGCCAGGCGGGCGTCGGGCACGATTCGGTTGACCAGCGTCGACTTGCCGACGCCGGAATGGCCGACGAGCGCGGACACCCGCCCCTGCAGCTGCTCGCGCAGCCCCTCCGGCTCCTCGTCGTAGCGCGTCACGACGGCGGGCACGTCCAGGTCGGCGTAGGACGCGAGCAGCTCGCCGGGGTCGGCGAGGTCGGCCTTGGTCAGGCAAAGCACCGGTTCGAGGCCGCCCGTGTAGCAGGCGGCGAGACACCGGTCGATGAACCCCGTCCTCGGTGGTGGGTCGGCGAGCGAGGTGACGATGAGCAGCTGCTCGGCGTTGGCGACGACCACACGCTCGTACGGGTCAGTGTCGTCGGCGGTACGCCGCAGCAGGCTCGTCCGCTCCTCGACGCGCACGATCCGCGCGAGCGTGTCGGGTTTGCCGCTGACGTCGCCGACCAGGCCCACCCGGTCGCCGACCACCACCGGTGTCCGGCCCAGCTCGCGGGCCCGCATGGCCGTGACCGCGCGACCGGGATCGGCCTCGACCGCGCAGGTCCAGCGGCCACGGTCGACCGCCGTCACCATGGCGGGTGCGGCGTCGGCGTGTGCCGGCCGGCGCTTGCTCCGTGGACGGGTTCCCTTGCCAGGGCGCACCCTGACGTCGCTCTCGTCGAGCTTGCGCCAGTCACTGCGGGCCAAACCGTCACACCCTCCACTCGCGGGGATACCTGCACTGATGATCCCCCATGGTGCTCGCCAGGGCCCAGCAACCGTGCCACGATGGCGCTCTACAGCCACGAACAAGGGGAGGGCCGATCTCATGTGCGGCCGATACGCCGCCACCAAGGACCCGGCCACGTTGATGAAGGAGTTCGACGCGGCCGACGGCACCGAGGGGCACGCGCCGACCGAGAACTACAACGTCGCGCCGACGAAGAACATCGTCAGCGTCGTCGAGCGGCACCCGCGCGACGAAGAGGGCAAGGTGCAGGAGGACGAGCCCGCGGTTCGCAGCCTGCGCGTCATGCGCTGGGGCCTCGTGCCGTTCTGGGCGAAGGACGCGGGCATCGGCAGTCGCATGATCAACACGCGTGCGGAGACCGCGACCGAGAAGCCGGCGTTCCGCAAGGCGCTGTCGCGGCGCCGCTGCCTGATTCCCGCCGACGGCTGGTACGAGTGGCGGGTCGCCGAGGGCGCGGGCAAGAAGGCGCCGAAGGAACCGTTCTTCATGACCACGCGGGACGGGTCGTCGCTCGCGTTCGCCGGCATCTGGGAGACCTGGCGCGACCCGAAGGGCGAGCCGGACGCGCCGCCCCTGATCACGTGCTCGGTGATCACGACCGACGCGATCGGCCAGCTCACCGACATCCACGACCGCATGCCGCTCGTCATGCCGAAGGAGCGGTGGCAGGACTGGCTGGACCCCGATCGCACCGACGCCTCCGGGCTGCTCGAACCGCCGGGCCTCGAGTGGGCCGACTCGCTCGAGCTGCGGCCGGTCTCCACCAAGGTCAACAGTGTCCGCAACAACGGGCCCGAACTGCTCGAGCGCGTCGAGACCGAGGCGGCGAACCTCGACGAGAGCGGCACCGGCGCCCTGTTCGACCTGCCCAGCCGGAAATGACCAGCAAGCAGATCGACACCCCGCACGGCCCGGCCCGTGCCGAGCTGCACTGCGCAGAGGAGGGCGCGGCGGGGCTGCTGCTCGGGCACGGCGCGGGCGGCGGGATCGAGGCGCCCGACCTGGTGGCCGTCGCCAGGTCGGCGCGCGACGCCGGCGTGCACGTCGCGCTCGTCGAGCAGCCCTATCGGGTCGCGGGCAGGCGCGCCCCCGCGCCCGCGAAGCAACTCGACGCGGCCTGGCTGGCCGTGGCCGAGGACCTTTCCACCACATGGTTCGACGGGCTCCCGCTCGTGTTCGGCGGCCGCTCGTCCGGCGCCAGGGTCGCGTGCCGCACCGCTGCGGAGGGCCAGGCCGTCGCCGTGCTCTGCCTCGCGTTCCCGGAGCACCCGCCGGGCAAGCCGGAACGGACGCGCCAGCCCGAGCTGGACGGCGTCGAGGTGCCGACGCTGGTCGTGCAGGGCGAGAACGACCCCTTCGGCAGGCCGGAGCCGGGACCGCACCACGAGGTCGTGGTGGTGCCCGGCGACCACAGCCTCAAGGCCGACCTCGACGGAGTGTCGCGGGCCGCGGCCGAGTGGCTCGGCCGGGTGCTGCGCCCCCTCGTGACGTGAGCCCGCCGTGAGCCTCAGTCCGCGATGGGCGCCACGGTCGCCGTGGTGAGTGTCACCAGGTCGGCGGGGGCCAGCTCGATCTCCAGCCCGCGTCGCCCGCCCGAGCAGAGCACCGTGTCGAACCGCTGCGCCGACTCGTCCACCACGACGGGCAGGCGCGAGCGCTGGCCGAGCGGGGAGATGCCGCCGAGGACGTAACCGGTGGCCCGCTGCGCGGCCGCCGCGTCCGCCATCTTCGCCCGCTTGCCGCCGACGGCCGCCGCGAGCGCCTTGAGGTCGAGCTGGCCGGTCACGGGCACGACGCCCACGGTGAGCTTGCCGTCGACCTCGGCGACCAGGGTCTTGAACACCTTGGCGGGATCCACCCCGAGGGCCTCGGCGGCCTCGGTTCCGTACGAGTCGTGTCGCGAATCGTGGTCGTACGTGTGCACCGTGTGCGCGATCTTCTTCTTGTTGAGCAACGCCGTTGCGGGAGTGCCTTTACCAGCCACGGCAGCGCATCCTATCCGGCCAGGAATTCGCGACGAGGCCCTCGCGTTACACCCGTCGTGCCGACCACTCTGACCAGACCAGCCAGCCGTTCCCGCGTATCCTTGGAGCCGACGACCGAGCCGTCGGCAGCGGGCACCACACGCCGGCGCCACAGCGCCGATCTGGAAGGGAAAGGTTTGCCGAGCACGCAGAACTCCGCGGAGCCCACGGCCACCCCGGCCGACACAGAGCAGGAGCAGGAGCGAGCCGAGCGCTTCGAACGCGACGCGATGCCCCTGCTCGACCAGCTCTACTCGGCGGCGTTGCGCATGACCCGTAACCCCGCCGATGCCGAGGACCTGGTGCAGGAGACCTACCTCAAGGCCTATGCGGCGTTCGCGTCCTTCAAGAAGGGCACGAACCTCAAGGCCTGGATGTACCGGATCCTCACCAACACCTATATCAACGGCTACCGCAAGCGGCAGCGTCAGCCCCTCCAGCAACCCACGGAGGAGATCACCGACTGGCAGCTGGCCCAGGCGGAGAGCCACACGTCGAGCGGCCTTCGCTCGGCCGAGGTCGAGGCCATGGACAACCTGCCGGATGTCGACGTGAAGGCGGCGCTGCAGCAGCTGCCCGAGGAATTCCGGCTCGCCGTGTACCTCGCCGACGTCGAGGGCTTCGCCTACAAGGAAATCGCAGAGATCATGGATACGCCGATCGGCACGGTGATGTCGCGCCTGCACCGGGGCCGTAGCCAGCTGCGCGGCCTGCTCGCCGACGTTGCCAGGGAGCGCGGGTTCATCCGTTCCGCCCAGCAGGAGGTGGCCGGGCGATGAGCACTCACGGTTCCGGCAAGTCCGACAAGGTCCATTGCGAAGAGGCGCTCGCCGAGATCTTCCTGCTGCTGGACAAGGAGTGCAGTCCCGAGCGGGACGCCGAGCTGCGCAGGCACATCGATGACTGCCCGCCGTGCCTCGAGGAGTACGGCATCGACGAGCAGCTCAAGCAGCTGCTGGCCCGCAAGTGCGGCGGCGACCACGCTCCGGCCGAGCTCAAGAACCGGTTGCGGGCCTCGATCCGCAAGACCGTGGAGGAGCACGGCGGGCTGCGGATCTCCGAGACCGAGGTGACCGTGGAACGCGTCACCGAAGGCAGCGACTGACGCCACCCGAACAGCGGCCCCGGCACCATTCCGGTGCCGGGGCCGCTGTTCGTCGCCTCGCCTGCTCAGGCGTTGGGCTTCTTGCCGTGGTTCGCGCCGTTCTTCTTCCGGTCGCGACGCTTACGGGCACGCTTCGACATGTTCACTCCTCCATGACTGGCTCCATCTAGTGTGTCATGGGGAGTGACGCTGCCCGCCAGAGGTGTGCCGAGGGCACCACGCTCTGGTTGTATTGCGGACGGCGGTGCGTGGCCTGCGCACCGTGATCGAGGATGACGTTCGGTGGTCGAATAAGCCATGTCCACGCTAGCCGAGCTGCTCGCGGAGAACACCGGACTGCCTGGTGAGGCGGTCGACCATCTGCAGATGGTCGTGGCCGAATGGCAGCTGCTGGCCGATCTCTCCTTCGCGGACTTCCTGATGTGGGTGCCAGTCGAGGAGGGCGAGGGCGACTTCGTCTGTGTCGCGCAGGTGCGCCCGACGACCGGCCCGACCGCTCATCCAGAGGACGTCGTTGGCACGCGGTTCACGAACGGGGAGCACCCGCAGCTCGGCAGGGCAATGCGGGAGGTTCGGCTCTGCCGCGAGGAGGACCCGCATTGGTACCGCGACCTGCCGATGCGCAGGGAGGCCGTGCCGGTCAAGTTCGGCGAGCGCGTGATCGCGGTACTCAGCCGGGAGACCAACCTCGCGTCGCCGAGGGTGCCGAGCCCGCTGGAGATCGCCTACCTGGGCAGCGCGGCGGACCTGTGCCAGATGATGGCCGACGGCACGTTCCCGAGCCCCGACGGCGGCACCGACGTGCACACCAGCCCCCGCGTCGGCGACGGGCTCATCCGGCTCGACCAGAGCGGCACGGTGGTGTTCGCGAGCCCCAACGGGCAGTCGGCCTACCACCGCATGGGCTACGAGTCGGACCTCATCGGCACGCGCCTCGCGCCGCTCACGCGGTCGCTGATCCGCGACCCGTTCGACGCCACCGAGGTCTCGCACCGCATCCTCGACGCGCTCGACGGCAAGCCCGGCAGCCGGACGGAGGTGGAGTCGCGGCGAGGGGCGGTGGTCCTGTTCCGGGCGCTGCCGTTGCGGCCCGCGGGGCGCCCGGCCGGCGCGCTGGTGCTGGCACGCGACGTCACGGAGGTGAAGCGGCGCGATCGGGCGCTGCTGTCGAAGGACGCGACGATCCGGGAGATCCACCACCGGGTCAAGAACAACCTGCAGACGGTGGCCGCGCTGCTGCGGCTCCAGTCGCGGCGCACGCAGAGCAACGAGGCGCGGCAGGCCCTGAGCGAGTCCGTGCGGCGCGTGTCGTCGATCGCGATGGTGCACGAGGCGCTGTCGATGTCCGTCGACGAGCGCGTGGACCTCGACAAGCTGCTCGACAACGTGCTGCCGATGGTGGGCGAGGTCGCGACCGCCGAGGCGCACGTGAAGCTCACCCGCTCCGGCTCCTTCGGCGTCGTCGTGGCGGAGATCGCCACGCCACTGGTGATGGTGGTCGCCGAGCTCGTGCAGAACGCCGTGGGTCACGCCTTCGTGCCGGGACGGCCAGGGCAGGTCGAGATTCGGGTGACCCGCTCGGCGCGCTGGCTCGACATCATCGTGCGCGACGACGGCAAGGGCCTGCCCGCCGGTTTCTCGCTGGAGCGGGCCGATGGTCTCGGACTGCAGATCGCGCGGACCCTGGTGGAGTCGGAACTGCGGGGGTCCCTGTCGCTGCGCGGCGTGCGGGACGGCGACTCCTCCGGCCGCCGGTCCGGCGGCACCGAGGCCGCGTTGCGCATTCCACTGAGCCGCCGAGTCTGACGCCCGGCCCCGGAGCCTCGCCGACCGCAGTGAAGGCCACCTTCACTGCGCCCGCCCGTCTCCCCCCACCGCCCAAACGGAGACGCTGACGCGCCGCTGTGCCTGATCAACCCGTCTCCCTCCACCACCCAAACGGAGACGCTGACGCGGCGCTGGGCCTGATTCCACGCGGGCATGGTGGCCTTCACTGCGGTAGGGGTGCGCGTTGCGGCAGGGGTGCCGCGCATTAACGGCGACCAAACAACCGCACACACGCTTGAGGGCCGGCACCCGAGACGGATGCCGGCCCTCAAACCTTTTGCCGCTGTTTGAATTGCGTTAAAGCGTTACGTGGCAAAAGGCATTCGCTTGAGTGCGATCAGAAGTTGCTGCGCGTGCCGATCTGGGCACGGCGACGCTTGAGCGCGCGCCGCTCGTCCTCGCTCATGCCGCCCCACACGCCGGCGTCCTGGCCGCTGGCCAGTGCCCAGGCCAGGCAGTCGGAAGCGACGGTGCAGCGGTGGCACACGGACTTCGCCGCGGTGATCTGCGACAGAGCAGGACCACTGGTCCCCACAGGGAAGAAGAGTTCCGGGTCCTCGTCTCGGCAGGCCGCGCGGTGGCGCCAGTCCATTTCCTTGAGCTCCTTTTAAGGGCGCGGCGTTCCGCGCCAGTCGTCATGGCGGTCGTTTCTTGGGGTGCTTGTGAATGCTTTCACGAGTCACCGAGTTCGACAAGTGTTTTCTGGCAATCGGTGAGTCAGCTCACCCGCGCGAGCGACTAGCCTGACCTGCGGATATGCGCTTGTCAGTTCCGCCCGTCGCGCAACGTCTTGCGGTGAACGGAGCTTCTCCGTCGCTGAGCGGCACCATGGAGTTTGCCGGAGGCGATCAGTCGATGTTGCTGACCGACCGCAACCACTCATAACGCAACCGTGAGCGCCCTCGGCACGCTGATGAACTCCACCCGGGTCCGCTGCCCGACCAGATCGCCATCGACCTGCAAGTTTACCGGGACTTCAGACGTCACGCTGACTATCGGCAGATCGTCGTGACGCAGTAACTGCCTGCCACGGTGCCTGCTGCGGCTGCGCAGAGCCTGGCGGACGTGCCGCAGCACCGTGGCGAGCCCCATGCCCCGCAGCGCGAACAGGCCGAGTCCGGTGTCGAACGAGCACTCCGTGTTGAGATGCACCGGCCGCGAGCCCAGATAGCTCCACGGGTCCGTATTGGACACGAACGCGGTGTGAACCTCGACCGGCTCCTCGCCGGGCATCCGGACCGTCAGGGCCGGCCTGCCGTTCGGCGGCCGCAGGTAGCAGCGCACGGCCGTCCGCAGGTAGAGCGAGGGACTCGTTCGTTTGCCGCGCCGCTTCTCGACCTCGCCGACCACGTCGGCGTCCCAGCCCATCCCGGCGTTGAAGGTGAACCAGCGGTCGCCGGCGAGGCCGAGGCCGACCTGTCTGCCGCTCTTCTCCTCGAGCCCGTGCAGCAGCCGGTGCGTGGCCTCCACCGGATCGCTCGGCAGCCCGAGGGCCCGCGCGAAGACGTTCGCCGAACCGCCCGGCACGACGCCGAGCATCGGCACCGGGCCGTACCTGCCGGGCTTGCCGTCGGTGTCGGCCAGCAGGCCGTTGACGACCTCGTTGACCGTGCCGTCCCCGCCGTGCGCGACCACCAGGTCGACCTGGTCCCGCGCCGCGGCGTGCGCGACGGCCATCGCGTGACCGCGGTAGTCGGTCTCGACGACGTCCAGTTTCACCTGGCTGGCCAGCGCGTGCGCGAGCACGTCGCGACCACCGGGAGTGGTAGCGGTTGCCTGCGGATTCACGACGAGAACTGCACGCACTACCGCAGAGTAGGTGAGTTCACGCGTCACGCGGCCCGGTTGCCCGAACTAATACTTGCGAAACTCGTCACTGCGCCGCGAGCTGTCGTGAGCGGTCGTGGACCCGCGATCCCGTTTGCCTCAGCCGGTCGCTGCCCTCCGTTCGTCCTACCCCGAACGACAACTTCCGCCGTGACGAGTGCACCCCGGCCGACCGCCGGCTCATCGACGACAACCAGATCTTTGCTCGTGGCCCGGCCGCCCGAAAACGGCCGTCCGGGTGGCATACCATCGAAAGTGTTCACGCACGGTCATCTGACGGGAAGGCGTCCCGTGTCGCTCGCCGACAAGTTCTCCCCGGCGCCGCGCGAGGTGCGCCTCGCCGGTGCCCTCACCGCGCTGCCAGGACTGGCGCTGCTCGCGATCGGCGTGGTGCTGGTCGTGGAGTTCCTCGGACAGGCGCCCGTGGCGGGCAACAACGTCTACGCCGAGGTCGCCTACTACCTCGTGCTCGGGTTCGGTGTGCTGGCGTGCGCCGGGGGGCTGCTGCTCGGCAAGACGTGGGCGCGCTCGCCCGCGCTGGTCATCAGCCTGGTGCTCGTCGGCGTGGGGTGGTACGCCGCCGGGCCGTCCAGTCAGCCGGGCTTCGGTGTGCCGATCATGATCGCCGGGGCGGCGGTGGTGGTGCTGCTCTTCCGCAGGCCCTCGCGCGCGTGGGTGCTCGGTCAGCAGGAGGGTGAGACCGAGGAGGAGGCCGCGCGGCGCGGCGGCCTCGAGGGCCGCGCCGCCCAGCGCGAACCCGACCAGGACTAGGCCGCCCTGCGAGGGCCTTGTCCCGCCTGGCGAGGCACCACGCTGACCCCGCTCGCCGGCAGAGGATCGTCAGGCATGGCTTCGCTCTTCGCCAGTGTGCGCAGCGGCTCGTCGGTGAGGCGGTAGACCGGCCACTCGTCCCGCGGCCTCGCGCGAGCACGCCGACCTTCCGGCGCTAACGCGGGTGTGGGCCGAGCAACCCGTTGACGATCAGATCCGCGAGTTCCCGCGCGGTGCGTGTCTGGCTTTCCCTGGTGACCGGTTCGGCCCGGCCGAGCCGATGTGCGAGCGGCAGTTGCACCAGGCCGGCAACCGGGCTGATCACGGCGAAGAACAGCACATCCATGGGCACGGTGGGCAGGCGGCCCGCCGCCATGAGCCGTTCGACGGCCGGAACCAGCGGCCCCAGCGTCGGCGCCACATACCTCTCGTACAGGTAGTCCAGGCGCTCTGACTCGCGGGAGAACTCGTCGGCGAGCAAGCGGCCGAGCAGCGGCGCCTCGACGGCGGCCTGATAGAAGTGGACGATCACAGCACGAACCCGCTCGGCGTCGTCGACGTCGGCTTCGAGTAGCCGCTGACGTTCCCGCTGGTCGCGTTCGAGGAGCGAATCCACCACGGTCCGCCAGAAGTTGGCCTTGGATCCGTAGCGGTCGTTGATGAAGTTGTGGCTGACGCCGAGGCGTCTCGCGAGCTCTCTGGCCGAGGTTCGGTCGTAGCCGAGTTCGGCGAAGGCCTCCATCCCCCGTCGAAGGATCTCGGCCTCGTCGGGCACCGGACGCGCGCCCGCCCCGGGTCGCCCCGGTCCTCGCGCCGCGCCGGTCACCGACTCCTCTGCCGCCATGCGGTCATTCTCCCCACGACTCCGGCTCACCCACCCGGGGACAACGCTTGACACTTGTCAGAATACACCTAATCTGACAGGTGTCAGGCAGTGTCCGGATGGACTTGCCATGGTCAGGGCAGTGCCCGGCGTGAAGCAGTGGGAATGGCCGACCGCCCACGACTCGAGGCCGGGCATCCCCGCCCGGTTCGGAGGCAAGTCCGGCCTCGAACTCCGAGCCACCACGGACGACGCCAACCGGCAGGAGGAAGAACGATGGCAAAGACCACGCCGGACATCCCGGTTCCCGATCTCACCGGCAAGCTCGCGGTGGTCACCGGAGCAAGTGACGGCGTCGGCCTTGGCCTGGCTACCCGGCTCGCCGCAGCAGGTGCGGAGATCATCATGCCGGTCCGCAACCCGCGCAAGGGCGAGGCCGCGATCGCGAAGATCCGCCGTGAGCACCCCGACGCCAGGATCTCCCTGCGTGACCTGGATCTGTCCTCGCTGGCGTCCGTCGCCGCGGTGGCGGACCGGCTCACCGAGGAGGGACGGCCGATCCACATCCTCGTGAACAACGCCGGAGTGATGACGCCGCCCGATCGGCAGACTACAAAGGACGGTTTCGAGCTGCAGTTCGGCACCAACCACCTCGGGCATTTCGCCCTGGTAGCCCGGCTGCTTCCGCTGCTGCGCGCGGGTAAGGCCCGGATCACCTCGCAGATCAGCATCGCCGCCAACCAGCACTCCATCAACTGGGACGATCTCCAGTGGAAAGGGAAGTACAACGGCAACCAGGCCTACAGCCAGTCGAAGATCGCGTTCGGCCTGTTCGGCCTCGAGCTCGACCGGCGCAGCCGGGACGGCGACTGGGGCATCACGAGCAACCTCTCCCATCCCGGGGTGACCCCCACCAATCTTCTCGCCGCGCGGCCGGAGGTCGGCCGCGAACGCGATACCACGCTGGTGCGGTTCATCCGCGCACTGTCCGCGCGCGGCATCCTGTTCGGGAAGGTGGAGACGGCGCTGTTGCCCGCGCTCTACGCCGCGACGTCACCCAGCGCCCAAGGCGGCCTTCTCTACGGGCCCAGCGGCTTCCGGCACCTCTCCGGCCCTCCGGCCGAACAGAAGCTGTACTCGCGCTTGCGCAGCGCGGACGACGCCCGCCGGATCTGGAAGGTCTCCGAGGAATTGGTCGGCTTTCGCTTCCCGGCTGGGCGCGCCCAAGCACCGGCCTGAGGCAGGACAGGGTCAAGTGAGGTTCGTCGTCAGGACGGCGGGACGTTCAGGTGCTGGATCTGGGGGCGGCCGCGCTCGTCGCCGAGCACCGTGATGCTCGCCGGATCGAACTTGAAATGGACGCCCGCGCTCGCTTCGAGGCCGAGCCAGCGGGCGATCAGCACACGGCTGAAGTGCCCGTGCCCGACAAGTACGACGTCGCCGCCCGCAAGCGCGGTCCGGACGCGATCGAGGACCTTGTCGGCCCGCGCGGTGACCTGCGCCGCGCTCTCTCCGCCGGGCATCGGGTGCGACCACACGGTCCACCCCGGCACGGTTTCGCGGATCCGCGGCGTGGTGAGGCCTTCGTAGTCGCCGTAGTCCCATTCGGCGAGGTCCTCGGTGGTCTCGTCGACGGCGAGCCCGGCCAGCTCGGCCGTGCGTACGGCCCGCGTGCGGGGGCTGCTCAGCACGAGCGCCGGTGACGTGCCGCCGTGCATGAGCGCGTAGGTGCGGCCCGCCGCGTGCGCCTGGCGTTCCCCGACGGCCGTGAGCGGAAGGTCGGTGCGGCCGGTGTGCCTGCCCGCGGCGGACCACTCGGTCTGGCCGTGACGGAGAAGGAGGAGCACATGCTGGTCCACGCCTGCGAATATAGCGGCGCCCCCGACCGGTTACTCATGAGTAATATGGCGCCCATGACGACTTCGAACTCGACATACGCGGCGTGGCGCAAGCTTTCCGGGACCACGGCGGGCCGGGCGCTCTTCTCCGCCGCGGTGTGCCTGCGTGCCCCGTACTTCCGCACCGTGCTGCCGTACGTACGCGACCTGCGGCCCGGTCGCGCGGAGGTGAGCGCGCCCAAGTGGTGGGGTGTGCACAACCACATCGGGACCTTCCATGCCATCGCCGCGTGCAACCTCGCCGAGGCCGCGTTGGGCATGCTCGCCGAGGCCACGGTGCCCTCGACGCACCGGTGGATCCCGAAGGGCATGACGGTGTCCTACCTCGCGAAGGCCGAGACGTCGCTGGTGGCGGTGGCGGAGCTGGCCGAGCCGCTCGACGTCGGCGGCGCCGGTCACGAGGGTGTCGAGGTTCCGGTCCCGGTGACGGTCACCGACCGCCGCGGCAAGGCCGTGGTGACGGCGACCATCACGATCTGGGTCACACCCAGAAGGAGTCAGCGCTGACTCCTCCAGGCGAGTGAAACTTAACGGTGTTTACCCAGTTGACGTGAACGCCGCTCGGGTTTGAGCTTGTGGGGGTGATGGCGTGCCCGGCAGCATGCGCGCCATGCCTTCCCCGCTGTCCCGCAGGCGCTTCCTCGGGCTGAGCGCGCTGAGCTCCGCCGCCGCGTTCGGGCTCACCACGATCTCCGCGAACGGCGCGTCCGCATCGCAGCGGCGCACCGACTTCTCCCCGGCCGTCGTCATCGGCACCGGCTACGGAGCCGCCGTGACGGCGCTGCGCCTCGGCGAGGCGGGTGTCCCGACGCTCGTGCTCGAGATGGGCAGGCTGTGGGACACGCCCGCCGACGACGGCAACGTCTTCAGCGGCATGCTCAGGCCCGACAAGCGCTCCATGTGGCTCAAGACGCGCACGGAGGCTCCGCTCGCGTCGTTCCTGTGGATCGACGTCGTCAACCGCGACATCGAGCGCTACACCGGTGTGCTCGACCGCGTCGACCACGGTGACATGTCGGTCTACGTCGGCCGCGGCGTCGGCGGCGGCTCACTGGTCAACGGCGCCATGGCGGTGACCCCCAAGCGGCACTACTTCGAGGAGATCCTGCCCTCGGTCGACGCCGACGAGATGTACGGGAAGTACTTCCCGAGGGCCAACGCCGCGCTGGGCGTGAACCACATCGACCCGGCGTGGTTCGAGACGTGCCGTTCGTACAAGTACGCGCGCCTTTCGCGCAAGCATGCCGACAAGGCCGGGCTGACCACGACGTTCGTGCCGAGCGTCTACGACTTCGACTACATGCGCCTCGAGGAGGCGAAGGAAGTTCCGCGCTCCGCGCTGGCCTCCGAGGTCATCTACGGAAACAACCACGGCAAGCGCTCGCTCGACAAGACCTACCTGCCCGCGGCGCTGGGCACCGGCAACGTCACGATCAGGACGTTGACCGAGGTGCGGGCCATCCACCGCCAGTCCGACGGGACCTACCGGCTCACCGTGCGCGAGCTCGACGAGGTCGGCAACGTGGTGGCGACCAGGGAGATCGGCACCCGCTACCTCTTCCTCGGCGCGGGCAGCCTCGGGTCCACCGAGCTGCTGCTGCGGGCCCGCGAGACGGGTGCGCTGCCGGAGCTGAGCGGCGAGGTCGGGCAGTGCTGGGGCACCAACGGCAACGTCATGCTGGGCAGGGCCAACCACATGTGGGACACCACCGGCACCGTGCAGTCGGGCATGCCCGCGCTCGGCATCGACGCGTGGGACGACCCCGAGCACCCGGTGTTCGCCGAGATCGCGCCCATGCCGGCGGGGCTGGAGCTCTGGGTGAGCCTGTACCTGGCGATCACGAAGAACCCCGAGCGCGGGCACTTCACCTACGACGCCACGAGCGACTCGGCCAGGCTCAACTGGACCGCCGACCAGGGGCAACCGACGATCGACGCCGCGAAGGCGCTGTTCGACCGGGTCAACAGGGCCAACGGCACGATCTACCGGCACGACCTGTTCGGCGACACGCGCCCGTTCGAGAACCGGTTCACCTACCACCCGCTCGGCGGGCTGGTGCTGGGCAGGGCGACCGACCTCTACGGCCGGGTGCGCGGCTACCCGAACCTCTACGTCAACGACGGCTCGCTCATCCCGGGCAGCACCGGCGTGAACCCGTTCGTGACGATCACGGCGCTGGCCGAGCGCAACATCGAGCGGGTGCTCGCGGAGGACCTCCGCCAGCGAGGGTGACCGCAGTGAAGGCCACCTTCACTGCGTTCAACGCAGTGAAGGTGGCCTTCACTGCGGGTGGGTCTAGCCGTTCGCGCGCAGCTGGGCGTAGCGGGCTCGGCAGGCGGAGTAGTCCGGAAGCAGTCCCGCGTCCCTGGCCTCGGCCAGCGTGGGCGCGCTGGAGTCCTTTTCGGACAGAATGAACTCGAGCTCGGCGGGCCACGGCAGGCCCAGCTCAGGGTCGAGCGGCGTGATGCCGTGCTCGCCCCCCGGGTTGTAGCCGGTCGAGCACAGGTACGCCATGGCCGTGTCGTCCTCGAGCGCGACGAAGCCGTGGCCGAGGCCCTCGGCGACGTAGACGGCGTGGAACCCGGTGCTGTCGAGGCGGACGGCGTCCCACTGCCCGAACGTGGGCGAGCCCACCCGCAGGTCGACGATCACGTCGAGCAGCGAGCCCCTCGGGCAGTAGACGTACTTGGCCTGACCCGGCGGTGTGTCGGCGAAGTGGATTCCCCTGATCGTGCCCTTCCTGGACACGCTGTGGTTGGTCTGCGCCACCGTGAGCGGGTGCCCGACGGCCTTGAGGAACGCGGGCTCCTGGAACGGCGCGACGAAAAGTCCGCGTTGATCAGGAAAACGAGGGGGGACGAACTCGTAGGCGTCCCGCACCGCCAGCTCGCGCACATCCATGCCGCGCAGCTTAGCCGCCACATCCCAAGCCGGACGGTCGTCTTGCTATTACCCGTCTGACCAGGGCAGATCCGGCAAATTCTGTGATCTAAACCGCACCCCTGCGCCCATGACCCGGTCCGGCCTGTCACACTGAGCGAACCGCCGCGTCCGCGGCACAGCCTCGACCACGGGCCTCGACGGACGCCTCGCCCGGAAAGGCGGCGCTACCGCGCCGGTCAGCCGGGACCGAGGAGCCCAACACAGCTGGGGACGCCGTGCGGCGATCCCCTGAATTTTCAGCCCTGGAGATTGACGTGTCCCAAGCTCAGGTGAGCGACGACGAGATCTTCGGTGGTCACGAGGGCGGCAAGCTCTCGGTGACCACCACCCGACCCATCACGCAAGCGCGTGACCTCTCCATCGCCTACACCCCCGGAGTAGCCAAGGTCAGCCGCGCGATCGCGGAGGACGCCGCGCTCGCGAAGCGCTACACGTGGGCCGACCGGCTCGTCGCGGTGGTCAGCGACGGCACCGCGGTACTCGGCCTCGGCGACATCGGGCCGAGCGCGTCGCTGCCGGTGATGGAGGGCAAGTCGGTGCTCTTCAAGACCTTCGCCGGGCTGGACTCGATCCCGCTGGTGCTCGACACCACCGACGTCGACGAGATCGTCGAGACGCTCGTGCGCCTGCGTCCTTCGTTCGGCGCGGTGAACCTGGAGGACGTCTCGGCCCCTCGCTGCTTCGAGCTGGAGGACAAGCTCAAGGCCGCGCTCGACTGCCCGGTGATGCACGACGACCAGCACGGGACCGCGATCGTGGTGCTGGCCGCGCTGCGCGGCGCGAACATGGTGCTCGACCGCGCGATTGCCGACCAGCGCGTGGTGATCTCCGGCGCGGGCGCCGCAGGGGTGGCGTGCACCCGGATCCTGCAGGCCGCCGGTGTCGGCGACGTCACGGTGCTGGACTCGAAGGGCATCGTCCACGCGGGCCGGGGCGGGCTGAACCCGATCAAGGAGCAGCTCGCGGAGACCACGAACGCCGCCGGGCTGCGCGGTGGCCTCGCCGAGGCGCTCGAGGGCGCCGACGTGTTCATCGGCCTCTCCAGCTCGACCATCGACGAGAGCCTGCTCGCCACGATGGCAGGCGACTCGGTCGTGTTCGCACTGTCCAATCCGGACCCGGAGGTGCACCCGGACGTCGCCGCGAAGTACGCGTCGGTCGTGGCGACCGGGCGCAGCGACTTCCCGAACCAGATCAACAACGTGCTGGCGTTCCCCGGCGTGTTCAAGGGCGCGCTCGACTCCGGTGCGCGGTCGATCACGGAGAACATGAAGCTCGCCGCGGCCGACGCGATCGCGTCGGTGGCCGCCGACAAGCTCGCCGCCGACCACATCGTGCCGAGCCCGCTCGACCCGAGGGTCGCCGCCGAGGTGGCCGCCGCGGTGGCCAAGGCCGCGGAGTCGGACGGTGTGACGGCGTGACCCTCAGCCCAGTGCCGCCCGGATCTCCGCGATCCGGTGCCTGGGCAGGTCGATGAGCCGCAGGTCCGCGATGTCGGCGGGTGCCTGCGGCCAGAGGTTGCCGACGCGGCCGTGTGCGCGGGTCCAGACCGCGCGCACGGCCGCGTTCGCGTTCCCGGGCTCCGCGTCGGCGACCACCACGGCGTGCTTGTTGTCGGGCGTGCTGCGCAGCAGGCGCAGCCGGTACTTCGGCGCGACCAGGTCCGTGAGCGCCCGCTGTGAGCGGGCGTCGCCGAGGTCGGGGTGCGCGTTCGGCACCAGGAGCGCGACGCGTTCGGCGTTCACGGCCAGCAGTACGCGGGCGAGCCACGGACCGGGGTCGGCGGTGAGGTCCACGGCCACGGCAGTGCCGTCGGGCACGGTGGCCGGCCTCGTCCAGTCGGCGTCGCGAACGGTCACGTCCTGGCCGGTCTCGGCCGCGAGCGCGACGAGCGCGTCCAGCAACGCCGCCGGGGTTCTGCGCGCCTCCACCGACTGCGGGCCGTGCGTGTAGATGCCCTGCTGTTTGCCCTTGCCCTTCTTGCGGGCCCGCGCGGTGGGCTGGCAGACGTAGAGGTCCGCCGCGCTGCCGATCGCCTGTGCGCCCGCGTACCGATGGAACGCGGGGACGATCGCCTCGAACGCGAGCCCGAGCGAGAGCAGCGCCCGCTGCGCCTGGTGCCCGAGGGCCGGGTGCCGAGGGCTGTAGCCGTAGGCGAGCACCAGACGTCCCTCCGGCGGGTCGGCGAGGCACTCGATGCCACGGGCGGCGAACAGGCCCATGCCCTCCGGCGTGTAGGGCGGATCGCTGAACACGACGTCCGCCATCCCGGCCACCGCGAGCGGCAGGCCGAATCTCAGGTCCGTGTGCACCGTGCGAATGGAGCGCTCGCTGCGCCGGTCGAGGTATTCGAGGATCCGGTCATCGACGTCGACCACCGTCAGCCGGGCCTCGGGGCGCAGCGTGTGCACCGCCAGTGACGTGAGGTCGTGGTCGCCGACGAACGTCAGGCGAGTGCGGCGCAGGTCGTACTGCTCGTCGAGCCAGCGGGCCCTCGCCACCACGGTCTCGGGCGTCGCCTGCACGTGGTCGAGCGCGGGCAACGGCGGCGGCACGTCCGAGATCGCCGCCTCCATGGCGACGAGCAGGTCGCCCGGCTCCGCGGGCTCACCGGCCAGCTCCCGGTAGCGCGGCACCGCATCGGGTCGCAGCCGCACGGCGGTGCCCTCGCGTTCGAGGTCGCCGCCGAACGCGGCCAGCAGCTCCTCCACGCCGCGCCTCGGCTCCGCCGTCGCACGCACCAGCTCGTCGAACTCCTGCCAGCCGTGCGCGAGGAGGGAGACGGCGAGCCGGAGCGGCCTGGCCTGCACGCCGAAGGCGTCGAGCGGGGAAGTCACGAGGTCAGCCTAGATGCTGGAACGCCGTGCCTTCGCGGCCGATCTCGACTACGGTCGGGCGGGTCCGTCCAGAGGGGAGTGGGCTATGGGAATCGAGTTCCGCGGCGTCACGAAGAAATACCCGGACGGCACCGTTGCCGTCGACGATCTGAACCTGACCATCGAGGACGGCACCATCACCGTCTTCGTCGGTCCTTCCGGCTGTGGCAAGACCACCTCCCTGCGGATGATCAACCGGATGGTGGAGCCGACGTCCGGCACGATCCTGCTTGACGGCGCCGATGTCCGCGACTCCGACCCTGCGCTGCTGCGCCGGGGCATCGGCTACGTCATCCAGCACGCCGGCCTCTTTCCACATCGGACGGTGCTGAGCAACGTCGCCACGGTGCCGCTGCTTTCCGGCTGGGAGAAGCGAAAGGCGCGCGAGCGGGCCGCCGAGCTGCTGGAGACCGTCGGCCTTCCGGCCGAGCTCGGCAAGCGCTACCCCGCACAGCTCTCCGGCGGGCAGCAGCAGCGCGTCGGCGTCGCCCGCGCGCTCGCGGCCGACTCGCCCGTGCTGCTCATGGACGAGCCGTTCTCGGCCGTCGACCCGGTGGTGCGCGAGGGTCTGCAGGACGAGCTGCTGCGCCTTCAGTCGCAGCTCGGCAAGACGATCGTGTTCGTCACCCACGACATCGACGAGGCGGTGCGGCTCGGCGACAAGGTGGCCGTGCTGCGCGTCGGCGGCAGGCTCGCGCAGTACGGCACCCCGGCCGACGTGCTGCGGCACCCCGTCGACGACTTCGTCGCCGGGTTCGTCGGCAAGGACCGCGGCTACCGCGGCCTGTCGTTCCTTTCCGCGGGCGACGTGCTCGTCGAGGACGTGCCGACCGTGCGGGTCGGCGGCACGCCGGGGGAGAGCACGGACTGGCGGCTCGCCGTGAACGACGCGGGTGAGCCGCGCGGCTGGCTGCCGCCGTCGTCCACAGTGGATGGTGATCTCTCCGAATCGGACCTGTTGGCGGGTGGATCGCTGTACCAGCAGGGAACTCCGATCCGCGGCGCGCTCGACGCGGCGCTGTCGTCGCCCGCGAGCCTCGGTGTGGTGGTGGACGCCGACGGCAAGGCGATCGGCGTGGTCACCGCGAGGCAGGTGCTCGACGTGATCGAGAACCATCCGCAGGGGGTGACGCGGTGAGCTTCTTCGACGAGCTCGGGCAGTACCTCGGCAGCGCCAACAACCGCGAGCAGATCCTCGACACCCTCGCCGAGCACTGCTACCTCGCGCTGCTGCCGCTCGTGCTCGGAATCGTCCTCGCGATCGCCATCGGCTGGCTCGGCCGGGCCTGGCCGCGCGCGAGGGGCGTCATCCTCGTGCTGGCGAACCTCGTCTACACCATTCCCTCGCTCGCGCTGTTCGTCATGATCCCCAGCCTCATCGGCACGAAGATGCTCGACAGCATCAACGTCGTCGTGGCGCTGACCCTCTACACCGCTGCGCTGCTCGTCCGGCCCGTGCTCGACGCGCTGGACGCCGTGCCGCCCGCCGTCATCGCCTCGGCGACCGCGATGGGCTACCGGCCCGCGCGGCGGTTCCTGACCGTCGAGCTGCCGCTCGCGGTACCGGTGCTCGCGGCCGGGGTGCGCGTCGCGAGCGTGAGCAACATCAGCCTCGTCAGCGTCGGCGCGCTGATCGGCGTCGGCGGGCTCGGCGTGCTGTTCACCGACGGATTCCAGCGGGAGTACTTCTCGCCGATCGTGGTCGGGATCGTGCTTACGCTGCTGCTGGCTCTGGTCGTTGACCTGCTGCTGGTGCTGTCGCGTCGGCTGCTGACCCCGTGGGACCGCACGGCGGCCCCGGTGAGGACGGAGGTGGCCGTGTGATCGGCGAGATCATCGACTGGTTCACCAGCTCGGCCAACTGGCAGGGCGCGGACGGCGTGCCGACCCGGGTGCTCCAGCACCTCGGCTACGTGCTCCTCGCGCTCGTCCTCGCTTCGGTCATCGCCGTACCGATCGGGCTCTACGTCGGCCACACCGGACGCGGCGGGGTGCTGCTCGTCGGCAGCGGCAACGTCATCCGCGCCCTGCCGACGCTGGGTCTGGTGACCTTTCTCTTCCTGTTGTTCACCGACAGCGACGTCGCCGCGATCATCGGGCTCGTCGTGCTCGCGATCCCGCCGATCCTCGCCGGCACCTACGCCGGGCTGCAGGCGGTGGACCGCGCGGTGGTCGACGCCGCCGAGGGCATGGGCATGCGCGGCGGGCAGCGGCTGTGGCAGATCGAGGTGCCGATCGCGCTGCCGCTCGTGCTCGGCGGTGTGCGCAACGCCGTGCTCCAGCTCGTGGCCACGGCGGCGGTCGCGGCGTATGTGGGCCTCGGCGGCCTCGGCCGGTACCTGCTCGACGGACTGGCCATTCTGGACTACGGCGAGGTCGCGGCGGGCGCCATTCTCACCGCGCTGCTCGCGATCGTGCTCGACGTCGTGCTCGCCGCCGTCCAGCGGGCGCTGGTGCCCCGGGGCGTTCGGCTCGCCGAGGCGGGCACGAAGAAGGAGGTGTCGGCATGAGGCGGCGACTGCTCGCGATGGTCGCGGCGGTCGGCCTGCTGGCAACCGCGTGCGGCAACCCACTGGAGGGCGGCGCCGAGGGCGGGCCAAGCGGAGAGATCATCATCGGCGCCTCGGACGTCGGGGAGAGCCTGCTGCTCGCCCAGATCTACGCGGGTGCCCTGCGCAACGCCGGAGCCGAGAACGTCACCGTGCGTCCGCCGGTCGGTGGGCGCGAGGTGGTGGTCAAGGCGCTCGAGGACCGCTCACTGTCGCTCGTGCCCGAGTACAGCGGCAACCTGCTGCAGTACTTCGACGAGAACAGCCAGGCGACCACGCCCGAGGAGGTGCACGCCGAGCTGCGGCAGAAGCTGCCGGAGCAGTTCGAGGTGCTCGAGGCGGCCCCGGCCGAGAACAGCGACGAGATGGTGGTCCGTAGGGAACTGGCCGACCAGGGCATCCGCACGGTCTCCGACCTCGCGCCCCGCTGCGGCGAGCTGGTGTTCGGCGGGCCGGGGCAGTGGGCCGACCGCTGGCAGGCCAAGATCAAGGAACTCTACGGCTGCGAGTTCAAGGAGATCCGCACCACCGACACGGGCGGCCCGGTGACCGTCGAGGCGCTGCGCTCGGACGAGGTGCAGGTGGCCGACCTGTTCAGCACCTCGTCGACGATCCGCAGCAACGGCTTCGTGACGCTCGAGGACGACAAGGACATGTTCCCCGCGCAGAACATCGTGCCGTTCGTCGCGAAGGGCACGCTCAGCGAGCGCGAGGTGCGGGCGCTCAACGCGGTGTCGGCCGCGCTGACCACCGAGAAGCTGACCGACCTCAACGTCGAGTTCACCGAACAGAAGCGCAACCCGCTCGACATCGCCGAGGACTTCCTCGCCGAGAACGGTCTCGCCTAGCCGGATGCAGTGAAGGCCACCTTCACTGCGCCCACCCGTCTCCCACCACCACCCAAACGGAGACGCTGCGCGCCGCTGCGTTGGTTCAACGCAGGCAAGGTGGCCTTCACTGCAGTCTGATCGTGACGGGTCGGCTTACTCGAAGGCCTTCGCGATGAGGGCCTTCTGCTCCACCTCGTGGACCTTCGACGAGCCCGCGGACGGGGCCGCCATCGGGCGCCGCGCCACGACCTGCAGGTTCGAGAACGCCTCAGGCAGCTTGCGCGGCAGGTTCAGCCCGAAGAACGGCCAGCCACCCTGGTTCTCCGGCTCCTCCTGCACCCACACGACCTGCTTGGCGGCCGTGTAGCGCTCCAGCGCGGCGAGGAGCTTCTTCTTCGGCAGCGGGTAGTACTGCTCGATCCGCACGATCGCGATGTCGTCGATGCCCTGCTTCTCGCGCTCGACGAACAGCTCCCAGTACATCTTCCCGGACGTCAGCAGCACCTTGCGGGCCTTGGCCGGATCGACGCCGCCGTCGTCGATCACCGAGAGGAACTTCGACTGGTCGGTGAACTCCTCGATGCCCGACTTCACGTTCTTGTCGCGCAGCAGGCGCTTCGGGGTGAAGACGATCAGCGGCCGGTTGACGCCGTCGAGGGCGTGGCGGCGCAGCAGGTGGAAGTAGTTGGCCGGGGTGGACGGCACCGCCACGGTCATCGAGCCCTCCGCGCACAGCTGCAGGAAGCGTTCGATGCGGCCCGAGGTGTGGTCCGGCCCTTGGCCCTCGTGGCCGTGCGGCAGGAGCAGCACGACGTCGGAGAGCTGGCCCCACTTGGCCTCACCGGAGGAGATGTACTCGTCGATCACGGTCTGCGCGCCGTTGACGAAGTCGCCGAACTGCGCTTCCCACATCACGAGCGCCTCGGAGTTGGCCACCGAGTAGCCGTACTCGAAGCCCACCGCCGCGTACTCGGACAGCGCCGAGTCGTAGATCATCACGCGGCCCTGCTGGTCGGCCAGGTTCTGCAGCGGCGAGTACTCCTGACCGGTCTTGCGGTCGATCAGCACCGAGTGCCGTTGCGTGAACGTGCCGCGCCGGGAGTCCTGGCCGGACAGGCGCACCAGCCTGCCCTCGAGCGCCAGCGAGCCGAAAGCGAGCAGCTCACCGAACGCCCAGTCGACACCGCCCTCGCGCGACATCTTGTGCCGCCGCTCCATGACCGGCTTGACGCGCGGGTGCGGCGTGAAGCCCTCCGGGACGTTGACGAACGCGTCCCCGATCCGCTCGATCACCTCGCGGGAGACCGCGGTCGGCACCTTGGCGGGCACCTGCTGCTCCTCCTCGACCGAGGGGCTCGGGGCAATCGGGTGCTTCTCCAGCTCACGGACCTCGTTGAAGACGTGCTCCAGCTGGCTGGAGAAGTCCCGCAGCGCGGCCTCGGCCTCGTCCATGGAGATGTCGCCACGGCCGATGAGCGCCTCGGTGTAGGTCTTCCGCACGCTGCGCTTCGTGTCGATGATGTCGTACATCGCCGGCTGGGTCATCGAGGGGTCGTCGCCCTCGTTGTGGCCGCGCCGCCGGTAGCAGATCATGTCGATCACGACGTCCTTGTTGAACGCCTGGCGGTAGTCGACGGCCAGCCGCGCAACCCAGTAGGCGGCCTCGGGGTCGTCGCCGTTCACGTGGAAGATCGGGGCGCCGATCATCTTCGCGACGTCGGTGGCGTACTGCGACGAGCGGGCGTGCTCGGGCGCCGTGGTGAAGCCGACCTGGTTGTTGATGATCACGTGCACGGTGCCGCCGGTGCGGTAGCCGCGCAGCAGCGCGAGGTTCAGCGTCTCGGCCACCACGCCCTGGCCCGCGAAGGCAGCGTCGCCGTGCAGCAGCACGGGCAGCACGGTGAAGCCGCCGGAGGCGCGGTCGCCCTTGTCGAGGATGTCCTGCTTGGCGCGGACGATGCCCTCGAGCACCGGGTCGACGGTCTCCAGGTGCGACGGGTTGGCGGTGAGTGAGACCTTCGTCTCACCGTCGCCGAACATGCGGAAGTACTTGCCCTCGGCGCCGAGGTGGTACTTCACGTCACCGGAGCCGTGCGCCTGGCCAGGGTCGAGGTTGCCCTCGAACTCCTGGAAGATCTGCGAGATCGGCTTGCCGACGATGTTGGCGAGCACGTTCAGGCGACCGCGGTGCGGCATGCCGATGACGACCTCGTCGAGCTCGTGCTCGGCGGCCTTGTCCAGCACCGTGTCCAGCAGCGGGATCACGGTCTCGCCGCCCTCGAGCGAGAACCGCTTCTGGCCGACGTACTTGGTCTGCAGGAACGTCTCGAACGCCTCGGCCGCGTTGAGCTTCGACAGCACGTACTTCTGCACCGAGGGCTCGGGCTTCTCGTGCGGGACCTCCACGCGCTCCTGGATCCAGCGGCGCTCGTCGGGGTCGAGGATATGGGTGTACTCGACGCCGACCGTGCGGCAGTAGGAGTCGCGCAGCACGCCGAGGACGTCGCGCAGCTTCATGCGCTGCTGGCCCGCGAAGCCGCCGACCGCGAACTCGCGGTCAAGGTCCCACAGGGTCAGGCCGTGGCTGAGGATGTCCAGGTCCTCATGCCTGCGCTGGCGGTAGTTCAGCGGGTCGGTGTCGGCCATCAGGTGGCCGCGCATCCGGTAGGCGTCGATCAGCTCCAGCACCCGGGCGGTCTTGTCGATCTCGCCCTCGGGGATGTCCTCGACCCAGCGCACCGGCTCGTACGGCAGGCGCAGCGACGTGAAGATGTCGTCGTAGAACCCGTCGCCGCCGAGCAGCAGCTCGTGGATGCGCTTGAGGAACTCGCCCGACTCGGCGCCCTGGATGATGCGGTGGTCGTAGGTCGACGTCAGCGTCATGATCTTGCTGACGCCGAGGCCGACGAGGGTCTGCTCGCTGGTGCCCTCGAAGTGGGCCGGGTACTGCATCGCGCCGACGCCGATGATCGCGCCCTGACCGGCCTGCAGCCTCGGCACTGAGTGGTTGGTGCCGATGCCGCCCGGGTTGGTCAGCGAGATCGTGGTGCCGGAGAAGTCGTCGGCGGTGAGCTTGTTGTTCCTGGCCTTCTTGACGATGTCCTCGTAGGCCTGCCAGAACTGCAGGAACGTCATGTTCTCGGTGCCCTTGATGGACGCGACGACGAGCGTGCGGCCGCCGTCCTTGCCCTTCATGTCGATGGCGAGGCCGAGGTTGACGTGCTCCGGTGTGACGGCGTGCGGCTTGCCGTCGACCAGCGCGTAGTGCCGGTTCATGTTCGGGAAGTCGTGCAGCGCCCGCACCATCGCGTAGCCGATGAGGTGCGTGAACGAGATCTTCCCGCCGCGGGTGCGCTTGAGGTGGTTGTTGATGACGATGCGGTTGTCGGCCATCAGCTTGGCCGGGACCGCGCGCACGCTCGTGGCGGTGGGGACGCTCAGCGAGGCGTCCATGTTCTTGGCGATCGCCGCGGCGGCGCCGCGCAGCGGCTTGCTCTCCGGCTCCTCGGCCTTGGCGGGGGCGGCCGGTGCGGACTTGGCGGCGGCGGGAGTCGTCGGGGTCGCCTTGGCGGGCGCGGCTTGCTTCGACTCCGTCTTCGCGGACGCGGGCTGTTTCGGCTCCGCCTTGGGGGCGGCGGCCTTGGGCGCGGGCTGGGCGGCGGGCTTCGCCTCGGCCGGTGCCTGCTGCGGCTTGGCGGGGGCCTTCGGGGTGGCCTGGCCGTTGGCGGCGGACGTCCGCTCGGCGGTGGCCGTGTCCGGCTTCGGCTGCGCCTGGGTGGGCTTGAAATCAGCAAAGAAGTCATGCCACGCGGCGTCTACTGAGGAGGGGTCGGCGAGGAACTGGTCGTACATTTCCTCGACGAGCCACTCGTTGGGGCCGAACTGTGACGCAGGGCTGCTGGACACGGCTTGGACTCGCCTCTATCCGTCTCGATCTGGTTGTCCGATTACGCGCCTACCAGGCTAACCCCCTCGCCCGTCGCGCCGTCATCGAAGTCCGTCAACGGAGCCCTCACGACGTTGGCATTTCTCACTGGATCGATCACGGCGCTCGAACACCCGTTCGCGAGTCCCCCCGTCCTGCCCGCGAGTCCCCCGTTCCCGACGCCGAGTTGCCCGTTCCCGACGTCGAGTCCCCCGTTCCCGACGTCGAGTTGCCCGTTCCCGACGTCGAGTTGCCCGTTCCCGACGCCGAGTGCGGCGCTCGAATGCGGAACTCGCGGACCGGAGCGGGGGACTCGCGGGCTGGAGCGGGGGACTCGCGGGCTGGAGCGGGGGACTCGCGGGCGGGTCAGGTGGGCGGCTCTCCGAGGCGCCACAGGTGGGCGTAGTGGCCGCCGGCCGCGAGCAGGTCCTCGTGGGTTCCCTGTTCGACGATCTTGCCGTGGTCGAGCACGACGATGAGGTCCGCCCTCGCGGCCGTGGCCAGGCGGTGGGCCACCACGAAGGTGGTCCGTTTCTTGGCGATGGCCTCGGTGGCCTTCAGCACAGCGGTCTCGGTCGCCGGGTCCAGCGCGGCGGTGGCCTCGTCGAGCAGCAGGACGTCCGGGTCCACCAACTCCGCGCGGGCGAGCGCGACGAGCTGGCGCTGCCCCGCCGAGAGAGCACGCCCGCGCTCGCCGACCGGCTGGTGGAACCCGGCCGGCAGCGCGGCCACACCCTCGATCGCTCCCACCGACCGCACCGCGGCCTCCACCTCGGCGTCGGTGGCCGAAGGGCGGCCGTAGCGGACGTTGTCGGCGACCGTGCCCGAGAACAGGTGCGCCTCCTGCGGCACCACGCCGAGCCTGCCGCGCAGGCCCGGCAGGTCGTAGCCGCGCACGTCGACGCCGTCGATGCGCACCACCCCGCCGGTGACGTCGTAGAAGCGGGCCACCAGTTTGACCACAGTGGACTTCCCGGCCCCGGTCGCACCCACCAGCGCCACCGTGGTGCCCGCCGGGACGTGCAGTGACACGTCGTCGAGCGCGAGCGCGTCGGTGCCGGGGTAGGCGAACCGCACGCCGTCCAGCTCCACCTCGCCGCGCAGCCGCTCGGGCACGGCGACGGGCCGTTCGGCCGGCGGCACCGACGTCGGCGTGCGCAGCAGCTCGCCGATCCGGCCGAGGCCGACCTTGGCCTGCTGGTAGCCGTCGAACACCGACG
Organism: Prauserella sp. PE36; assembly: GCF_003311655.1. Classification (NCBI taxonomy): domain Bacteria; kingdom Bacillati; phylum Actinomycetota; class Actinomycetes; order Pseudonocardiales; family Pseudonocardiaceae; genus Prauserella; species Prauserella sp. PE36. The sequence continues at coordinate 13,635 of NZ_QEQT01000110.1, read as the reverse complement.
ACAGCTGCTGAACCGGCGAGAAGAACGACTCCAGGTAGAGCAGGAACGCCAGCAGCACCCCGACCGAGAGAGTGCCGTCGGCGACCCGGTTGGCGCCCGCGACCAGCACGATCGCCGCCGCGGTCCCGGAAAGCAGGGTGACGAACGGAAAGTAGGTCGCCACGTACCGCTGAGCCCGCAGGCGCGAGCGCCGGTAGGCGTCGCTGCGCGAGGCGAAGTCCCGCGCCGAACGCTCCTCGCGCGTGTACGCCTGCGCGACCCGCAGCCCGGTGACGTTCTCCTGCATGTCCGCGTTCACCGCGCTGACGCGCTCCCGCGCCTCGTTGTACGCGGCCGAGGCGAGCCTGCGGAAGATCACCGTCGCCACCGCGAGCACCGGCAGCACCGAGAAGGCGTAGAGCGCGAGGCCCGCGTCCGTGATCACCAGCGCGCCCCCGATGCCGACGAGCGTGAGCACGCTGACCACGGCCGTCGCCAGCCCGGTCTGCAGGAACGTCGACAGCGCGTCCACGTCGGTGGTCATCCTGGTCATGATCCGGCCGGCCAGCTCGCGCTCGTAGTAGTCGAGCCCCAGCCGTTGCAGGTGCGAGTAGCTGCGCACGCGCAGCAGGTACAGCACGGACTCGCCGGTGCGGGCGGTGAGCCTGGTCTGCAGTGCGATCACGAGCCAGTCGAGTGCGATCACGAGCGCGCCGACGGCCGCCGCGATCAGCACCGCGGATTCCGCTCCCGCCCGCACGCCGTCGTCGACACCCCGTTGGTACAGGGCGGGCACGGCGATGGTGGCGAGCGCGTCGAGCGCCACGAGCGTGATCACCGCGGCCAGCAGGGCGCGGACGGGCCGCAGCAGCCTGCCAAGCCGGAACGCGGGATCGGGTGCCCTCGGATCGGACTCGCCGAGCCTCGGCTCACCGGTGGCGGGCGGCAGCTCCCGCACCCGCCGCAGCAGCTCGGGCGTCGGCGGGAGGTCGAGCGACGCCCGCGAACCGGGGCCGCCGGTGCTCGCCGCCTGCGTTGTCCGGACCGAGGCCGACTCCGCGAGCGCGTCGACATCGTCGTGTGCGGCTGGGCCGGGCCACAGCTGCGGCGTGACGCCCGACTCGTCGCGCACGAGCACGTCCTGCCTGTGCACCTCCTCGACGTCCTCGCCGGGGCCGCCCACGAGGTCGCGGAACAGCGCGCACCGCCCTTCCAGCTCCTCGGCCGTCCCGACGTCCACCACCCTGCCCGCGTCGAGCACGGCGATGCGGTCGGCGAGCGACAGCGTGGAACGCCGGTGGGCGATGAGCAGGGTGGTGCGGGTGCGCGTCACCGCACGCAGCGTTTCGTGGATCGCGGCCTCGGTCGCGGTGTCGACGGCCGAGGTCGCGTCGTCGAGCACCAGCACCCTGGGGTCGGTGAGCAGCGCCCTGGCGAGGCCAAGGCGCTGCCGCTGCCCTCCCGAGAGCGTCAGGCCGCGCTCGCCGACCTGCGTGTGGTAGCCGTCGGGCAGCGCGCTGATGAACTCGTGCGCCTCGGCGGCCTTCGCGGCGGCCACCACCTCCTCGTCGCTCGCGTCCGGCCTGCCGTAGGCGATGTTGTCGCGCACCGTGGTGGAGAAGAGGAACGCCTCCTCGAACACCACGCCGATCGCGCGGCGCAGCTCGGTGAGCCGCGCGTCGCGCACGTCTACCCCGCCGACGTGGACGGAGCCCGAGTGCACGTCGTAGAAGCGGGGCAGCAGCAGCGAGATCGTGGACTTGCCCGAGCCCGCGGTGCCGACGAGCGCGAGGGTTTCCCCAGGCCTGGCGTGCAGAGAGAGGCCGTCGAGCACCGGCTCGCTGCGCGTGTAGCCGAAGCGGACACCGTCGAGGCGCACGTCGAGCGGGCCGTCGGGTAGTTGCCGGGGGTCCGGGCGCTCGCGCACCTCCGGCTGCGCGTCGATGAGCTCGTGCACGCGCTCGGCGCCCGCGCGGGTGAGCTGCGCCTGCACCACGAGGCTCGCCAGCATCCGTGCGGGACCGATGAGCGCGGAGACGTAGGTGGCGAACGCGAGGAACGTGCCGAGGCTGATCTGCCCGTGCAGCGCCATGATCCCGCCCGCGCCGAGCACGGCGATCTGGCCCGCGGCGGGCAGCGCCGAGGTGGTGGCGGTGGGCACCGCGGCGAGCTTCGCGGCGCGCACACGTTCGCGGTACAAGGTGCGGGCGGTGTCGGAGAGCTTGCCGATCTCCCGGTCCTCCTGGCCGAAGCCCTTCACCACGCGCACGCCGGTGACGGTCTCCTCCACCTGCTGCGCCACGTCGGCCGCGCGCTGCTGCGCCGACCAGGTCGCGGGGAAGAGCCTGCGCCTGCTGACCGTGATCACGATCGCGACGGCCGGCGCCACGACGAGCGCGATGAGCGTGAGCAGCGGGGAGAGCACGAGCATCGAGCCGAGCGCGAGCACCGCGAAGATCACCGAGCCCGCCGAGAGCGGCACCTGCATGAGCACGCCCGTCACGAGCTGGAGGTCGGTGATGGCGCGCGAGACGATCTGGCCGGTGCGCAGCGAGTCCTGCTTGCCCCCGTCGAGGCGGGACACCGCGCCGAACACGGCCTGGCGCAGGTCGTGCTGGACGTCGAGGGCGAGCCGTCCGCCGAGGTAGCGCCGGGCGAAGGCGCTGCCGAACGTCAGCAGCTGCAGGCCGATGAGCGCGGCGGCGAGCCAGCCGAGCCTGCCGGTCTCACCCGCGACCGCGTCGTCGACGGCGACCTTGACGAACAACGGGCTCGCCGCCTGCAGACCGACGCCGAGCATGGCCGCGCCGAGCGAGAGCACCACCAGCACCGGGTGCCGCCAGCATGCCGCGGCGAGCCTGCGGATCCACCCGGCCTTGCGGTCGGGAGCGTCCAGCGTTGTCGCCGCTCTGCCGGACACTCCCGACCTCCTTCGTTCCTTAGGTGATGTCCCTGCGCTGGTTGGCGGCCCAGCCGCCGATGAAGAACAGCATCGTCCAGGCGAGGAAGATCAACGCCGCGGCCCACCACGAGAACGCGCCGGGAGCGCCCGCCGTGTACTGCAGGAGCCATTGCAGGTCCTCGTCGAGCTCGCCGGGCACCGAGAGCCCGGCCGCGCCGAACGCCTCGGCGCCGATCGCGCCCACGATGCCGTTCAGGGTGCCGTTCGGCAGCACGCCGCCGAGCCAGGTGATCCCGAACCAGCCGAACGACACGAACACGAGGACGTTCTCGACGACGAGCATCCAGATCGTCAGCGTGATCGTGGCGCCGGTGACACTGTTCCACACGGCACCGACACCGATGCCGAACAGCGTGGCCAGCGTCGTAGCGAGGATGCCGGCGCCCAGCACGCCGAGCCACTGGCTCGCGGTCGGCAGCCCGGGGCCGTCCACCGTCAGCACGGTGGCGAGGCTCGCGAAGGCGACGATGAGGATGCCGTAAGCGACGCCCCAGCCGATGTAGGTGAACATCTTCGCGCTCAGCGCCGACATGCGGTTGGGCGCGGTGAGGAACGTCGTGGTGATCGTCTTCTTGCTGTACTCGCCGGCCAGCGCGAAGACACCGAAGATCACCGGGAACATCGTGCCGATGTTGATGCCGTGTGCCAGCGAGAGCAGCCCGACCGGCAGCTCGCCGAGCTGCACGCCCAGCAGGCCGGCCAGCTCCTCGGCGTCGGAGCTGCCGAGGAAGTCGTTGAGGTCGTTGGTGATCGCGCCCCAGCCGAGCGCGAACAGGAACGCGAAGACCGCCGCGGGGATCATGAGGCCCCACCAGCTCTTGGTGCTCAGCGTCTTGCGGATCTCGGCCTTGATCAGGTTGCCCATCACTGCTGACCTCCCCAGCCCTGCTGCTGCCCCGGCTGCTGACCTGGTTGCTGTCCCGGCTGCTGGAAGCCGGGCGGCGGGGTCTGCTGGTACGGCTGCTGCGGTGGTTGACCCGGTTGCTGGTAGCCGGGCGGCGGCGCGTTCCACCCCTGTTGCTGCTGGTACGGCTGCTGTTGCGGGTAGGCCGTCGCGCCCGCGCCGTACTGCGGGCTGGTGAGCTGGAAGAAGAGCTGCTCGAGGTCGGCCTTCTCCTCCTGCATGCCGTACACGGCGATGCCCGCCTTCGCGGCGATGTCACCGATCTGCTGCACGGTCGCGCCGGACACGGCGACGCGGCCGTCCTGCGTCGGCTCGACCTGGTTGAGCCCCGCCTCCTGCAGCGCCGTGACGAGACCGTTCGCGTCGGCCGGCTGCACGAGCACCCGCGAGCGCTGGCTCGCGCGCAGCTGGTCCAGCGGGCCGTAGTACCGCGTCATGCCCGCGCTGACGATCACGACCTGGTCGATCGTCTGCTCGACCTCGGAGAGCAGGTGGCTCGACACCAGCACGGTGCGCCCCTGCTGGGCGAACGAGCGCAGGAACGAGCGCAGCCACGCGATGCCCTCGGGGTCGAGTCCGTTCGACGGCTCGTCGAGCACGAGCACCTGCGGGTCGCCGAGCAGCGCCGTCGCGAGCGCGAGCCGCTGGCGCATACCGAGCGAGAACCCGCCCGCCTTGCGGTCGGCGGCGGGCGAGAGGCCCACGAGCCCGAGCATCTCGTCCACGCGCTGGTCGGGCACCCCGATCGCCGCCGCGTACACGCGGAGGTGGTTGCGGGCGGTGCGCTTGGGGTGGAAGCCCTCGTTCTCCAGCACCGCGCCGACCACTCTGGCGGGGTTGCCGAGCTGGTGGTGCGGCCTGCCGTTGATCGTCGCCGCGCCCGCGGTGGGCGTCACCAGACCGAGCAGCATGCGCAACGTCGTCGTCTTGCCTGCCCCGTTCGGGCCGAGGAACCCGGTGACCGACCCGGGCTCAACCGTGAAGCTGAGGTTCTGTACCGCGGTCACGGCCCCGAACTGTTTGGTGAGGTTCTGTACCGCGATGCGGCCGCTGCCATCGTGCATGCTGCCTCTCGTTTCCCCTCGTCGTCTGCGCTGTGGCGGTGGTCATCCTGCCGTACGGCCAGGTTGGACGATCACGCGAGGTCCACCGGTTCCTGGTGCGGCCGCACTCGGCCGGTGTGCGGTCGAAAAGGCCAGGTCGGCAACCCGTGTGGGAGGTGCACCGAAGCCGGAACGCCTGATTGAAGGAAACAACTCGGCCAAGTTATGCCCCCCCGGGGAGCGAACCCTGGAGTTATTCCTTAAGCTTGTAGGTGGCGGCCCGCTCCCGGTGACCCCCAGGCTGGTTGAGCGGGCCGCCCCTTCTTGTGCTCTCGTCCCGATCTCGGTGAACCGGTTGCCGGTTCACCGTCCCCCTGGTTACCGTTTGCCCGGTTCGGGATCGACTGGGGGTTCCATGGACGGTTACGGCGTGGACCCGCGGAGCCTGGTGGCCGCGGGAGAGCGATTCGTCGAACTCGCCGACGAGGCGGGCGAGGCCACGGCGAAGTTCCTCGGCGGAATCGAACCGCACGCGGGAGCCAACCAGGGCTTCGCGACCACGGGCAAGGCCGGTGCGCTGGCCTCGCTGTGGGAGTCGCAGCTCGACGACCTGGGCAAGCGAACGGCCATGGCGGGCGGGCTGCTGCGCGAGTCCGCGGACGGCTACGAGCGGATGGAGCACGCGGTGGTCGAGTCGCTGCCTCCGCTGAGCTCGGCGAACTGAACCGCCGTGGTGTCCTTCCGCCAGCTCCGGGAGGCCGACGCCGCCGCGTTCGACGACATCGCCGACAGCTGGGCCCGGCTCGCCGGACAGCTCGCCGCCACCGCGGGCGACGTCAAGGCCGCGCTCGGCGAGCTCGACGGCTGGCGCGGTGACGCCGCCGACGTGGCCCGCGCCCACTTCGATGATGTCCGTGCCGGCTATGAGAAGGCGGGCGAGTACATCGAGCGGATACCGCCCAAGCTGCGCGAGCTCTCCGACACGATCACCGAGACCCAGCGCACGGTGAACGGTGTGGTCGAGACCGTCGAGTCGAACTACGTCCTCTCGATCGACCCGGAGTCCGGCGAGGTCCGTGCCGGGTTCGGCGGGCCTGGCGACAGCCGCACCGATGACGAGAAGGAACGGGACCGGCGGACGGCGGCCGAGCTGACCGGCGTCGTCCGCGACGCGCTCGCGCTGGTCGCCGAGGCCGACCAGGTGGCGTCGGCGGCGCTGGACGAGGCCATGCCGTCCGCGGCCGGGCTCGAGCTCGAAGCCGTCGGCAGCGGCAACGTGATCACCCCGGGCGACCTTCCCGGTGACAACGCGTCTCCCGAGGAGATCAAGCGCTGGTGGGACGGGCTGACGCCGATGGAACAGGAATCGGCCATCCACACGCACGGCGACGTGATCGGAGGCATGGACGGCATCCCGGTGGAGGATCGGGACCGTGCCAACCGGCTCCGCTTCGCCGAGGAGTACGCCGAGCTCGACGCGCGCCGCTCCGAACTCGAGACACTCGGGGGCGACCGCAGCGCGGACCAGCAACGGGAGTACGAACGGCTGGACCGGACGCTGGGCGGCATGGACGCGATCAACGAGCGGCTCGACCGTGAGCCGGACCCGAACCGGCCGGCGTCGTACCTCATCGACTTCTCCACCGAGGGCAACGGCCGCGGCATCGTGGCGACCGGGAATCCGGACACCGCGGACAACGTGGTGACGTCCGTGCCCGGGACCGGTTCGAACCTCGCGGGCATCGGCGGGCAACTGGACCGCGGAGAACTGATTCTCGACGAGGCCCGTCGGCAGTCCCACAGAAGCGAGACCGCGGCCGTGACGTGGGTCGGCTACGACGCGCCGCAGGACCTCGGTCAGGCGACCAACAGGCACTACGCCGAGGACGCGGCGGCCGACCTGCGCGGCTTCCAGGACGGTCTGCGCGCCACGCACGAGGGCGGCGGGTCGAACAACACGGTGATCGGACACAGCTACGGTTCGACCGTCATCGGCCACGCGGCGCAGGGAGACGGTGTGAAGCTGGACGTCGACAACGTCGTGCTCATCGGCAGCCCCGGCGTCGGAGTGGACCACGCCTCGGAGCTGCGGGTGCCGGACGACGCCAACATCTACGCCAGTACCGCGGAGAACGACATGATCGGCCTCACTCCGTCGCTGATCCACGGCCCCGATCCGGTCGACGAGGACTTCGGCGCGCAGGTCTTCACCTCCGACCCCGGAACCGAAGGTGAGTGGTACACCGGCGGAAACTCGATGGCAGCCCACTCGGAGTACTGGAACCCGGACTCCGCCTCCCTGCGGAACATGGGCACCATCGTGGTCGGCGGGCAACCGTACTGATCGGCATTGGCTCAGGAGGTGTGCGGGTTGATCCGGAGGATGGCCGTTCTGGCGTGCCTGCTGTTGCTCGCGGCGTGTGGAGACGGCGGCGACGACAATGAGGGCCGGTCGACTACGGAGCGGCCGTCGCCGGGAAATGGGGACGAGATGCGAACGATGACCGGAGAGCAGGCCGCGCGGCGGGCGCAGGAACACATCGATCGTGCGGTCGCGGCCCTGCCGGTGCGGCCAACACTGGAGGTGCTCCGTGACGATTCCGCCGAGTGCCTCGATCCCACTGACAACGGCCCACTCGGCCGGTACGAGGTCGGCAAGACCTACTGGCTCGACGGCCTGCCCTCGGAGCGGAACGCCGAGTTCGTCGACGCTCTGTACGACCACTGGAACGCCAGCGGGTACCGCGTGCTCACCGACAAGCGGTCGGCGCCGGACAGGTTCGTTTCCGTCGAGAACAACGACGACGCGTTCCGGATGTCGGTGCAGCAGAGTGTCGAGGGTGACCTGTCGCTGGGCGCCTCTTCGCCGTGCGTCTGGCCGGACGGGGTGCCGCCCGCCGACAGCGATCAGAGTTCCGCCGGCTGATACTCCAGGCCGTGCGCCGTGGCGACGGGTTCGTTGGTGAGCGCTCCCGCGTGGGCGTTGAGGCCCTTCGCCAGCGTGTCGTCGGCCCGCAGCGCGGCGCGCCACCCGTGCTCGGCCAGGCGGATCGCGTAGGGCAGGGTCACGTTGGTGAGGCCGTAGGTCGAGGTCCTCGGCACCGCGCCCGGCATGTTGGCGACGCAGTAGAACACCGAGTCGTGCACCTGGTAGGTCGGCGCGTCGTGCGTGGTGGGCCGCGAGTCGGCGAAGCAGCCGCCCTGGTCGATCGAGATGTCGACGAGCACGCTGCCCGCCTTCATGCGCGAGACCAGCTCGTTGGACACGAGCTTCGGCGCCTTCGCTCCGGGCACGAGCACCGCGCCCACCACCAGGTCGGCCTCCACCACCGCCTGCTCCAGCGACAGCGCGTTCGAGGTGACCGTGCGGATCCGGCCGCCGAAGTCGTGGTCGATCTGGCGCAGCCGGTCGACGTTGGTGTCCAGCACCTCCACGTCGGCGCCGAGTCCGAGCGCGACGCGCGCGGCGTTGAGACCGGCGACGCCGCCGCCGATCACGACCACCCGAGCCGGGTGCACGCCGGGGATCCCGCCGGGCAGCACGCCCCGCCCGCCGCTCGGCTTCATCAGTGAGTGGGCGCCGACCTGCGGCGCGAGCCTGCCCGCGACCTCCGACATCGGCGCGAGCAGCGGCAGCGCGCCGTCGGGCGCCTGCACGGTCTCGTACGCGATCGCCGTGGTGCCCGCCGCGAGCAGTGCCTCGGTCAGCGGACGGTCGGCGGCGAGGTGGAGGTAGGTGAACAGCACCTGGTCGGAGCGCAGGCGGCCGTACTCCTCTGCGACGGGCTCCTTGACCTTGAGCACCAGCTCGCCCTCTGCCCAGGTGTCCTCCGCCGTCGCGAGGATCTTCGCCCCCGCGGCGAGGTACTCCTCGTCGGTGATGGCGGACCCGAGGCCGGCGTCGGCCTCGATGAACACCTCGTGGCCGCGCTGGGTGAGTTCGTGGACGCCGGCGGGGGTCACCGCGACGCGGTACTCGTGCTTCTTGACCTCTCGGGGGACGGCGATGCGCACGGCTTCCTCCTGCGTTCGGTGCGGTGTTGCTGCCCACGGTGAACCAACCGGACGGCGGTGTCATCGTGGGCGCACAACAATGCTGGTCCCCCATGGTGGTTGCCGCAGCACAAGGGCTTGACCTCCAGCTAAGTCGAGGTCGCAGGCTGGGCACACACGGAAGGGGTGTCATGAGAGCGGTCTGGCTGAAGGAGTTCGGCGAGCCACAGGTGCTGGTCGCGGGGGAGGCCCCCGACCCGGAGCCGGGGCCGGGGCAGGTGCTGATCGAGGTGGCGTTCGCGAACATCACGTTCGTCGAGACCCAGTTCCGCCGTAACGGTTTCGGCCCGTTCCGGATCGAGCCGCCCGTGATTCCCGGCAACGGCGTCGGCGGGGTGATCAGCAGGGTCGGAGAGGGCGTCGATCCCGGGCTGGCGGGCAGGCGGGTGGTGAGCTCGCTCGGCGGGCACGGGGGTTACGCCGAACGGGCGGTCGCCGACGCGGCGATGGTGGTGGAGGTGCCGGAGGGGCTCGAGCTCGACGACGCGGTGGCGCTGCTGGCCGACGGGCGCACGGCGGTGATGCTCACGCACGGCGCCGGGCTGCGGCCGGGCGAGCGGGTGCTCGTCGAGGCCGCGGGCGGCGGGGTGGGCAGCCTGCTGGTCCAGCTCGCCAACAACGCGGGCGCGCTCGTTGTCGCCGCTGCGGGCGGGGACCGCAAGCTCGAGCTGGCCTGGGAAATCGGCGCGGAGTTCACCGTTGACTACCGCAAGCCGGACTGGGCGGACCGCGTGCGCGAGGCCGTCGGGGGTGTCGACGTCGTCTTCGACGCGGTGGGCGGCGACGTCGGCGGGGCGGCGTTCGAACTGGTCGAGCGCGGCGGCCGCATGGTCACGTTCGGCGCGGCCAGCGGGGCTCCGACCGAGATCGCCGAGGAGCTCGCAGCCGAGCGTGGGGTGTCGGTGGGGTGGGGAATCGGCGGGACGCCGCAGGAGCTGCGGGGGTTCGCAGTCACGGCGCTGGCCGAGGCCGCGGCGGGCCGCTTGCGCCCGGTGATTGGGCAGCGGTTCCCGCTGGCGCGCGCGGCCGAGGCGCACGCGGCGATCGAGTCGCGCGACACGATCGGCAAGACCCTGCTCGAAGTCGCCTGACCCGGAACCGACCGCAGTGAAGGCCACCTTGCCTGCGCCCGCCCGTCTCCCAGGGTCGATTCGACGCAGTGAGGGTGGCCTTCACTGCAGCGGAGGGGCGGCGAGGGCAGCTGGGTCACGCCCAGTGCAGTGCCGTCAGCTGGGCGAGCAGGGCCAGCCGCACGTCGGGGTCGTCGAGGTCCAGCGGAACCAGTTCGAGCAGCTTGCGCATGCGGTAGCGCAGGGTGTTGGGGTGGATCCGCAGTGCCGTGGCCGCCGTGCGCGGGTCGCCGGGATGGCGCAGCCATTCGTACAGCGTCGCCACGTACTCCGTGCCGTTGGCGGCGTCGTACGCGCGGACCGTCCCCAGTGGACCCAGCTCGGTCACGCGCGCGCCGCTCGACGCCGTCGCCGCGCGGTGCAGGGCCAGCGCGGTCCACACGTCGTCGAAGCACACCACCCGGCCCGCCAGCACACCCGCGCGCAGCAGCCCCAGGGTCTCCTCGGCCTCCGCGCGGGACCGCGAGAGGTCGGTGAGGTCCCGTGCGCCGCCTGCCGCGGCCCGCAGTTCGCCGCTGTCCTTCCCCGCTGGAGTCTCGGCGAGCGCGGAGCGGATCTCCGGCCACGTACCAGGGCCCTCGCCGTCCGGGACGACGGCGTAGAGCAGCCCGGCCTCCTCGGCGGCTACGGGCCTGCGCCCGATGCCCTGCGAGATCCGTTCCAGCAGCGCGAGCCGCAGTCCCTCGCCGTCGAGCGTGTCGCCGCCGGGCGTCTCCACCACGACGACGCGGTGCGGCTCGTCGGTGAGGTCCAGCTCGGCGACGGCCTTGCGCGGACTCACCTCCCCGCGCAGCAGGGCCCGCAACAGCTCGGCCGACGCCCGGCGCTGGACGTCGGCGTGCGCGCGGCGGCGCAGCAGGTGGAGCGCGACGACGGGTGCGGTGTCGGCGAACGCGGCCGCCCGCTCGTCCGGCACGGGCCCCGGCACCACGGCCCACATGGAGCCGAGCAGCTCGCCGCCCATGCGGATGGGCACGATCAGCCGCGGCAGCGTGCCGTCCCGCTGGCCTGGCACGAAGATCGTCTGCCTGCCCCTGGTCAGCTCGCGGAACACCCCGCGCGAGCGGAACCGGGCGAGCACGTCGTCCGGGATCCGCCTGCCCATGATCGTCGCGACGCGCGCGGGGTCGGTGACGTCCTGTCGCGCCGAGTAGGCGAGCACGCGGGAGTTGGTGTCCTCGATGGTCACCGGAGCGTCCACAACGGACGCCACGGCGTCGGCGAGGCGGAACAGGTCGCTCGTGCCGGCGTCGTCGCCGTTCTCCAGCGTGTCGGACTCGTCGGCGATCGCGTCGAGCACGGTGCGCAGCAGCCACACGAGCTGTGCCCACGACGTGGCGGCGTGCACCTCGATGAGCCCGATCTCCGCCCGCTTGGCGGCTCGCCGGATCGCCGGTTTGCCGGCCAGCGGCGGTTTGACGAGCACCGCGGCGGCGTCGTGCTCGGCGCTGTCGCGGATCAGCTCGATCGCTCCGGCGACGTCCGCCACGGCGACGGCGAGCACCAGGTCACCGGCGGCCAGGTTGGCGGCCGACCCCGGTTCGGCGATCACGACGTCGGAGACGGCGGGACAGCCGGGCGGCACGTGGACCGCCTGCAGCAGGGTCGGACCCACGCGGTCCACGACGGTGCGAACGGAGACCATCAGACACCCGGCGGGGTACGGGCGTCGATGTCCTCGGGCGTGAACTGCTCGCGCTTGGTGGTGAGCGCCCAGCGGTGCCCGTCGGGGTCCACCACGCGGCCGTAGCGCTCGCCGAAGAACATCTCCTCGATGGGCGCCTCCACCGTGGCGCCCGCGAACACGGCGCGGCGGAACAGGTCGTCGGGGTCCTCGGTCTCGAGCGTCAGCAGCATCGGGGTGCCGCCGAGCGTCGCGGGGGCGAGTGCGTCGAGCTGGGGGATCTCCTGGCTCACCAACAGGCGCGTCTCGCCGATGGCCACCTCGACGAACAGCACCGTGCCGTCGGGCAGCCGGTTGCGGAACAGCTCGACCGCGCCGAACGCCTTGCCGTAGAAGGACAACGCCGTGTCGACGTCCTTGACGAAGAGGTGCGGCACGAGCCCGAGTGCCCGGCTGGGCCCGGTCATGCCGAGCGCTCCTGCCTGCCGAGCAGGCCCGCCTCGGCGGCGGCGCCCGCGAGCCGCCGGATCAGCTCGGCCTCGCGTGCGGCGGCCTCCCAGCCCCGTGCGGTGAGCTGGTAGTAGCGGCGACGCGCGTCGTGCGGCTGGTCCTCGCTCATGTCCGGAGCCTCCTCGACGAGGCCGTCGACCGCCAGCCGGGAGAGTGTGCGGTAGAGGGTGCCGGGGCTGAGCTGCACGGAGCCGTCGGTGAGCTCGCTGACGAAGTTCATGATCCCGTAGCCGTGCGCGCGCCCGCGTGCGAGCGCCAGCAGTACCTGGAACGCCGCCGGGGTGATGGGCGGCGGGTTGCCCTTCGGCATGGAGGGAGCATACACTCCAGTCTCGTTGTATCCGTTGTGGATATATTCGAATTGGAGTCATGATGGCCATTCGAGGCGTGCGCAAGGTCGTCATCGGCGTGCGCGATCAGCAGCGGGCGAAGCGGTTCTGGACGGAGACGCTGGGCTTCACGGTCGCCATCGACGAGCCATACGACGACAAGGGCAACCGCTGGCTCGAGGTCACCCCCCCCGGACGGGCAGACCACGCTGGTGCTGAGCGCCGACCCGCAGGACGCCTTTCGCGCCCCGGCGAGAGACGACCTGCCCACCGCGAACTTCTTCTTCTACGCCGACGACATCGAGCGGACCTACGAGGAACTCTCGGCCAAGGGCGTCGAGTTCCCCGCGAAGCCGGTGAAGCAGCCGTGGGGCTGGTGGTCGATGTTCCTCGATTCCGAGGGCAACCGCTTCGCACTCCAGCAACGCTGAGCCCTCAGCGAGCGAGCCTCGCGCGGTACCACGGCGTTCTGCCTCCCGGCGTGAACACCGAGAGCAGCGTGGCGACGAGCAGCAGCACCAGTCCCGCCGTCATGGCGGTGATCAGCATCGTGCTTGCGTCGCCCGGCTGGCCGCCGCTCGCCACGGCCTCACCCGCCGCGACGAAACGGGGGACCACGAACATGTTCCCGCCGACGTACAGTGCGATCGTGAGCACCAGCTTCGCGACCACCCAGTGGTAACGCAGCAGGCCCCACTTCGTGCCGATGCCCAGCAACAGCCCGCTGATCAGCGCGACCAGGCTCACGGGGAAGTAGAAGGTCCCACCGAGCACGCCCGCGATCACGGACGAGCCGGTGACGACCGCAGGGTCGGTGCTGGACACGCCCACGACCCCGAGGGCCAGCAGGCACGCCTCGACGCCGATCCAGCCCACCGAGCTGACGACGTGCACGAACAGCAGCCACTTGCGGCCGCCGCGGCCGAGCTTCACACGCGGTTCGATCCGGGTCTTGGTAGCCATGCGAACGAGCGTCGCGAACCGCGGCCGTAGCGTCGTCGGCCGGCAATCGACACCTGCGCCTACGTACGGTGCGGTACCCGGGCCCATCCGCAGTGAAGGCCACCTTCACTGCGTTCAACGCAGTGAAGGTGGCCTTCA